>NZ_JAHPTH010000040.1:0-629 GCF_025514195.1 Acinetobacter sp. WU_MDCI_Abxd143
CTAAAGTAGCCTCCTCCTCGCTTAAAGTGCTTTACAACCATAAGGCCTTCTTCACACACGCGGCATGGCTGGATCAGGCTTGCGCCCATTGTCCAATATTCCCCACTGCTGCCTCCCGTAGGAGTCTGGGCCGTGTCTCAGTCCCAGTGTGGCGGATCATCCTCTCAGACCCGCTACAGATCGTCGCCTTGGTAGGCCTTTACCCCACCAACTAGCTAATCCGACTTAGGCTCATCTATTAGCGCAAGGTCCGAAGATCCCCTGCTTTCTCCCGTAGGACGTATGCGGTATTAGCATTCCTTTCGAAATGTTGTCCCCCACTAATAGGCAGATTCCTAAGCATTACTCACCCGTCCGCCGCTAAGATCAGTAGCAAGCTACCTCTCTCCGCTCGACTTGCATGTGTTAAGCCTGCCGCCAGCGTTCAATCTGAGCCATGATCAAACTCTTCAGTTAAAATCATTTTGCACCTTATTATAGACAAGGTGCCAATTCTGGCTCATCAATTACTGACTTAAATTTCGCTCAAATAAACTTCGAGTAATTTAAACCAATCAATCAATGAAAATTATTTCGATTAATCAATCAGTAAAAATCCACACAAGTTGTTCTTCAATTCTCTTAATGAT
>NZ_JAHPTH010000041.1:0-560 GCF_025514195.1 Acinetobacter sp. WU_MDCI_Abxd143
TTACCAGATGGCGCAATCGAAGCTTATGAAGCTTCGGTTATAGAGCACGAAGAAGGTTTATCTATGGTTTTGGAACAGGAAGGACACTTATGATTAAGTTAGAAGGCACAATAATTAATGTTTTTACTCAACAAGGTGGTAAAGACAAAAAAACTGGTGAGGCATTTGCCGATCGAGACAAGATCCAACTTTTAGGGGAGTTTGAACTACCTAATGGCGATAAAAAAAATGAACTAATAGATCTTACTGTTGAAAATGGCAAGGAATATGAAAGCCTAAAAAACAAGCGTGTCAGCATTCCATGCGGTGCGCTTGCTTCGGGTCGAAATGTTGTTTTTTATGTTGCAAAAGGTGCTACACCTAAACTTTTAAACACTGTTTGATACTCGTTAAAAAACAGCAACTTACGAAGTAAGTTCGCTGTTTTTTCTTTTACTTGATACTATTCATTAACTCGGGGACAAAATTTGATGCAAAAAGACATTAAAAAACCCCTGTTATCGGGCGATTTGGCAGTCGGTGATAACAAGGGTTCGAATTCTGTTGAAGCAGATCAACAT
>NZ_JAHPTH010000042.1:0-548 GCF_025514195.1 Acinetobacter sp. WU_MDCI_Abxd143
CCATATTGACCAGCATCGCCTTCCAACGCTTTAAGCGCAGAACCACGGATAACTGGAGTGTCATCACCTGGGAAGTCATAAGTAGAAAGAAGTTCACGAACTTCCATTTCTACTAATTCAAGTAATTCTTCATCATCAACAAGGTCACACTTGTTCAAGAACACGATGATGTAAGGTACACCAACCTGACGAGAAAGAAGGATGTGTTCACGAGTTTGTGGCATTGGACCGTCAGTCGCAGCACACACAAGGATCGCGCCGTCCATCTGAGCAGCACCAGTAATCATGTTTTTAACGTAATCGGCGTGGCCCGGGCAGTCAACGTGCGCGTAGTGACGAATTGGAGAATCGTATTCTACGTGTGAAGTATTAATTGTAATACCACGTGCTTTTTCTTCAGGTGCTGAGTCGATTTGTGAGTAATCTTTCGCTTCACCGCCGTAAGTTTTTGCACAAATTGTTGCAATCGCAGCAGTTAAAGTTGTTTTACCATGGTCAACGTGACCGATTGTGCCCACGTTTACGTGTGGCTTATTACGTTCAAACTT
>NZ_JAHPTH010000043.1:0-527 GCF_025514195.1 Acinetobacter sp. WU_MDCI_Abxd143
CCACGATCGTCATCATCGTCGTCATCACGGCTGCGGCCACGACCTCGACCACCTGAGCGGCCACCGCGATCATCATCATCGTCATCATCACGGTTGCGGCCACGGCCTCGACCACCTGAGCGGCCACCGCGATCATCATCGTCGTCGTCATCACGGCTGCGACCACGACCTCGTCCGCCTGAGCGGCCACCGCGATCATCATCGTCGTCGTCATCACGGCTGCGACCACGACCTCGTCCGCCTGAGCGACCACCGCGATCATCATCATCATCGTCATCACGACTGCGACCACGACCTCGACCACCTGAGCGGCCACCACGATCGTCATCATCATCGTCGTCATCACGACTGCGACCTCGGCCTCGACCACCTGAACGGCCACCGCGATCGTCATCATCATCGTCGTCATCACGACTGCGACCTCGGCCTCGACCACCTGAGCGGCCACCGCGATCGTCATCATCATCGTCGTCATCACGACTGCGACCTCGGCCTCGACCACCTGAACGGCCACCGCGATCATCATC
>NZ_JAHPTH010000044.1:0-504 GCF_025514195.1 Acinetobacter sp. WU_MDCI_Abxd143
TTAGTAGATGATATTTGTATGTAACTATATAATCTAAAAAAATAAATTTTAAATCGTGCAAATTAAAAATAGGGAAAGCTATGCTTACTGGAGTCTATATAAATAATGTTGCTACTTATAGTGTACCAACACAATTAGATGGTTTAAAGCAGATAAATTTTATATTTGGGGCAAATGGGTCTGGAAAAACTACAATTGTAGAATTATAGATCAACCATTAGGCTACACACATTGTTTACTTCAATGGCTTGGTGAAGAACCAATAAAAACTCTAGTCTATAATAAAGATTTTATTGATCGTAATTTCAATCAAGAAAATACCGTTAAAGGAGTTTTTACTCTAGGTGACGATCAAGTTGAGGCAGAAGGTCAAATTGCTTTATTGCGTCCACAAATGAGGGTGAATGGAAGCGTAAAAAACATCAGTCTGAATATCGTCGCCAATGGCGTAAATTACATATTGGTATAGATGCTAAAACCTTACAAATACGCGCTGTTCAGCTC
>NZ_JAHPTH010000045.1:0-503 GCF_025514195.1 Acinetobacter sp. WU_MDCI_Abxd143
TGTTCAATATTTTCAGGTCGTTCAAATGGCTCTGGAGTTGGATCTCCCTCTTTACGTGGACGACCGATGTCCCGGAAAAAGTACTCAAGCCCACTTGGTTGCATGAACCAAGCCCAATGCAGGTCTTCCTCACCATCATTAATAAATGTATGAGAGTTATGGGTACCTAGAAATACGGTTACACCTGGTTCTAATACGTATTCTTTCCCGTCAATAATTGCTTTGCCGCGTCCTGAAATGAAGTGCAGCACCTCTTCATGATCAGGATGAGCATGTTCACGAACTCGCCCACCGACAGGAACAGTTTGTGTTCCCATTGAAAAGTCACGTTTCATCTGAGCAAATTCTGGTGAGATAGCTACAGTGACGAAACCGTTTGCTGGTTTTGGCTGCCAGTAGCTTTTCTCTGTCTGGCGGTTGAAGTAATACACCACACCTTTATCTTCAGTATTCTCTGCCATGGTCGGCTCCTTAATCTTTATTATGTAAACGTTTACATTTTT
>NZ_JAHPTH010000004.1:0-263293 GCF_025514195.1 Acinetobacter sp. WU_MDCI_Abxd143
TGATCCATACCTTCCATCGAAGACATGTCGTGATCCATGCCTTTCATCGAAGACATGTCGTGATCCATGCCTTTCATCGAAGACATGTCGTGATTCATACCTTTCATTGAAGACATGTCGTGATCCATACCTTTCATCGAAGACATGTCATGATCCATACCTTCCATCGAAGACATGTCGTGATCCATGCCTTTCATCGAAGACATGTCGTGATCCATGCCTTTCATTGAAGACATGTCATGATCCATACCTTTCATTGAAGACATGTCGTGATCCATACCTTTCATCGAAGACATGTCGTGATCCATACCTTCCATCGAAGACATGTCATGGTTCATTCCCATATCTTCCATCGTCAGTAAAGCACGGGGACGAGGTGTCGGCATCATTATATTTTTTACAGGTGAAGTATTTTCATCATGTAATGTACCGATAGAAAAACCACTTCGATCAATAGATTCAGCTTCAATCTGATAACTTGCTTGTTTCGGTTCTACAATAACATCATAAGTCTCAGCGGTTCCTATCCGGAACTCATCCACTGGCACGGGTTTTACTGGTTGTCCATCCGCGCTGACTACTGTCATTTTCAGATTAGGAATTCTTACATCGAACAAAGACATTGCCGAAGCATTGATAAAACGAAGACGTACTTTTTCTCCAGCTTTAAAATTTCCAGTCCAATTTTGTTCTGGAGTCTTACCATTCATTAAAAACGTATAGTTTGTTACATCAGACATATCTGTCTTAAGCATTCGCATCTGATTCCACATGGAACGATCTTTCCATGTTGCTTTTAAACCATCTCTTTTAATCTGCTTGAAAACATCAAAAACCGTTTCTCTTCGATTCTGGTAATAATCAGCTTCTTTCTTGAGATTACTCATAATCTGACCACTAGTAGAATTGTGAAAATCAGAGAGTAAGACTACGTAATCTCTATCAGCTTTTTCTCCAGCCGTTAAAGGAACTTTATTTTTGGGATAAATAACTAGAGGACCATACAAGCCATCTTGCTCTTGGCCTTTACTATGCGAGTGATACCAATAGGTTCCATTCTGACGAACCTTGAATTTATATTCATAGGTTTTATTTGGTGCAATACCATCAAACTTGTTGAACCCAGGTACTCCATCCATAATGCCAGGTAAAATTAAACCATGCCAATGAATAGATGAATCTTGGTTTTTCAACTTGTTGTGTACGCGAATAACGGCATCATCACCTTCCTCAAACTCAAGAAGAGGTGCAACAAACTTACCATTTACAGTAATTCGTTTTAGAGGCTTTCCTGTAATATTCACCGTCTGTTCAGCAATTGTTAAATCATATTCTTTAACCGCTGCCATAACCCAAGTCGACGAAAACAATCCGACTCCTATTAAAAGGACATGACTTAATTTTCTAGACATTTATTTTCACCTATCTATAGTTAATTGAGGGCTAAGCAGGTGGATAAAATACTTTCCCTCAATATCTTATTTCGCGTATTAATTATTTATTTGGCATATTCATTTTAGAATGGTCCATCTCACTCATTTGAGAATGATCCATGTTCATCATTTTAGAATGATCCATTTGGGACATATCAGACATTTGGCTGTGATCATGCTGACTATGGTTTTGTTGATTTTCCTTGCCATCTTTCATATCACAAGGCTTTTTGCATTTCTCTTGTGCTTTTGAATTTACTTTAACTTCTGTACTTACAGTATTTTTCTGTTGAGCATCCGCAGCCCAAGATTGGGTTCCAGCAATTAAAGTCCCAACACACATAAAAGCAGTAAAGCTACGACGGAATAGAGTTTTCATTGATTGCTCCAAAAATAAATTTTATATAACTAACTTATAGGTTGGAACCGGACATCTATGTGACTTGAAAATGACATTTTTGTAATCTACATCGCATCCTGTATTTATAACGTTATTATGGTCTTAATATGCGATACGGGGCTTAATAAATGAGAATCTTACTAGTTGAAGATGAACAAAAAACTGGTGATTATCTAAAGCAAGGTCTTTCTGAGGCAGGATATATTACAGACTGGGTTACAGATGGCTTATCAGGTAAACATCAAGCTCTTTCTGAAGAATATGATCTAATTATACTAGATGTAATGTTACCGAAGTTAGATGGTTGGAATATCATTAATGATATTCGCAAAAGTGGCAAAACTATGCCTATCCTTTTTCTCTCAGCACGTGATCAAATTGAAGATAGAGTTAAAGGCCTGGAACTAGGAGCTGATGATTATCTCGTTAAGCCTTTTGCTTTTGCAGAACTTCTTGCCCGAATTAAAACTTTACTTCGTCGCGGTCAACAAAAGGAAGATAGCAATATTATTACTATTGCTGATCTTGAACTTGATCTTCGTAAACGCCGCGTCACACGTGCTGGACAAAGAATTGACCTTACAGCTAAAGAGTTCGCATTGATGGAATTATTCATGCGTAGACGTGGAGAGATTCTGCCTCGTGCTCTCATTGCTTCTCAAATATGGGATATGAATTTTGATAGTGATACAAACGTTGTAGAAGTCGCTATTAAACGTCTAAGAAATAAAATAGATAGTAATTTTAGTCCTAAGTTGATTCAAAACATCCGCGGAATGGGGTATGTCTTAGAGGTAGAAGATGACTCATAAACTGTTTAATGCGATCAGTTTCCGTATTGCACTCATCTTCTCATTATCTACCATTATTATCTTAATGATTATGGGGCTGGTCATTCATCAGCTTGTTATGCATCATTTTGAAACTCAGGACCGCACTCAGCTAGAAGGGAAAATTCAGCTTTTAGAAAATTTACTGGAACAGAATCCGAAAAATACCGAAGAACTAAAGATATATTTAAAAGATGCTTTAGTTGGTCATCATGACCTAATTGTCCAGATTGAACGTCCAACTGGTCAAATCATTTTTAGTTCAGCACCCGCCGTTATAAAGCCCCAGACATTAGTAAAATCTAAACATACTCCTTGGATAGAATGGAAAATCCAAAGTAAAACATACCGCGGCTTAGTTTATAAAAAGTCATTTGATAAAAATATGAGCATTCCAACTGCTCAGATTATTGTTGGAATCGATACATCTGAACATCAACATTTTTTAAACGACTTTAGACGACAATTGTTATATATCGGAGTTGTGGGCACAATTTGTTTAATGTTTCTAGGTTGGTTTGCTGCATGGAGGGGCTTACGTCCAGTTCAAAAAATGGCAAAAGTTGCAGAAGGCATTTCAGCTCAGCATCTATCTGAACGATTAGCAGTCGATAATACCCCCACTGAACTAAAATCATTAGCCATAGCCTTTAACGATATGTTAGATCGGCTAGAAACTGCTGTAGAAAAACTCTCAGATTTCTCATCTGATCTGGCCCATGAAATTAGAACACCAATTAATAATTTAATGACTCAAACTCAAGTGTGTTTGTCTCGTAGTCGGGATATTAATACTTATCAAGAAGTCCTCTTTTCTAATCTGGAAGAATTTGAACGTTTGGCCCGAATGGTTTCAGATATGTTATTTCTTGCAAAAGCAGAACATGGCCTACACTTACCAAACCTGCAACAGGTCAACCTGGTACAAGAAATTTCTGCTTTATTTGACTTCTATGATGCTATCGCTGCTGAAAAGGGAATGTTTCTAGAACAGAGTGGACAAGGATACGTAAAAGGCGATCCGTCAATGTTACGTCGTGCTCTGAGTAATTTACTATCAAATGCGATCAAATATGGTAAACCTGATTCAGTAATTAAGATTAACTGCCAACAAAATATTGATACCACTATATTTACAATCGAAAATGAAAGCTCTCCAATAACACCTGAGCAGCTGAATCGATTATTTGATCGTTTTTACCGCACGGATGCATCCAGACAAAGAGTTGAGGAAGGCACAGGTTTAGGTTTAGCCATTACCAAGTCAATTCTTGATGTACATGGCGCAATGATTCAAGCTGACTATAGCAACAGCCGTATAGTTTTTAAAATAACTTTTAAAAATTAAATATTTGTAAACAACATATAACTGACTACTCATTTCCAATATCTAAAAAATTATGAGTAGTCAGAAATGATCATTTCCTAACTACGTAGCCTTAAAGCATTACCAATAACCGATGCTGAACTTAGGCTCATTGCTAAAGCTGCGATCATAGGAGAAAGTAGCCAACCGGTAAATGGATATAAAATACCCGCAGCTAAAGGGATGCCTAAAGCATTATAAAGAAATGCAAACATCAGGTTTTGCCTCATATTTTTAATCGTGGCCTCTGACAGGGAACGAGCGATCTCTATCCCCCGTAAATCACCTTTGACTAAAGTGACTTGAGCACTATTCATGGCCACATCTGTTCCTGTTCCCATTGCAATACCAATATCCGCTTGAGCTAAAGCTGGGGCATCATTGATGCCATCACCTGCCATTGCAACCATTCTTCCTTCTTTTTGTAATTTATTAACCAGTTCCAGTTTATCTGCCGGTTTAACTTCTCCATAAACTTCATCAATACCTAATCTAGCTCCAACTGATTTTGCAGTAGTTAAACCATCTCCTGTGGCCATTATAATTCTTAAACCAGAATTCTTCAGAGCATGCACAGCCTCAGGTGTACTGGCTTTGATTGGATCAGAAACAGCCAATAACCCTACGAGCTTCCCATCAACAGCCAAATGCATAACACTCGCACCTTCTGCTCTTAATTGCTCAGCTTGAGGGATATATGCATCAACTGAAATGCCAAGTTGTTCCATTAGAGCTGTATTACCTAATGATAATTGTTGTCCTTCTAACTCGCCCTTAACACCAATTCCAGAACTTGACTCGAAAGATGTCGGTGTTGTTAGTACAAGATTTCTTTCACGGGCAGCCTGTACAATTGCATCTGCTAACGGATGTTCACTACCTTGATCCAAGCTGGCAGCTAATCTGAGTACTTCATTTTCTTCATATCCAGATAAAGCAAACACCTTATCAAATGAGGGGCTACCTTCTGTTAAGGTGCCTGTTTTATCAATAATTAATGTATCAATCTTACGTAAATTTTCTATTGCTGCGGCATCACGGAAGAGTACGCCATTGGATGCTCCACGACCTGTTGCTACCATGATTGACATTGGCGTGGCCAATCCTAAAGCACACGGACAAGCAATAATTAAAACTGCAACAGCATTGATTAAACCGTATACCCAACTCGGTTCTGGACCAAATATTCCCCAACCAAAAAAGGTAAGAATAGATATACCGATCACCACCAGTACAAACCAACCAGCTACCTGATCCGCCATTCTTTGCATAGGAGCTTTAGAACGCTGAGCTTGTGCCACCATTTGAACTATCTGCGAAAGTACTGTTGAAGAACCAACCTTTTCAGAGCGCATCACTAATGAACCGTTCATATTCATTGTCGCCCCTATTACTTGGTCACCTATACGTTTTGTTACTGGAACTGGCTCTCCCGTTAACATCGACTCATCAATAGAACTTGAACCTTCTGTAATTACTCCATCAACAGGTACTTTTTCACCTGGCCGCACTCTCAGTAAATCTCCAACATGTACATGGGAAAGTGGGATATCTTCCTCTCGACCATCTTCGTTAATTTTTCTTGCAGTCTTTGGAGCCAGCCCAAGTAAAGACTTAATTGCTGCCGATGTCTGTGACCGAGCTTTTAATTCAAGTACTTGACCTAATAAGGTCAGTGAAATAATGGCGGCTGTAGCTTCAAAATATACAGCGACACGCCCCATAGAAATAAAAGAATCTGGAAATACTTGTGGGGCCAAAGTCCCAACGAGACTATATAGAAATGCAGCCCCAGTCCCAATTCCGATTAAAGTCCACATATTAGGACTACGATTTAAAATTGACTGCCAACATCTTACAAAAAATGGCCAACCTGCCCAAAAAACGATTGGTAAAGTAAGGACAAGTTCAATCCAGCTTTGCACCTTCATTTCAAACCAATTCAGTTGATGACCAAACATCGCCAAAAATACTACAATTAGGGTCAACGGTAAGGTGTACCAAAATCTTCTTTTAAAATCTTTGAGTTCAGGATTTTCATCTACTTCATCTAAATTTGGAAGCAAAGGCTCTAATGTCATACCGCAAATGGGGCAATTACCAGGATGATTTTGTCGGATCTCTGGATGCATTGGGCAAGTATAAATTGATGAGGTATTTATACTATTTGACTGTGCCTCCATTTTATTTAGAGAGACATTTGTGAAAGCAGATCCATCTTCTTTAGCAAGATACAAAGCAGGATCATGCTTAAATTTTATCTGACATTTTTCACTACAAAAGTAAAAGGTGTTATTGCCAACTTGTTCATGAAATTTAGACTCCTCTGTTACAGCCATGCCACAGACAGGATCGTTATGCGTGTCATTTATAGTTTTCTTTTCATGATAATGGTCCATATATAAACCTCCTTCATATTTGATTTAAAAAAAAATAATTAGCTTCGGATAGAAATAAATTTCCGGTTATTTGAATATTTAATGAACATTTTTCTTGATAAAGTCAGTGTAGCACTTGTGAGTTTTCAATTCTAAAAATGACAAAAATGTAATTTTGGAGTCATCAAGACGTTTCTCTCTTTCTTAAATAATAAGCATACAAAGAGTGATGACCAACGCGATCAATTTAGGAACTTCACTGGGTCATTACTTAGCATGTATTAATTTTAAAAGGTGATGAAATGAAAATTTTCCAAAATAAAGTGTCAGTTCTACGTAATGTACTAGTAGGTGCGACTATGGCTATAGCTGCTTCAAGTGCATTTGCTCATGTCAAACTTGAAAGTGCTACGCCAGCTATTAATGCATCTGTAGCAGGTCAACCAAAAAATATAACTCTAAATTTTGGTGGAGAAGTCATGTTAATGAATGTCAAATTACTTGATGCTCAACGTAAAGACATCCCTTTAAATTACCAAGTAACTCATGATTTAAAAAAATCATTTGAAGTAGCTATACCTAAACTTAAGAAAGGTAAGTACACAGTGGTTTGGACCACAATGGGTACTGATGGCCATAACATGAATGGTGAATATAGCTTCACCATTAAATCAGCGAAATAAAAATAAAATATCAATAATCAATATGCTAGCAGCTTGCTGGCATATTGCTATCACTGGGGTGAAAATATGATTCCTGAAGCTTGGATGTATGCAACGTGGCTGATTAAAGTCGTTTTATATTTAGGAATAGCATTTATTGTTGGTGGTGCCTTTAGCTATTTTCTACTGGGTCGTTATGTAGAAATCAAGCAAGCTATCCTAAAGTACATTACTATTGGTGCAGGGGTAGGCTTTATTTCAAGTGCTTTAAGCTTCTTCGTTCTTATAGGAAGTTTTTCCAATACAGGTTTTTCTGGAATGTGGAATAGCAACTACATTAATATCTTAATAAATACTCCTACTGGGCATGTTCATATCATCCGTTCAATTAGTTTTGCACTTTTACTATTATTTATGATCGTAAAGCTTGGTAAAGGGACTATCCAGATTTCTAAAGTAGAAGGGACAATTTTTACCATCCTGCTCATCCCCATAGTTTTTAGTTTTTCACAACTAGGCCATGTTACAAATTTACCTTTATTCGCTCAATTCTTATTATCAATACATATACTAGTAATGTCCTTATGGATGGGATCACTTTTCCCTCTATGGAGAACAACTAAAAAAATTACAGGTATTCCATTAAAAGATCGCATGCACCTATTTGGAAGAATCGCAGCATTTGTTGTAGGAATACTACTCGCTTGCGGTGCGAGTATTGCTCTGTTACTCATTAAAGATTTCAATACTCTACTAAATACTCCTTATGGGCATGGTTTTATTATTAAGATCGTATTTGTTCTAAGCGTTTTATTATTAGCTGCCTTTAACAAATGGTATTTTACTCCTCGCTTACAAGACCCGAAATTTGCCAAACAGTTGGGTTATGCTATTTTATTTGAAATGTCATTAGGCCTAATGATCCTTTTAACGACTGGATATATTACAACTGTAGTGGGAATTGATTAAATAGGTATATAGAAATTTAAAAAGTAAAATGAAAAAAATTATCTGATTCTGTTTGATTTCATTACTGGTTCAATTCTTGATATTTTTTCTAACTCCATAAGCTTTACTATTGTAAGTAGAGTGTAGTGTACGACTATAGAGTCTCAAATCTTTTAAAATATAGGGGTAAAATTACTTACCCCATAATCTGCCTTTGTTTTTATAAATTAATTACATGATTTTCTGTAATTAATTTATAAATGAACTTAAATAAATAATCATACCTTATACAACCATTCTTAATGCCTGTTCCAGCCCACGTTGTTTAAGGTTGGCTCCTACCCCAAACCATGCTGAATCTAGTCGGTGATCTGTTGAGATCGCACGTCGCTCATGATCAACAAACTCCGTAATACTACAAAGCAGTCCATACACCGTATCTTTAGCTGAAGCTAACTCGGCACCACGACCATGCCCATTAAACATGGCCATGACCTTAGACATAGCACGTCCATTTGGTTCTGTTTTATTGTCGGCTTTGGATGAGTTGATTTGTTTAGGCGTAGCTACATTACGGTAGAACTGAATGATACTTTCATCTTGTTCAGCAATACTCAGGTTCGTGTTATTAAACACTGCATCAAAATAAGCTGCTGCTTCCTGCTGGGTAACTTTACGCTGGCTGAGTTGTTTCATTTCATACATGTGCTCGCCCCATGCATGAACCGAAATACCCAATTGCTGTTTAATCTTCTCGGCATCGAACTTGGTACTGTGTGGAACTTTCACTACACCAGCACTACTATTCTGCCCGCGTAAGGCAATCGCCAAGGTGTTGTTACACACCACACGAACACTGGTGAATTGCGCCGTGGTGGCTAGTGTGCCATCACATGCGGTTGCCAACAAAATGTAGCCATTACTGACATCCTTACCTTTTAATGCTGCCGATTGTCCGGTCCTAGCCAATGCCCAGAACTTACGTCCACCTTTAAGTACACCTGCCGTTTCCAGTTCAAAGCCTGATTGTTCGGTCAGGTCTCGGTAAAACTCCAAGATTTCTTTGGGCTGCACTTCCTGATAACGCTGACTCACTACCGATAACGGCGCATGAGTATCTGAGCGATAAAGTACTCGTTGCTCTTCATAAGGCATCAGAATATTTTGTCCACATTCATTCTTTGCCATAAAACTGACATTGGATGATTCTATTCGCCAGTCCATACCCGCCTGTTGTGCCCATACTTCTATTGGTTGATTCTGAGGGAGTTGATTACCTAAGCCATGCCAAGGGGTTTGACCAACGAATGCCATCGTTTCTATTTGATGTGCCATGATTGATTTCCTTTAAGTAATATAAATGAAGTGATTTAAATAATTTGAAAGTTGTAAACGATAAGAATTAAGCGAAGCCTGATTGCTGGATTTCAAAATGCTCCAGACATTGCTCACACTGGTAATACAAGGTCACCATATTTTCTTGATGCTGAACGTAGAGCAGAAACATGCCCCCAATCACCAAGCCCACAAATCCACCCACCAAAGGGTGAACGGGACTGCGTTTTGACAACTGCATACAGGCTGCTGCCAGAGACATGGGCGAGAACGATGAAAGCTTTGCAAATACGCCCGAAGTGGGTTCAGTCTGGCGGAGTAAAGTGATGTGTAATGAATGACAGTAAGGACACTGGTGCATGGTCTTCTTCCTTAAATAAAAGGCATAAAAAAACCACAAGCAAATGCTTGTGGTTTGATTGAGCTTTATGTCGTTTTAGATTAAGTCAAATTAACGAGTTACTTTTGGAGTCGCTAAACCTTTCTTGCTACAAGGTTGGATACTTTCAATATATTGACCATCTCCAGTGTCTTTAAAGAAACCATATTTTGATTTGATTTCTAAACATTGCCCCTTCTTAAAAGGTTTAACTTGTGGAACGACTTTAGCTGGCATAGCGTAGCTATTTAAAATGACTTCGCCTTTAGTGGTTGGAAATACAACTGACTCTTCGCCGTAATAGACATTGGCTTTAAGTGTAATCTGCTCAGTTTTAGCAAAAGCAATAGAACTGAGTGAAAGACTTAAAACTCCACAAGCGATAAGTTTGATTGGGTTCATGGTATTTTCTCTGATTAAGTAAAGTAATAATTAAACGAATGCTACAGGCCAGCTTTAATTAGTGACCAAAGCATGGCTGGTATCCTTCGTGAAGGACTTGATTGCTGTTCTTATCCCAACTCACCACATACCAAGTACATTGGTAACGGTCAGAGTCCCATGCAGTACGATAGGTCATGGTATTACCTTGCTGGCTCCATCCTTCAACTCGTTTACTCACCTGATCTGGACTTGAGCGGCCCCATACATTCATAAGGTGTGACGCTAACATTTGATCAATATTCGGGATGGTTGACTTTAAATCAGCTGGAGCAGATTTGATTGGCTTTAAGCCATAGCGAGAGGTGTTCGAACTTAAGGTTTTTCCTTCATGGTACTCAGCATCAACTTCTGAACTGAGATTGCCTAGACTTGTATCTTGTGCTTTTGCCTGATCCACTGCGGCTATTGCCCCCGCAACCACTTCATCTTCAGCTTGTGAATGAGTAGATTCTGATTCCGGGTTTTCCACCATACTTTCAATTCCGGTGAAACCTGATTCAACGGGTTCCGATGCTGCTTGTGTTGTGGCAGATTGATTTTGTACCTTAGATTGTTGTAAAGCGAGTTGTGCTAACTGAAGTTCAGTTTGTCGTTTTTGATGTTGATTAAATAAAATACCGCCTGCAATTAACACCGCCATCATGACTACAGTTAACAACCAATATAACGGTGGTATCTTTTTAGTTGAGTTAGTGCTGTTCTTTATCATATTCATATCATTACCTTGAAATAGAGGATATACGGCGCTTTAGGGCTGCCTTCACTGGGGTAATATGTAAGTAAAAATTCTTTATTTTCAGTTATTGTCCAAATAGCTTTTTAATAAAGCTCTTGCTTCATTCAGTTGCTGTGCCTGACTTTCAATCAACTGACGAACAGATTCAGGTAAGTTCTGGTATTTATCGGGATGGAACTCAGCCATCTTTTTTCGGTAAGCAGATTGTAAGTTCTGCTCAGTCAGTGAATTAGGCTGAATATCAAGAAGTTTGCACGCTTGAAGTTGTCCACCGTTGAAAGTAGAAGTAGTAGACTGATTCATTTCATCAGCCAGACATTGATAGATAATTTTGACCAGATCAGGAAATACGGCTTTAGAAACATTGGATACACGACATAAATGGGTCATGAAGAGATCCGCCTGATTCTGCTCAACCTGACCCAGTGCCATGGCATAAACCAGTTGTTCGATCATCTCCGTACGAAGCTTGTAAGCCAGCACATCTTTCAGTTCTGCAAAGCGATGTAATAATTCTTCATATTCAAAGTTGGGATGTTCAGTCAGTAACCTTTTAATATAGTGCTGTGATGCTTCATCATTCAGCTTTACAAAATGTTTAGATATTGCATGACTAGATTCAGGATTCCACTTACCCATATTGAATGTGATGAAATAAGCAAACAGATCAATAATTACCTTCAGTTCTGCATCAATCTGTGGTGGAGCCCGATCGGTTTCTGTTTCACCCTGACAAACTTCATTTAGAAATGAAGCCAATGTTCGTACTGTGCCCTTATCCAGTTGGGTAAAGGTCAGGGTTTCTATACGATTCAGTACGATGCCATGATTAATGACGCCAATATCTGCCTCGACATGATGAATACTTTTAAAGAGATAAACCGCTTCATCTCCAAAGCTTTCTTTATAAAAGAGTCCTGTCGCCGTCACACAAAGTCCAGCTTTAGCACTGCCAAATACCGTATCGTCAATTAGCATAAGGATTTCATCTGGATGAATTCCTTGAGGGAGATAACTCATAGCCCCTTGCAATTTTTTATAAGGAATAGCGGGTGCAAAATAAATATTGTCACTCGCTCTTAACATCAACATCCAACGGCTTTTCTGGAGTGATTCTCTCGATATGATTGTCATGGCAACTTCCCCAATTTAGCGACTAAAACAACCAACGTAGAAAATCAGCAGGCCAAACAAGTGCCCGACCCAAAGAATATGAACCAGAATAAATAGGGTACTGCCAAATCAAATACAGCCAATAACCAATCACAATGGTGAAATAAAGGCCAATCAATGGATGTTTCATTGTAAATTCCTCATTTTTTTAGGTAAGCCTATCCAACCCACTGCTCTATGGCAGCAGGTGAGATCAAAAGACAAACTAAGATTTAATGTGAATACGAGCTCTAAAGTTTATGTGCACATTGCTGACCAGACTTAAAAGATACCTCTTCGAAATCCTCTGGCATCCTGACTTGCATCATGCCAATCGCCTCCAGCCTCTCTTTGCCATAATGTTCTTCCATCCTGTCGTAGAAGCAGGAACAGAAACTGCGACTTCCTCCCGTATTCCTACAGCTTTGTTTCATACCCTTTTCGAAATCAGAAGAACAACCAGTAACCAACAAAATACTGACACCTACCAAACCCATCAAAATTTTATTTTTCATCATTTTATCCAGTGACGTCGTCATGGAGCTTAGGCTTTTTTAGGCAACACGAAGCCTTGCCATGGTGTAGCTCACATGACATTTTTTTAAGTAAATTTTTAGACGAAAAGATCTAAAGCTTGAGAAACTAGAAGTTCATCAAATCCTATTAAAACTAATCAGGCGTTATAAAAAGAATATGCATAGCCAACTCCTTTATATTGGGAGTTCTGCCAAAGCATTAGAGAATTATGGTGGCAGAACGAGAAAGGGTTGACAGACCGGATTGGATTGACACCAGCACACTCGAAAGTGTCCCTCTCCCGTCCTACCGCAACGGGAGGAGACGAGATGTACCCTCAAAATTATTCCTCAGAAGGAATAACTCTGATGCAACCCAATAAAACGGTCTGTCAAAACCGACTGGCAATGTGGCCAGCAAGCAAAGGATAATGTGCAATATTTAAGGTGTCAATGATCTATCGACTAAGTCGTAAAGTGATTGTTATTGTTTTTCATTAGATTAATTCTTTAAACTAACCATTAGGTAAATTTAAGGATGATTCAGTGTTTCGGTTAAAGTGTCTTGGTGGTCCACTGTATGGACAAGAATATTCTCATGCTCAGGATGGTTTATTTTTAAAGACAAACAGACAGGAAAGCAGACGCGTTATCGAAAGCAGGCTTTAAACTTCACCCCACCCCAAGAGTTCTTTATAGCAGAGTCAATTTCTACAACCGTAGCCTACAATCTTGCATTGCAATTAATGAAACGCTATTGAGACCTTTTAGTAATACAAAGACATACTATTAACTAACCAATAATGAGTGATTTTCTAGCACTTGATTCAGTCCATAATAAATTTATAATCCAGTAGAATGCTTCACAGTACTACAAGTTTAGTCCAACAATTATAACTCTAAGCTACATTTTGATTTTGACTACTTTTCACCCAAAACATCGCAAGTCGGTACAGAATCATCATAAGTCGGTACATAAATGGAGTGCAGTTTAACACCTAACACCCCTCTACAAATGCTCATAATTCACTCTCAAGTTAAGCTAAATCATTTTTAAATTATAAGTAGTTACGACTTATAATATATGCACTTCTTTTAAAATGAATAAGTGAACTTGATTACATGGCAACTTCAGCTAAAAAAAATGCTAAGGCTAAACAAGAAACCACATCTACGAGTAACATCAAAAAACTTATTGGCTTAATTGACCAACTTGAAGAACATATTATTAAAAGACATAAATTTCCCTATGGTTTGCCATCAGCCTATGCCGAACACTACAAAGCTTATTTACCCGAACAAATGGAACCTATCAGTGAAGAAATGACGGATAATGACCGAAAGTGGTTTTATGAACAGCTTGATCAAGGCTTATTAAAAGAATCGCCAGAACAAAAGGCTCTCCGTCAACAGGCATGGAGATTACCCCCACCATTACTTCGAGGTAAATCGGAAATTTACATCTACATTCCCGAAGAGGACCGACTTGCCCGACACTATGGCGAAATCGCGACTGAAATTCGTAAATTCAAAAACTTGGTATCAACTAAAACCAGAATATTCAAAAAAACAGCACAACAAGCTGAGAAACATTTTGAAGAAGCATTTCATCTCTACTCCAAACATTATGATTGTTCTTTCTATATCTACACGCTACCAGAAGATATCTATAAACAGATTAGGCAATCTCAATTAGCCCGAAACAGCCATAAAAAATCCCAGAGGGTAAAAAAAACTTACCTCTCACTTGTTCAACGTTTTATTACCAGTAATCAAAAAACTTACTCAAGTATGGATACGGTTCTAGGAGCCATTGAGCAGCAAGCTATCTCAAAAATTCCAGAATACCTCACTCAAGAATACAATGCTGAAATAGAACATTGTTTACGAAAAAAAGAAGAAGCTGAATATTTTCTTTTTGCAGCTCGAAATGATCTATCTACAGCTGAAGTCAAAGAAATTGAAGAATATGGTAAAAAAACTGTAATCATACAAGCTCAGAACCGTGATCAACCCCTAACTTCTTTTGCAGGTCGCCCTATCGAACGTTATAAGGAAATAAGAGTATTTTATCAGAAAAAGATTTCTGCCTTAGAAACTCAAAAAAGTAAAATTAGAACCGACGATCAGAGAATGAAGTTACTGAATAGCGCTAAATCTTGGTTAAAGGAAAGCGAGCCAAGCCTATATGATGCGCTGAACATTTTTATAGAAAAGAAAGGTAGAAAACTTTAGAATTCCCCTCCCACCCCAATAAAAATCCGATCACTCACATAGTTTATTTAGAGCCTGTTAGTTCTACACTGACATGCTCTTAAAAAAAATTAATAAATTTTTAAAAGAGTAATAATTACAATGAAATTTCTATATTTTAAAGATTTTAAATACATATATATCAGTAGCTTAAATAAATTCTTCGCAGATTTTTAGAGGGTGCTTAATTTTTTTCTAGAATTTCCCTTATGCAATCAAGCATACAAAACTTGCTACATAAGGAACCAATATGACCAACTCAAACCTAAGCCAGCAACACATCAAATTAATAAGTACATTCAATTGGAAGCTTAGCAATTTACGGGTGTGGGTCACCCGAAGAATAGCTCAACGAAGCCATTTAAATGCTGCATAACGCAGGACATCACAACTTTTAAAAAGTCCTCGTATTACCGTCATTTTTTGGTAGAGCATTCTCGAAGTAAAGTGCAATCGGCTTTTCGGTTTAAATACAATTGTAATAAGTAATATTAGATATATGTAATTAATCTACTAGATACTTATTGTCATAAGCAGTGTGCCTTAGCAAATACTGCTTATAGATTAGATTGATTTAATTGTGTATCCATTTGAGATGAATACACTCCAGATAGATTAGCCAATATCCACTCTACGCCTACCCTAATGGACATTTCTAAACGATGTCCATAGGGAGAGCATTTACCTCATGACGCCTGATACGTAATTAATTATTTGTATGTAGGTATACTATGAAATCTCTGAACAACACAGCTAAACCAATTCTTCCACCTATCGCACAGTTCTCAGTTGCAGATAGAGATGCATTCCTAGAACAGCTCAAGGAAGATTTTTCAACTCATGAGTACATGACAGAAAACGGTAAGATTAAAATATTCAAAACGAGTATAAACCCTGAAGTTGAAAAAATGCTCAGTCGTGTTGAGTTCATCAAGTATTTTGAGAAAGAGCGCCCAATCGCTACTCTTAAATCTGTTCAAAGTTTTAAGGGCAAAGAGCAACTACGTGTTGAATATGCGAAGGATATTCCACTTTTGCTTAAGTGCCAGCTTACAACAATCTTTGTGTCTGCTCGCTCTGGCAATTACAAGATGGGCATAGAGTTACAGGCCTTTAAGGATTCATTCTTAGAACTTTCAAAGGAAGAACAATATACCCTTTATGAATTTTCTCTGATCAATCAGTGTTACACATCTGAACAGGCTCAGGCTTATGTTGCAGCTTTAATTAAATTTCAGAAGTTGTTTGCAATAAGAATGAGTAGTGCCTCAATTCGTAAACAACTTTCGAATCGTGCTAGTAATCGACGCCGTTCTAAAGAGCGTTGTGTTGAGCTTGTAGAGACTCTACTCAAGATCCATTCTCGAATCCTTGTTGTTCGAGTAGATCTAGGATTAATACGCGATCCAGCTAAGCTTCAACAGCTTGCTATCTCAACTGATTTTGCTCAGGCTGAACATGATAGTGAGTTTCTGCAAGAGTCTTTTATTCGGTTCTATGATGCATCTAAGCATAATCAGCTTAAGCAAGCGCTCGGGTATATCCTGCGTATTGAACACACCCCAACCAAGGGATTCCATGGACATCTTTATTACTTCTTCAATGCCAATGACCATCGTGAGGACATCACGTGGGGGCAATATATTGCTGAGAAATGGAGGGTTGCTACAAACAATCTTGGGACTGCTTTTATCTGCAATATGAAGAAAGATGAGTACCGCTATCGTGCCTTAGGCATTTTGGAGTATACCGACCATGAAATGCTTAAGAATCTCAAGGCTACGTTTGACTACATATGCAAAAATGATCAGTACTTCGCCTTTACTAATGGAGAACAAATTCGGAGCTTCCGAACAAGCCAAATACCAAAAGTTCCTGCTACCAAACTTGGCCGTCCACGCAAGTTCGAGCAACTTAACCTACTAGACTCTGATCAGTCAGATGATGCTGAAGTAGGAGGACAGTAACATGACTAAGTACGCATCAGATGCTTTACTTGCAGCTACACATTCGTCATGCAGCATTCAACCTATTTGGGCTTACGATCTGATTGGTTCTGAGAAGTCAGCAAAAGCTCTTGGGGGATCAAAAACTACGAGCATGTTTGCAAAACAAAAGTCTCAAAATAGTAATCAGGCATTATCTCTCAGTAAACCTGTTGAGTTGATTAGGTCAGTATATCCATTAGTGACAGGCTCCCCTGTCACTAATGGGATGTTATCTGTTCGGCTAAAGCCAGAGAATGAATTGTTTATTCAGTTTATTAAACAGATAGGGCCTATGCTCAATGGTGGGATTTACTGTAACGATCAGTACTTTTCGTATCAAATTATGGGCTATCAATATACGCTCATCACGAGACAGTTCAATGAGAAGTTAATGGCGTGGAATGCAGAGCAAGTTCGCACTGAAGAGTTATTTGATTTAACAATGAAGGCTCTATACAAGAACTATGCAGGCTTCGAGATACATGAGCTATATCTGCCAATACTATTTACGCTTTCGACGAATGCAACAACGTATTCTAAACAGCAATATTTAGATCAGCAGAAGAAAGAGATGATTGCCCTTTTCATTAATGAAGGCGGTAATAATGATGTTGTTGCGGTATTTTCAAAATGGGAACTTACGCCCCAAGGACAATTAGCACTCAGACTAGTGTTCTTACTAGAACGTCAGTTTATAAATGATCCTGTTGGTTGGTCTGATGAGAATGCTTTCACAGCCTTACATGGTAATTTGGAGAGCCTTTTTAATTGCAAAGCATATCCTGTATCTATGCCATTAAATGGGTTTATGCAAACCAATCGTTTTTTAAAAAACGATCCAAAGTGTAAAGACCTTATTAAGTTGCTCAAAACGTATCTGGTTGGCACCGATACAATCCTTCGAATCTGGGATACACAGTCCAGTTTTGATGTGTTGTTTTCCAAGTTTACAACCAACTAGCTAAGAGGCTATTTCACAATGGGTGTATTTCAGTTAAATACCGCTGACTACCTATTCATGAAATATCGATCTATGACTGTCGAATTAATGAGTGTAGTACAAGACTATTATCCTCATTTAAGTAAGGCAGAGGCTCTGAGAAAGGCAAATCATCAAGAATTTCCTTTCTCAGTCTTTAAAATAGATTCAAGCAAACGTGCACCTTTTCTAGTACACATTAAAGACTTGGCTGATATTTTAGATAAAAAGTATTCTGAAGCTTCTAAAGATTTTGCTACGTTTCATCAATGAGGCGTAGCACCTCTTCCAACTGAATTACATTTCGTCTTGATTTAACAGAAACATACCTCTGTAAACTACTCCACGAATCATGCAAACTCACTTTCTGAATTTCAGGAATAGTAAAACTTTGTTCTGCCAATCGTGTACATCCCTCATGTCTCAAATCATGAAAATGTAAATCTTCAATTCCTAATATTTTACATGCTTCACGAAATTCTTTTCCTATGCTTTTTGGGTTCAGAGGCAATAAGAGTTGTTCATCATATCCTAATCGAAGCATACGACTCCGCACTTCATTATCTAATAAAAGTTCAATTATTGTTTTACAAGGTTCCAACACGTCAAAAGACTTGTGATTACCTTTAGAACCGTTCGGATTTTTCAAATCATGAACTTTCCATGATGAATGGTAAGAATCATAATCTTGCAGCCATAAGCGTGTTAACTCTGCTTCACGTCTGCATGAAAAAATTGCGAACCAAATAATTAAATGCATTGGATACTTAGTACCATATTTATTTAATTTCCAACGCTCAGCAAAAAGTTTTGTTAAAGCAATTAACTCTTCATTTGTAGGAAGTCTATCTCTCACTTTGCTAGAGGAGATTTGGCGAGTTTTTCTAAGCTGTGCCGTAGCTTTATCGAAGCTACTTAAATCAACTTCCATGCCCCACATAACAGATGCATGAGATAGAACACCTCTAATATGTAAAAGCTCATGCTGCTGTGTACTTGTTGCAATAGGGTCTAAACCAAGATTCGGCACGCCTCTCCGTCTTAGAGCAACATGCTCAGCCAAATGTATTGAATGTATTTTTGTGATAATATTGCGCGCGATTGGCAACTTCTTAATTAAGAGTAGAGAATAGCGTTTCGTCCTACCGTACTCGCTCCCAACTTCATCCAAATATTTATCTATGGCATCTGACAAAGTTAGATCAATCAGTTGTTCTTTGCCAAGTAAAATGTCTGGATTTTCTTGAATCTCAACTTCTCTTTTTTTAAGCCAGTTTTCTGCCACTTTTTTTGAATGAAATGTTTTGCTTTCAGAATAAGCTGGATAACCTTTTTTGTTGATCCGGATAGCAGCTCGGTAACTAACACTTCCATCTGCACCTTTTCTGGCAGTAATTGACCCCATAAATTTACACCATGAACCATTTTCTCCATTATGGTGTAAATTTTGGTGTAAATGCAAACTAATTAACGCAGCTA
The DNA here is from genome assembly GCF_025514195.1 of Acinetobacter sp. WU_MDCI_Abxd143. Lineage (NCBI taxonomy): Bacteria > Pseudomonadati > Pseudomonadota > Gammaproteobacteria > Moraxellales > Moraxellaceae > Acinetobacter > Acinetobacter sp. WU_MDCI_Abxd143. Next base: position 19,278 of record NZ_JAHPTH010000004.1, read on the forward strand.
AATATGAGTTCCCACAGATTCAAACAGGTTGCAAAACACTGATTAAAGGCATGATTTTTAATGACTATTAATAAAACCATTGAAACTATTAAATCTCCAAGAATCAGTGTAGCCCCAATGATGGACTGGACAACGAAGGATTACCGATTCTTTGCACGGTTGTTTAACCCGAACGTTGTGCTTTATACAGAAATGGTGACTACGGGTGCAATCCTATTTGGCGATGCAAAACGCCATTTGGACTATAACGCTCAAGAACACCCTATCGTATTACAACTTGGTGGCTCAAATCCGCAAGAGCTTGCTACCTGCACAAAAATGGCCGAAGATTGGGGGTACGACGAAGTTAACCTTAATGTAGGCTGCCCAAGTGACCGCGTACAGAACAATAAAATCGGCGCGTGTTTAATGGCAGAGCCAGACTTGGTTGCTGAATGCATTCATACCATGCAAAAGGCAGTAAAGATTCCAGTAACGGTAAAACATCGTATTGGTATTGATGACATGCAGTCTTACGAAGAAATGCTACATTTCGTAGATACTGTCGCTGCAACAGGTTGTACTTATTTCGTTGTACATGCCCGTATTGCTATTTTGAAAGGTTTGTCTCCAAAAGAAAACCGAGAAGTTCCTCCTTTACGCTACGAAGATGTATACCGCTTAAAGCAAGAACGTCCACATCTCACCATTGAAATTAACGGCGGAATTAAAACCTTTGCCGAAACTCAAGCTCATTTACAGCACGTTGATGGTGTCATGATTGGCCGTGAAGCCTACCATAACCCTTATCTACTTGCTGAGCTCGGCCAACTTTGGAATTTAGAAGCGCCAGATCGTTTCGATATTATGGAGCAAATGCTGCCTTATATTGAGCAACGTATGGCTGAAGGTGCTCCTCTTTCAATCATTACACGTCATATTTTAGGTTTATTCCAAAACTTGCCGGGCGCTCGTAAATGGCGTCAGGCGCTAAGTGGCGGAAATGCAAAAACTTTAGCTGACGTTGAAAATGCAATTCAAAACATGCAAGCAGCCCTGATTCGCACTGAAGAGTATTTAAAAGAGCAGCAAGTTTAAGTTGGTGATGACTTCTTAAATTGTAAGAAAATGTGGCATTTTAAATCAGCGACTTAGATTTTGAGTATATTCGCAAATGTTGAAGCAAAATATTCAAATTTAAGTTCTGATTTATTATTTATTTATAATAATATCAATAATTTAAGTTTTACTGTTTTTAACAACCCTTTTAACGAGCATCTTTTTACTCCAAAGTATACGTCTCTGGAAAAAAGATACGTTATTACATAACATAAACAAAACTTTTAAGGTACGCCTATTAGTATCTCTGAACGCCACAGGTAGGTGGTGATTTTTTTAATATGGACATGGGTAGCACGGTAGAGATTTCACGATGATTATTTATGACGGACAAGTAGCTGATAACTATATGTATCAGGATTCAAATCAGGCAGCCATTGTTGTATCGCACAGCGCACCAAGCCTCCCTTATCCTTTCACTATGAAACCTAATAATCATCAAACTCAAACCTCAACAAACCCTCCAATCGATGTAGAAAAGTTTGTAGAAAAATTAGAAAGCGTTACATCTAGACGCAGTAAAGCGAGATGCGCACGGAGTATCCGTCTTGCGCTCGAATCTGCTGGGGCCGATGTTGAAAACCATCCAATTGCAGCTTCAGATTGGGGTGATACCCTTAAAAAGATTGGCTATAAAGAAATTGATCCAGCCTTCGACGAACCTCAGGAAGGTGACATTTACATCATTCACCGAACCCGCAACCATGTTTATGGACATATCGCTGGGTATACAGGAAGTGAATGGGTTTCTGACTTCAAACAAAGTAGTTATGACGTTTATAAAGACGATAACGTTACTTATACTTACTATAGATTAGCTGCCTAATCAATTTCCTAAAATTGAAAAACTTGATGGATGCGTTCGACAGAATGCTGAATCATTTCATCATGATCTTTTCTATAGACCAAAACTACTTCCGAAAGTGATAGCTGATCAGTTAAAGGCAATAGTTTTACCTGAGCAGGCAAGATCTGCTGAAATTCTTTAGGCACAATACTTACACCAATATTTGCAGCCACAAGTTGTAACTGTGAAATCTTACGCGACTGGATTGGAGCTTTTTGTGGGGTAAATCCTGCGGCTAAACATAAATTTGAGACCAAATAGCTTAATCCACCTCTTTTAGAATGGGGCGTAGAAACAAAGTATTCTTCTTTTAAATCTTTGACTTCGACCTTCTCTTTATTTGCAAATTTAGCATGATCAATGTGCACGGCCACCATTAAAGGTTCTTCATATAATTTAATAACATTGACGTCATCTAGTGTATGCCGAACTGGCGGTCTAATTAAACCAATATCAATCTCCCCATTCAGTAAAGCCAAAACTTGATGCTCAGATGACAACGTGTTTATCTCAAAGTTAATTTTTTGCTTTAAGCTAATTTCTTTTAATATTTGAACCTTTTTATCATCCATAATAATACTGCTCGAGTGAGCAATTTTAATCTGGCGATTTTTTCCTTCTGCAATATTCTTAGAAACTCCAATGATCTCATTTAAATAATGCATATTATCTTTTATTTTTTTATAGAAGATCCCTCCTGCCTCTGTGAGTTTTACTTTCTTATCGGTACGATCAAATAACTGAAAATCAATTTCTTCTTCTAATAATTTAATTTGCCGGCTTAAAGCAGACTGAGCTATGAATAGCTTTTCAGAAGCCGCAGTAAAGCTTCCTTCTTCAACAATTTTTATAAAATATTGGAATTGTTTTAACGTGAGCATTTCTATCTCAAAATTAGATCATTAAGTCTATTTTCTATATTAGATTAGATAGATTGCCTTCGCTAGAATTTTATCAAGACCATTCACTTGTTTGAATTATTCATGAAGTATTTAAAAGGTTTAGCCATCTTCACCGTTGTTGTTCTAATTTTATGGTGCTTTAAATTTTATGATCAGCAGCTACCCACACACACCCAGCAAGACAACATCAAGCTGTATGATTAAATAGTTTTTCTCAAAAATAAAAGGCATGCACTCACATAAGCACATGCCTTTTCAATATTTAAATTAGGCTTTCTTTAAATCGAGCTTTTTCAAAACTTCAGCTACAGCAATCATAGCAAAGCTTGAAGTCACCACTACCGCTGAACCATAGCCACCACAACGTAAGCCAGCTGATGGGCAGACATCCGCACTTGAAAATGGGTTATCGATTGAGTAAATACAGGTAATGCCAAATTTCTCTTTTGGCCTTTTACAGATGCCGCGAGCACGAAGTTGACTCCGTAGCTTCGCTAACATTGGGTCTTGTTCTGTTTTTGATAAATCAGCTACGCGGATTTTAAGTGGATCGAGCTTACCACCTGCTCCACCCGACACAATTAAAGGAATTTTATTAAAACGACAATGGAGCATTAAAGCCAGTTTTGCTTTAACGTCATCAATACAGTCCAAGATAATATCGGGTACAGGATTTAAAAGTTCTGTGACATTCTCAGGGGTTAAGAAGTCATCAATAATATTAACTTTAATACGTGGGTTAATTTGGCGACAACGCTCCGCCATAATCTCAACTTTTTCACAGCCCAGAGTTGATGTCATCGCAGGTAACTGACGGTTCACATTTGATGCCGCAACCACATCCATATCGACTAATGTGATCTCACCAATACCTGTACGCGCTAAAGCTTCCACTGCCCAGCTGCCGACCCCACCAATACCAATCACCATCACATGACTTTTTTCATAGTGCTGGAACGATGAATCACCATAAACTTTGGCTACACCTGCAAAACGGCGGTCATATTCATCTTGTTGAAGATCGGTCATTGCTACTCTTTGGGGATATAAAACACGGAGAGTATTTTACTGCTTTTCAGACGAAAGTGTATTTCAGATCAAAGAAAACTTGAGACTGTGATGTTTAAACTCACGACAAGTCTTATCATTATTAATCAAATTATACGGCTTAAGATTTAAACTATTGTTTACTAATGTGACAGGCGGCATGGATGCCGCTCAGTTGGGCTGCGGTATAAGGATATACCGTCAGCCCGACAAAGGATTTTTGTTACTTTTTATCCTTAAAAAAGTAAGGATACGCCTATATAGTCAACATTAGCCAAAGCACCCTCATTACAAGGCTATGCAAACTTAGCCAAATTAACCAGCAATCAAATTCCGCAGTACATAATGCAAAATACCACCTGCCTTAAAGTACTCAACCTCATTTAACGTATCAATTCGACACAACACATTAAAGTGGCTGGCTACCCCATTTGGCCCTTTTACATCAACTTCAAGAATTTGATGAGGTTCAATGCCATCCGACAAACCTCGAATTGATATCACCTCATGACCAGTTAAGTTGAGAGATTGTCGCGTTTGTCCTTCAATAAACTGTAATGGCAACACGCCCATACCCACCAAGTTAGAACGGTGAATACGTTCAAAACTTTCCGCAATGACAGCTTTTACACCTAGTAAGTTCGTACCTTTGGCAGCCCAGTCACGTGAAGAACCTGTTCCGTATTCTTTACCAGCAATAATCACAAGCGGTGTATGTTCTTGTTGGTAACGCATCGCCGCATCATAAATGGCAAGCTTCTCACCACTTGGCACATGTATGGTATTACCACCCTCTTCACCACCAAGCATCTCGTTTTTAATACGAATGTTGGCAAAGGTGCCTCGCATCATGACTTCATGATTACCACGTCGAGAACCATAGGAGTTAAAGTCTTTTGGCTCAACACCTTGCTCTTGCAAATATCGGCCTGCAGGACTGTCTTTTTTGATATTACCTGCCGGTGAAATATGGTCAGTCGTTACCGAGTCACCAAGCACTGCCAAGATACGAGCCTGTTCAATATTCTTAATCGCTTTTGGCGGCTCGCCAATTCCTTTAAAGAAGGGCGGATGGCGGATATAAGTCGAATCATCCGCCCATTCATAGGTTTTACTTTTCGGGATCTGGATCGCTTGCCATGTTGCATCACCATCAAACACCGCAGCATATTCTTTGTGGAACATCTCTGTATTTACTTTCTGTAAAACGGCATCAATTTCTGCCTGACTTGGCCAGATATCTTTTAAGTAAACAGGTTGTCCATCTTTACCTTGCCCAATAGGTTGCGTAGTCAAATCGGTACGAATATTACCAACTAAACCATATGCAACCACCAAAGGTGGTGAAGCAAGCCAGTTTGTTTTGACTAATGGATGTACTCGGCCTTCAAAGTTACGGTTACCAGAAAGTACTGATGCTACGTTTAAATCATGGCATTGAATTGCATCTTCCACTGGCTCAGGTAGTGGACCTGAGTTACCAATACAAGTCGTACAACCATATCCCACCAAGTTATAGCCCAACTCATCTAAATACGGCGTAAGCCCAGCAGCCAGCAAATAGTCAGTCACAACTTTAGAACCCGGTGCAAGAGAGCTTTTCACCCACGGTTTACGCTGCAAACCTTTTTCAATGGCTTTTTTTGCAAGTAAACCCGCCGCCAGCATTACACTCGGGTTAGAAGTATTGGTACAAGATGTGATGGCTGAAATAACAACATCACCATGATTTAATGGATAAGTTTGTCCTTCAATCACACAAGAAGGACTTTCATGTTGGATATTTGCTTTTTTTGCCTCGACAGCAGTGCCGCCACCGCCTTCATTTTCTAAACGCTCTTTAGCTTCTTTGGCTGGTTTTAAAGTTAACTCCATGAGCGCATTAAACGTTTTTGGTACTTCTGATAAAAGCACTCGGTCTTGTGGACGTTTTGGCCCTGCCAAACTTGCCTGAACTGTACTCATATCAAGACTTAAAGTGTCTGTAAAAACAGGTTCATCACCAGCATTTCGCCATAAACCTTGTGCTTTGCTATACGCTTCAACCAGTGCAATACGGTCACTTTGACGACCAGTTAATTTCAAATATCCTAATGTCACTTCATCAATCGGGAAGAAACCACAAGTCGCACCATACTCTGGTGCCATATTGGCAATGGTCGCACGGTCAGCAAGTGGTAAATCGGCTAAGCCATCACCATAGAATTCTACAAATTTACCCACGACACCTTTTTGGCGAAGCATTTGAGTAATGGTCAGCACCAAATCAGTTGCAGTAATCCCTTCTGGCAATTTTCCTGTGAGTTTAAAACCGATCACCTCAGGAATGAGCATAGAAATAGGTTGGCCTAACATGGCCGCTTCGGCCTCAATTCCGCCTACACCCCAACCTAAAACACCTAAACCATTAATCATGGTGGTATGTGAGTCTGTACCCACTAAAGTATCTGGAAAAGCAAAAGTCTGACCATTATCTTCGCCTAGCCACACCGCTTGAGCCAAATATTCTAAATTGACCTGATGGCAAATACCCGTACCTGGTGGCACTACACTAAAGTTATTAAATGCAGATTGTCCCCAACGTAAAAATTGATATCGCTCACCATTACGTTGCATCTCGATTTGTACGTTTTCTTCAAAAGCCTGTTCATCGGCAAAATAATCAACCATTACAGAGTGGTCAATCACCAAATCAACAGGAGATAATGGGTTAATTTTTTCAGGGTCGCCACCCGCTTGCGCCATCGCTGCTCGCATTGCAGCTAAATCAACCACTGCAGGCACACCCGTAAAATCTTGCATTAAAACCCGTGCAGGACGATATTGAATTTCTTGATCTGAGGTGCGGGTTTTTAGCCATTCTGCTAACGCATGGATGTGTTCAGTTTTAACGCTGTGCTGATCTTCAAACCGTAATAAGTTTTCCAATAATACTTTTAAAGATTTCGGCAGTTTGGCAATATCCCCTAGCGTTTTCTCTGCTTGGGCTAAGCTAAAAATCTGATAATTGCTGGAACCTACTGTTAGCGTCTGTAAAGCATTAAAACTATTGATATTGCTATACTTAGCCATTGGGTTATCCTCCCATGTCTGGCAATGTTATTTTTCACGTTTTTACATGTTCTTTTCTTACTTTAAGCTTCTTTTTTAATCGCTGTGTTTTGTTTTAGTTAATATTTTTAATCTTTGATTTTTATTACGATAATTTCAATGCAGTGAGAGAGTTTTTCCACAGCAACTCAGCCAAATCCGGCTCTGAAATATTTAAATTTTCAGCCAAACTTTGTAGAACGTAAGGCAAATTAACAGGGGTATTACGAGTCCGCTGTTCTGTTGAGGTTTGACAGCAAAGCGGCGTCATATCTGGACAATCTGTTTCAATCACCAAGTGCTCTACACCTATAGCCTGCACAACGGTATGAAGTTTTTTTGCATTCGGGTTGGTAAACTGCCCAGTCACACCAATTTTAAAACCAAGCTTAATAAGACCCTTTGCCTCTTCTACCCCACCACTAAATGCATGAGCAATGCCACCCAATTTAAATTTTTGAGCTTTTAATATAGCAAGCACATCACCGTGCGCTTTTCGAATGTGGAGTAACACTGGTTTTTGGTATTGGGTTGCCAGCTCTAACTGATCTGCAAAATATTGTTTTTGCTTTGCATATACATCTGGCTGCTTATGTTCTTTTAAGAAAGTATCTAAGCCAATTTCACCTACAGCCACGCAGTCATGTTGCTGCAAGATATGTTCAAGATGAGCCAGATGCTCTGGTTGATGCTCCTCAATATAAAACGGGTGTAAGCCTGGTGCTAAATAAGAAGTAGGCACATTTTCCCAACTTTTTAACTGATGATGAGTATGCACCAAATCATCAAAGCGGGACTGTAAAAAGCCAATTAAAACCAAAGCATCTACACCCACTTTTTTTGCCTCAAGTGCTAGCTGTTGCCGATCTTTATCAAAATCGGCAACATCGAAATGGGTATGGGTATCAAACAAATGCATTAGCCAGCACTTTTTGCAACTGGTGCCGAAGCAGGTTTGGCTTTAGGCTGTGGCAAATATTCTTCTTTCAACACATCTTGCAATTGGTCATAAGGAATGACTAATCGAGGGAGTCCAACTACGTATGGTCCAATTTCATACTCACCGTATTGAAGGATTAAACCTTGCTCACCTAACAAGAAGTTATTAGATAATTTAAATGGCCATGCTTGTTCATAGTCAGCAACATTATCAGCCAATTTAGAGTCCGTTACCCATGTCTTAAAGGCTTCATGAGCTAACTTCTCTAAAGTTGATTTTTGCTGAGGGCGTAATAAATCTTCAAGCTTAATTTGCTTTTGCTCTTTTAAATCAAAATTATAATAATGCTGTGCAGCAGAGCCATGAGCCCCACCTAAATAGCTACTACTATTAAGGACCACAGTGACAACTTTGCCTTGAGCTTGCAAAATCTTAGGTTTAACTAAGAGGTTGATCTGATGATTACTACTTAAAGCTTTTAGCTCATTATCTAAATCGATAAATGAGTTCGCATAACGTTGTACCTGTGCATCAAAGCTATTTTTTTGCTCTGCACCCATAACTGCTGAAGCTTCTGTTTTTTGTTCCGTTTGTGTGCTCTTAGCATCAGGTTCAGCAATTTCTAAAATTTGATTTAATGTATTTAAGATTTGCTGATCTATAATTTTGTCAATAAAAGGAAAATTACTCTGTAAACGTTCTACCGTAAATTCCGGACAATTTTTGCCATCACAATCAGGTAAAACCACCTTACTACGAATTGTTTCACCTTTCAAAGTCAACTCTATTGGCTTTTGTTCTTGAACAGCGGATTTCTGCTGCTCTTGAGAATCCTTAGGATCAGCTTTAGGTTGGCATGCTGCCAAAAATATAGCAGAAGCAAGCAAAGTTAATCGCAGTGAAGCTTTAGAAGATAACATCATATTTTGCCTTTTATTCTAAGGAGATTACGCTATACCTTTCTAAGAAATTAGCGCATATAAATAGAGGTTGCAAATTCTGCTACCATCTTAAAACATTTGTTCATAAACCTCGGGTTGTAATATTTTTTTGGTCTGTTCTTTAGATAAATAAATATCGAGCTGTGGCGCTTCTTTAGTAATCTGGTTGGCCTGATAATGTAAACCAACGCCTTCACCATCAAAGAACCAATCTGCCTGTCCCCAATATAAAGTTTTTGGTGCTTCTTTTTTAATTTCAGCAGTCTGCTTTTTTAACCAGTCTTGATAGGCTACCTGCACCATTTGATGCACAGTAGTTTGTTGATCTTTTTGTAAAACATCTAACAAAGTTAAGCTCTTATGCAGTTTGCGGTCGGCCACAAAAAAGTAATAACGGTCTTTAATCGTGAGCTCTTCTTGCTTGGTATCAAGTCCTAATTGCAATAAAACATATTGGTTACGCTGCGATGCAATACGTGTATGAAGATGCAATTCATAAGCCCGATTCTTTGAATATTTATCTTGCCATTCATCAGACTTTTTAACATAGGCATTAATGGCTTGCTGCAAGCTTAAGTCTTTTTTCAAATCAATTTGGTCTTGGATCACTTTAGCCTGACTTTTCGCGATCCATTCATTTAGCCATGCATCTTGAGTCTTTATCGTTTGAATATCGACATCAATACAATTTTTCTTCTCACAAAATGGCAAAGCATAATCAGCTTTTACTTGTTGCAAGTTTAGAAATGGGAGTACTTCAGCTTTCTCTATATTTTGATTTTGGGTAGAAGCTGATTTCATTTGAGAAGATGATGAAGGTTGAGAGCTTTTCCAGACAAAAAGACCAATTGCCAAAATTAATATGATTACCGCAACTAAAAGTGCAATAACTGTCTTTCTATTCAAAGTCATTTCATCATCCTTTCTTATTTTTCAAAACAAAACAGCTTCTGTTCGAAGCTGTCTGTCAAATCTTAAAGATTAGTGTTCACGCGTGTTACGGAACTGAATATCAGGCCAACGCTCTTGCATAATCTGCAAGTTGACACGACTTGGCGCAAGATAAGTTAAGTGACCACCCCCATCGATAGAAAGCTGGTCATGTGCTTTTTTCTTAAATTCATTGAGAATCTTGTCATCATCACAATGAATCCAGCGAACCGTATTAACACTTACAGGCTCATACACGCAGTCAACTTTATATTCTTCTTTCAAGCGGTAAGCAACTACATCAAACTGAAGCACACCCACTGCACCCACAATCAAATCATTGCTAATTTGTGGCATAAATACCTGAGTTGCGCCTTCTTCAGACAACTCTTTCAAACCTTTTTGCAATTGTTTTGACTTTAATGGATCTTTCAAACGCACACGACGGAACATCTCTGGTGCGAAGTGAGGAATACCTGTGAAATGCAGATCTTCACCACTTGTAAAAGTATCACCAATTTGAATTGTGCCATGGTTATGTAAACCAATAATATCACCTGGCCACGCTTCTTCTAAGTGCTCACGTTCACCCGCAAGGAATGTCAATGCATCACTAATACGAACATCTTTACCAATACGTACGTGATTCATTTTCAAACCTTTCTCGTATTTACCTGAACAGATACGCATAAAGGCAATACGGTCACGGTGTTTCGGGTCCATATTTGCTTGAATTTTAAAGACGAAACCAGAAAAACCTTCTTCTTTCGCATCGACAACACGCTCTTGTGTTGGATGTGCTTTAGGTTCTGGTGCCCAATTCATAAATGCGTCTAACACGTGGTCAACACCAAAGTTACCTAAGGCTGTACCAAATAGAACTGGGGTTTGCTTGCCTTGTAAAAATAATTCGCGGTCTAAAGGTTCGTTCGCCATTTGTACGAGCTCAAGTGACTCTTCAAAAGACGTCCAAGCCAGCTCACCTACTTTTTCACGGATATCTGCATGGTCGTAGCCATCGCGTACTTCAATATCTGTAATAGTTGAGCCAAAGCCTGTTTTGTAGACATACAATTTGTTTTCAAGAATATTGTATACACCCGCAAAATCACGTCCCATCCCTAATGGCCATGTAATAGGTACACAGCGAATATTAAGGACATTCTCAATTTCATCCAGTAACTCAAGTGGTTCACGAATCTCACGGTCCATCTTGTTTACAAATGAAATGATGGGAGTATCACGCATACGACAAACTTCCATCAATTTGATGGTACGTTCTTCGACACCTTTTGCACCGTCAATCACCATTAACGCAGAGTCAACCGCAGTTAGGGTACGATAAGTATCTTCAGAGAAGTCTTCATGTCCCGGTGTATCAAGTAAGTTAATAGTGTGACCTTTATAAGGGAACTGCATAACAGAAGTAGTAATGGAAATTCCACGCTCTTTTTCCATTTCCATCCAGTCAGATGTAGCTGCGCGGTCAGATTTACGGCTTTTTACCATCCCTGCAACCTGAATTGCTTTACCCCATAACAGTAATTTCTCTGTCATGGTCGTTTTACCGGCATCGGGGTGGGAAATGATGGCAAATGTGCGGCGTTGAGCAACCTGTGCCGCTAACTCATCTTTAAAACTCATGAAATACACCTACTGCGGAGATTGCAGTGCCAAAGACCTAAAGTCGATCAAAATAAAAATTGGCGTAATTGTAGCAGATTTATAGAACTGTTTAATGATTGTTGATAAGCCATGAGTTATTCACAAACTTTTTAGATCTTTTTTGAGAATATAGTTTAGCTTCTTAGAATTTTTACAATTAAAAAGCCCACCTTTTTATAGATGGGCTTTGTTAAAATTTAATAGAATCGTTATGCCAGTTTCTTTTCTTCAATAAATTGAACATCTGCAATTTGTGCATTCCAGAACTCATTCCATAAAGCACAGTAATCAATACATAGCTTAGTTAAGCTTTCATAATCATCTTTTGTAATCGCTTGCGCTAATGCAAACCAAAGGTCATCTTGATGGTCATCGTCAGCAGCCTCCGATGTTTCATCAGTAGATACACCATGTACATGGTAATAGCCACCACCTTCAACATCGATATTTACGAATTTGGTCGCTTGGCGCAATGGTGGGCTAAAAAGAATGACCTCTTCCTCTGCAACAGCCAATAATGCTACGACATTAATATAACTATCATAAGAAGATTCTAAGAATGATCTCACCTGATCTGCAAATTTTGACGGCTTATAATTACGACGGTCAAGCTCAGTTAAACCATAATCATTAAGTAAATCTTCATATAAAGGATAATGAGCGTATTCAGGGTTACCCAAATAGTAATTATCTTTATCGAGTCCAGGACGAAAACCGAATTCATCAAGTATATTTAAACTTAATAACACCCTTGGAAACATTTTGGCTCCTGAATGGAGTTTAGGTTCCAATTGTTTTGTTAAAAACTGTGCCTGTAATAGAGCATCAGTAAAAATCTGTACAATCGCGTGGCGATATTCTAAATGAATATGCGTCAAAGCCGTCTTATCCAGATATCCACCGTTTAACAGTTCAATAGCAGGATGCTTACAAACTGGCAATTCTGCAATTGTTTTTCTTAACTGTCGAAGAAATTGTAAATTTTCATCCCATTCTTTTGCAGGGATACTGTTTTTCATCCCCTGCAATGCTTTTTCTCTTGGATTATTAAAGTCTTCAAATTTTTTTAACATAATGATTCTCAGTAGAAAGTTGTTCTTATAGTTAAGTTATAGGTTGTCCCTTTATTTCAATTATGCATTCAATTGCTAAAATAAATTCCGCTCACCTATGCTTAACAAGTTGATACTATGTTTATTATCTCAACAAATCAACGGATTAATTAATAATATTTAAAAAAGTAAACTATTGCAAACCAAATATATAATATGTTGTTTTTTAAATTAACCAAGCTATTGAATAAATATAATTTTTTAAATACTATAAAATAAGTTTTATTTAAGCTTCTACACTTTACAATAGCAAAGTTAATCAAAAAATATCCGCGACGGGGAAACCAATGTCAAAAAGAGAAACTATTATAAGAACAGCTACCTCCCTCTTTAACCAAAAAAGCTATACGTCTATTGGCGTTGATCGTATTATTGCTGAATCTGGCGTTGCAAAAATGACTTTTTATAAATACTTTTCTTCTAAAGAAGCCTTAATTGAAGAATGTCTTTATAAAAGAAATTTAGAAATCCAAGATTCAATGTTGGAAAAAATTAATAATATTAACAGTCCCTTACTTCGACTAAAAAAAATCTTTACTTGGTATATCGAATGGATCAACACAGATGACTTTAATGGCTGCTTATTTAAGAAAGCGACCATCGAAGTCATGCAGCTGTATCCCACTATCAAACATCAAATTAATGGGTATCGAGAGTGGATTTACGAACTAGTTTTTTCAGCCCTTTCAGAGTTAGAGGTTGAAAATACGAAAATTCTAACAGGACTTTTTCTTAACATTGTAGATGGAATCATTATTGATGGCACTATAAACAAAGAAAAGATTAATCCCGAAGAAACATGGTCTTATATAAATAAAATTATTGAGTTTGAAACAATCCGAGATTGTGCAACTATTTAATTTATAAATTAATTAAGACTTTATATTTTAATAAAGAGAGCAGATATTTTTAGTTCGGTGGAGTCTAATCTCCAACTCCACCAAAAATCTATTCAACCCCTAAAGATTAATGTATTTATATTTTATAAAAATTAATATTTTCATTTAGTTCTATCTTTATTAATTCTAATTATTATATAAACTTCACAATACTTTATAATAATCCTTTTCACCTCTTATGTTTTATAAAATACAAACATTAATTTGTTAGTATTACTTTATACTTGCAGTATATATTCATAAATTATTATATGTAAAATACTCAACTAACTAAGAAACTGCTGCTATTCATTACTACCAATATCTAGGTGGGTTTTAAAAGATAAATTTATTTTAATTAATTGTTATTTAAAGAAAAAGTTAAAAGGAAATATTAGTTTTAAAAATCAATATAGAAAAAACTAAGCGAAATGGGCGCCTTGAGTCTCAATGAGCTGATCAACCTGTACAGGCATACCTAATAAATAACCCTGAAATTGCTGACAGCCTAATCGAGTCAGAATCTCAACCTGCTGCTGAGTTTCTACTCCTTCCGCTGTTACGGTTAAACCCAACTTTTTAGCTAAATGTATAATACTTTCCAGAATCACTTCTTCTTTAGAACCAGGCTTTAAATCGACAATAAAGCCGCGATCAATTTTCAACTCATCTACTGGTAAATCTTTTAAATACAAGAAACTCGAATGCCCTGTTCCAAAATCGTCAATTGCAACTCGAATGCCCATATCACGTAGGCGCTCACAAGCTCGAATACTTAAATCAATATGCCGCATTGCTGTTGACTCAGTAATCTCAACAATTAAGTGATGGGGTTGAATTTGATATTTTTTTAACAATGCTTCGAGCGTACTAAATAATTTTTTATTTTCAAACTGTAAGGCCGATAAATTCACTGCGACTGGATAAAATGGGGTATTACTACGCTCCCACTCCTGAATTTGCGAGCAGGCTTGCTCAAGTGCCCAATATCCCATTGGAATGATCAAACCTGTTTTTTCTGCACCCTCTATGAACATATGGGGAGTGAGTATTCCTAAAGCTGGATGATTCCAACGAATTAATGCTTCGACACCGCACACTTCAAGATTGGTATTAAATTTTGGTTGGTAATATAAGATGAACTGCTTTTCTTCTACAGCTTTATAAAGGTCATTGATCAGTTTTGACTGACTTCTTGTTTCTTGTTGATGGGTTGAATAACTGAAAATGGTATAAGTATTCCGGCCCTGCTCTTTAGACATGAGCATCGCGGCATCAGCGTTCATGAGTAAATCCTGAACATTTTGTCCATGCTCAGGAAAGAGTGCTACTCCTAAACTCGCAGAAATATTAATTTCTTTACCCGAAATTTGATAACTTTCCTGAATCAGCTGTAAAACTTTCTCGGCCAACACAACCGCTTCTTCTGCATTGGTATTTTCTGCAATAAGTAAAAACTCATCGCCACCAATTCTAAGCAGTTTACATTTCTCATTAAGTTGCCAGTGTAAACGGTTCGCCATTTGAATGAGTAATTGGTCACCCACATGATGCCCAAAAGCATCATTCACCGATTTAAAACGGTCTAAATCAATATATAAAAAAGCAATTTTCTGGTCTTTATATCGATGATCTGAAAGTAATACTTCAGCATAATCAACCAAATAAAGGCGATTTGGTAGTTTAGTTAAATTGTCTTGTATAGATAAGTTAGCTAATTCTTTATTAGCCTTGCGTAATTCTAAATTTTGTTGCGTAAGGCGTTGCTCTAACATCGCAACAATAAAGCTTGCTACGAGTACCAAACAGGTGACTAGAATAATTGTAAATAGTAATAAGTCATGTTCAGCCTGATATTGGCTAATAAATTTATCAGTAATATTTGTCGCAATAAGAGCGGTATAGTGCATCCCCATAATACTTAAGGTCATCATTACCGAAAATGCGATTTTTAAAGTTAAGCGATATCGTTCTGTATCTTTTAATTTATAGGCGAGTAAAAACGCTAACCCTGAACCACTCATCGCAATTAATACAGAAAATAAGAGTAAGAACGAAGTGTAATCTTTTTTATAAACATTAATATTCCAGCCCAACATGCTAATGTAATATGAAGCTGAAATTCCAATTCCCATAATAATCGAACTCAAAATGAGTCTAAATAAAGGAAGTGTAAAACGCGAAGTCAACCACATCGCAATGCAAGACAACAATGCACTAATGGCATAAGAAATGACGATTAAAGGAATATTCGAGTTGGCTGTATCAAATAGATGATAAGCTTGTATGCCAACAATATGGACAATGCTAATTGCTAAAGCGAGTAGCAATCCATTAATAAATAAAATTAAGGATTCAAACTTCTTATAGACCTGTTTGAATATTAGCTGCTCCATGGAAATTACAATATAGCATATGAGGCCAGCTGCAATAAAAGAGCCGACGATCAATGTGCTATCGTAATCAACATGACCCATATTGGACTTCCATGATTATTCAATACTTTTTTTTATTTTGTTCAACTCATTGCCCAAAATACAATTAAACATGTTAAAGAAATTTTAGTAAATTTGACTTATTCAGTCAGTTATAAACAATAACATTATCTATCTTTTGGTCAAGTATTTTTTACTTTATAAATCAATAAAGTAAATAAAAACTAAGCAGCCAATTATATGAAAAATATAGAATTTATTTAATCTATTCAAGTCGACCTAATCGCAATTTTCGCATTCAAATAAAAAATAGTATAAAAAAAGAACCCTGCACTAAGCAGGGTTCTTTTGAAGCTTTAGAAAAGAAGATTAGTTCTTTTCTTTGTCTACGATTTTGTTCGCTTGAATCCAAGGCATCATTGCACGTAACTTATTACCAGTTACTTCAATACCATGTGCAGCATTTTGACGACGACGAGCAGTCATAGATGGGTAGTTTAATGCACCCTCTTGAATGAACATCTTCGCGTATTCACCAGATTGAATACGTTTTAATGCATTACGCATCGCTTCACGAGACTGCTCGTTAATTACTTCAGTACCCGTTACATATTCACCGTACTCAGCATTGTTAGATACTGAGTAGTTCATGTCAGCGATACCACCTTCGAACATTAAGTCAACGATCAATTTAAGCTCGTGTAAACATTCAAAGTAAGCCATTTCAGGTGCATAACCAGCTTCAACTAAAGTTTCGAAGCCCATTTTCACGAGTTCAACTGCACCACCACAAAGAACTGCTTGCTCACCGAATAAGTCAGTTTCAGTTTCTTCACGGAATGAAGTTTCGATAATACCTGTACGGCCGCCACCTACGCCAGAAGCATAAGAAAGAGCAACGTTACGTGCATTACCAGAAGCATCTTGATGAATTGCGATAAGGTCAGGAACACCTGAACCACGTTGGTATTCAGAACGAACTGTGTGACCAGGTGCTTTAGGAGCAACCATGATTACATCTAAGTCTTTACGTGGAACAACTTGGTTATAAAGAATTGAGAAACCATGAGCAAATGCTAAAGTTGCACCTTCTTTGATGTTTGGCTCAATCACATCACGATAAAGTTGTGATTGGAATTCATCTGGAGTCAAAATCATTACGAGGTCAGCTTGCTTAACTGCAGCAGGAACTTCTGCAACTTTAAGACCAGCATTTTCAGCTTTCTTCCAAGAAGTTGAACCTGCACGTAAACCTACAGTTACGTCTACGCCTGAGTCTTTAAGGTTAAGTGCATGAGCATGACCTTGAGAACCGTAACCAATAATCGCTACTTTCTTGCCTTGGATGATTGATAAGTCACAGTCTTTATCGTAAAAAATTTGCATTTGTGTTCTCCGCTAAAATACTTTTTAAAAAATTAAATGGCTAATACTTTTTCGCCACGGGCGATACCAGATACACCAGAACGAACGACTTCTAGAATAGTGTTTTCCGCAAGTGCATCGATAAAACCATCTAATTTTTCAGTTGTCCCTGCTATTTGAATGGTATAGGTAGTTGGTGTCACGTCTACAATTTGCGCACGGAAAATATCCGCTGTACGCTTAATTTCAGCACGTGAAGCACCTAACGCTTTTACTTTAATCAACATCAGTTCACGCTCAATGTGCGAACCTTCTGATAAATCTACTACTTTTACAACTTCAACAAGTTTGTTGAGCTGCTTTGTAATCTGTTCAATCTTATGGTCATCGCCATAAGTGGTTAACGTCAAACGCGATAACGTAGGGTCTTCGGTTGGAGCTACATTTAACGTCTCAATGTTGTAGTTACGTTGACTGAATAAGCCCACCAAACGAGAAAGCGCACCAGCTTCGTTTTCAACGAGTACAGAAATAATATGTCTCATTATGTACGCTCCCCTTTACCTAACCACATATCCTTCATAGACTGACCTGCGATCAGCATTGGATAAACATGTTCTGTGCGATCAACCATGACATTAATGAATACACATTTATCATTAATCGCCATTGCTTCAGCAAGCTTTGACTCTAATTCATCAGCATGATCAATCTGAATACCTACATGACCATAAGCTTCCATCAATTTGCCAAAATCAGGCAATGATTCAACATATGAGCTTGAGTGACGGCCTTCATAGTTCATATCTTGCCATTGTTTAACCATACCTAAAGCACGGTTATTCAAGCATAAGATCTTCACGTTCATACCGTATTGCTTACAGGTTGAAAGCTCTTGAATACACATTTGTATTGAAGCCTCACCGGTAATACAAACAACTTGTTGATCAGGGAAAGCAAGCTTTGCAGCCATTGCATAAGGTAAACCTACGCCCATGGTGCCCAATCCGCCTGAGTTAATCCATTGACGAGGACGTTTGTATTTGTAGTACAACGCACCAAACATTTGGTGTTGACCCACATCTGAAGTAATGATGGCATCACCATTGGTCGCTTTATATAAAGCTTCAACAACTTGTTGTGGCTTCATTGTGCCATCAGTCGGTGTTTCGAACTTCAAGCCATGAACTTTACGCCATTCATTAATTTGATCCCACCATGCAGCAATTGCTTCAGGGTTTGGCTTAGACACATTCAATTGTTTCAATTGCGTCAACATTTCCTGAAGTACAGGCTCAACTGCCCCTACAATTGGAATGTGCGCCATAATTGTTTTTGAAATGCTCGCCGGATCAATATCAATATGAATAACTTTGGCATTCAAACAGAATTTTGCAGGGTTATTAGTTACTCGGTCATCAAAACGAGCACCTACCGCAAGAATGACATCAGCATTATGCATGGTCATATTTGCTTCATAAGTCCCATGCATACCTAACATGCCAATGAACTGGGGATCATCGCCAGGGAAGCCACCAAGGCCCATAAGTGTGTTAGTCACTGGGTAACCGAGTAAATGAGCAAGTTCAGTCAATAATGCTGATGCATTACCTTGAACAACACCACCACCCGTATAAATTACTGGACGTTTTGCACTTAAAAGCTCATCAATCGCTTTACGAATTTGACCAGAATGACCACGTGAAGGTGGCTGATAAGAACGCATCTTCACTTTTTCAGGATATTCGTACGCAAATTTTTCTGCAGGATTAGTCGCATCTTTAGGAATATCGACAACAACTGGGCCAGGGCGACCACTTGATGCGATATAAAATGCTTTTTTGATAATTGCAGGAATTTCACTTGCGTGACGAACTTGGAAACTGTGTTTCACGATCGGACGTGAAATACCCACCATATCAGTTTCTTGGAAAGCGTCTTCACCAATAAGATGTGATGCAACCTGGCCAGACAAAATCACCATTGGGATTGAGTCCATATAAGCTGTTGCAATTGGAGTCACAGTATTAGTTGCGCCAGGTCCAGAAGTGACCAGTACTACGCCAGTCTTACCTGTAGCACGCGAGTAAGCATCTGCCATATGACCAGCAGCTTGTTCATGACGTACGAGGTAATGATTAATTTTGTCTTGTTGAAATAGCGCATCATAAATATGTAATACAGCGCCGCCTGGATAACCAAAAACATGTTCAACGCCTTCGTCCGCAAGAGCACGAACGAGCATTTCACCACCAGATAAAAGTTCCAACGTGATTCACCCTAAAATCTTTATCACTATTTATGGAAGGCACAAATAGTGTTTCATTCATTGAATTGTCTGCACTGTTATAGCACACATATTGTCTAGTTTTCGTTGCAATAGAAAAATTTCTGTTTTTCAGCCGTATAAGCTTTTTTAACATTAATAAAGCATGTCTGGATATACATACTTTAAGTAAAATCAATCTCTCGGCTAGAGAGAATGTCTATTACAAAACATGACGGTTATTCGAAGGGTGATCAAATAATCGCATATAAAACTAAAGGAAGCATTTTTGTTGTTTAATTCACTAAAGTCAAGATTAAAGAAACACTTTTCTATGATTATTTTTTAACTGACTATTTTTTCATCTTATTTGATTTTTCCACTTTTCTTTTTTTATGTCTGTCCCACTTTTTTCAGGTTTATTCCTGTTTAATTTTTAACGGAAAATAAATCCATCCCAAAACTGCATTTTTGTCGATTTTGCGCTATGCTGTGCAACAATCTTTAATATCAATTTTTGTTGTATAGCTTACGTCTATGACTATTTCTCACATTGACCCCGAATATCAAGCAAACACGATTGAACCATCAGTTCAACAAGATTGGGAAAATCGTAAAGTCTTTAAAGTTGCCGACACTGTCGAAGGTAAACATCGTTACATCCTGTCAATGTTTCCTTACCCAAGCGGCAAGCTGCATATGGGGCATGTGCGTAACTATACAATTGGCGATGTGATTAGCCGTTTTTACCGTTTAAAAGGTGAAACTGTATTACAACCTATGGGTTGGGATGCATTCGGTTTACCTGCGGAAAACGCAGCAATTGCCCATAAAGTTGCTCCGGCAAAATGGACATTTGAAAACATTGCCTACATGCGTGACCAATTAAAAAAATTAGGTCTATCTGTAGATTGGGATCGTGAATTTGCAACTTGTACACCAGAGTATTATCACTGGGAACAATGGTTATTTGTTCAGCTTTATAAAAAAGGCCTGATCTACCGTAAACTTTCAACAGTAAACTGGGATCCAGTTGACCAAACTGTTTTAGCAAACGAACAAGTTGAAAATGGTCGTGGCTGGCGTTCTGGTGCATTGGTTGAAAAACGCGATATTCCAATGTACTACTTCCGTATTACTGACTATGCACAAGAATTATTAGACGACCTAGACACTCTACAAGACGGCTGGCCTCAACAAGTGTTGACCATGCAACGTAACTGGATCGGTCGCTCTACAGGCATGGAAATTACTTTCCCATCTGCCAATACTGAAGTTTATGCTGACGGCTTAACTGTTTATACAACACGTGCTGACACGCTTATGGGCGTGACATATGTTGCCGTTGCAGCAGAACACCCTCTTGCGCTTAAAGCTGCTGAAAACAACCCTGAATTGGCTGCATTTATTGAAGAGTGCCGCATGGGTTCAGTTGCAGAAGCGGACTTGGCAACAGCCGAGAAAAAAGGCATGGCAACAGGTTTGTTTGTAAAGCATCCTGTAACTGGTGAAGAGCTTCCTGTCTGGATCGCAAACTACGTATTAATATCTTACGGTTCTGGCGCAGTGATGGCTGTACCAGCGCATGACGAACGTGATTTTGAATTTGCTAACAAGTTCAACTTGCCTATTAAGCAAGTAATTGATGCCAAAGGCGCTGACGATGCAGGTTACTCTGCAACTGAGTGGCAAGAATGGTACGGTTCTAAAGAAGGTAAACTTGTTAACTCTGGCGAGTTTGACGGTTTGGAATTCCAAGCTGCTTTCGATGCATTCCTTGCAAAATTAGAACCACAAGGTTTAGCAAATTCTAAAGTTCAATTCCGTTTACGTGATTGGGGTGTTTCTCGTCAACGTTACTGGGGTTGTCCAATTCCAATGATTAACTGTGATACTTGTGGTCAAGTCACAGTTCCAGAAGACCAGCTTCCGGTTGTATTACCAACTGACGTTGTTCCAGATGGTTCAGGTAACCCATTAAATAAAATGCCTGAATTCTATGAAACTAAATGTCCTTGCTGTGGTGGTGATGCACGCCGTGAAACAGATACTTTAGATACATTTGTAGAGTCATCTTGGTACTACGCACGTTATGCTTCTCCAGACTTTACTGGCGGCATGGTTAAACCTGAAGCAGCTCAAAACTGGCTTCCTGTAAACCAATACATCGGTGGTGTTGAGCACGCGATTCTTCACTTACTTTATGCACGTTTCTTCCACAAATTAATGCGTGATGAAGGTGTGGTACAAGGTAATGAACCATTTACCAACTTGTTAACTCAAGGCATGGTGCTTGCGGATACATTCTATCGTGAAGCAGAAAATGGTAAGAAAACTTGGTTTAACCCTGCTGACATCGAATTAGAGCGTGACGAAAAAGGTCGCATTATTTCTGCGAAATATTCAGGTGACGGTCAAGAAGTTATTATCGGCGGACAAGAAAAAATGTCTAAGTCGAAAAATAACGGTATTGACCCACAAGCGATTATTGATCAATACGGCGCAGATACAGCACGTGTATTCATGATGTTTGCTGCTCCACCAGATCAATCTTTAGAATGGTCTGATGCAGGTGTTGAAGGTGCAAATCGTTTCTTGAAACGTGTATGGCGTCTTGTAGCAAGCTTCCTTGAAAAAGGTAACCAAGCCTCTACGATTGATGCAGCTAACTTGTCTAAAGATGCTCAAGATTTACGTCGTAAGACTCACGAAACTATTCAAAAAGTAAGTGATGATATTGAACGTCGCCATGCATTCAACACTGCAATTGCTGCTTTGATGGAATTGTTAAATGCAAGCAATAAGTTTGAAGCAAAAGACGACAACGACGTTGCTGTAGAACGTGAAGCGATTACCACACTATTAACTTTACTTGCTCCATTTGCACCACATTTAAGTCAAACATTATTGGCTCAGTTTGGTACAGATGTGACAGAGGCAACATTCCCTGAAGTCGATGCTTCTGCATTAACTCGTAATACCCAAACGATTGTTGTACAGGTTAACGGTAAACTTCGCGGTAAACTTGAAGTTTCTGTTGATATTTCTAAAGAAGATCTATTAGCTCAAGCTAAAGCTTTACCAGAAGTTCAACAATTCTTAACAGGACCAACAAAGAAAGAAATTGTGGTTCCAAATAAATTAGTTAACCTCGTGGTTTAATTAAAGTTATTAATGAGAGGATCAAGCATGCACTTTGCCAAACGTTTAGCCGCTGTTGTTTTGACCTTAGGCCTTAGTGCAGGCTTAGTCGGGTGTGGATTTCATTTAAAAGGAAGCAACCCGACTGCAACTCCGCTTGTTTATAAAAAATTAAGCCTTGAGTTACCAGCAAAAACCGATGATTTGGAAACGCAGTTAAAAGTATATTTAGCTGCAAATGGTGTTCAACTCAGCAATGATAATGATGCCTATGTACTCCGTGTTTTAGAGTACACTCCACGTCGTCAGCTTTTAAACGGAAAGCTAACGGAAGTATTATTACGCTTAACTGTAACCTTCCAGATTGAAGACCGTCAGGGTAATAAAATTACAGAACCACGTTCGTTAACTGCATCTCGTAGTTATCAATATGATCTTGCAACGGTTAACACCGAAAATCAGCAAGAATCTTATTTGCAACGTATTGTGATTGATGACATTGCACAGCAAATTACTCGTCAGATTTCAGCAAACCGTTTACCAAAAGCTCAGCCTTAATCTTTATTTTTACCCGCAATGAAAATTGACTATTTACAAGCCTTAAAACGCATTCCGGAAGCACGGGGTGCGTGGATCTTACATGGCCAAGAACCTTTGCTGGAACAAAATTTATTAGATGCTTTTCGTAAAAGTTGGCAACAACAAGAAGTTGAAAGACAACGCTACGATATTAGTAGCGTGAGCGACTGGAAAAATGTTTTTAACGCTCTTAACAGCTTATCTTTATTTTCTCAGCAGCTCGCCATTGAAGTACATGGCAATATAAAACCTGATGCAAATGGATTAAAACAACTTAAAAGTTATATTCAGCATAATGAAACTAACCTACTTTTAATTGTTTTACCTAAGCAAGATAGTAGTAGTTTAAAGTCTGCTTTTTTCCAAGTTGTGGAAGCAAATGGTGTTGTCGTTGCCCTAACAGCGAACTATCCGCAAGACCGTCAAAGAATTTTATCTGCTGAAGCAGAAAAACTTGAAATTCAACTCGACAATGACGCTTGGCACTGGCTCATGCAACATCATGAGCACAATTTGCTTGCAGCTAAAAATAGCTTGATGCGTGTAAGAGACACTTTTCCAGACCAACAACTGATTCAAATTGAACAGTTATATGCTTGTTTACAAGATCAATCTCGTTACACCACTTACGATTTAAGCGACGCGCTATTAGAAGGTAATCTCGCTCAATCCATTAAAATTTTTCAATATTTAATTGCTGCTGGCGAACCAGAAAGTCTGATTTTATGGACTTTAAGTAAAGAAATGCGTTTATTGATGCAATTATTTGAGCAGCCTCATAATGCATTACAACTTGGCATCTGGAAAACTAAAGTCAGTTTATATCAACAAGCATTAAGAAGATTAAATCCTCAACAATTTTTAGGATGGTCTACCCTTCTATTGCAAGTTGATGCAGCAATTAAAGGTATGTCGAACGAAAATGCCCAACATTTGATGCAGCAGGCGATTGCTGAATTATGTGGGAAAACGCTATTTGTACAATAATTCGGTGGAATCATTTTTCTTCATTCTTGAATTATCATAAAAATTCACGTTTTATCCTCATTTCGCTTTTATACTAAATTAAATTTTAAACTTTTCGACCTCTCACCATGCCAAAAATAAAGCCAATCAAACTCGTTATTATCATCGTCTGTATAGCAATTATTGCTGTATTAGCTTGGAAGTTTTTAAAACCTAAACAGCAACAGCCTCAATATATTACTGCTGAAGTGACACGTGGGGATATTGAAAATAATGTACTTGCGACAGGTACACTTGATGCAACCAAACTCATTAGTGTGGGTGCGCAGGTATCTGGTCAGGTTAAAAAGATGTATGTACAGTTGGGCGATCAGGTTAAGCAAGGTCAACTTATTGCACAAATTGACTCAACAACCCAAGAAAACAGTCTAAAAACCTCTGATGCAAACATTAAAAATTTAGAAGCACAGCGACTTCAACAAGTTGCTTCCTTAAATGAGAAACAACTTGAATACCGCCGTCAGCAACAAATGTATGCACAAGATGCAACGCCGCGTGCAGATTTAGAATCGGCTGAGGCTAGCTATAAAACAGCTCAGGCGCAAATTAAAGCATTAGATGCACAAATCGAATCTGCCAAAGTGACAAAATCTACGGCTCAAACCAATATTGGTTATACACGTATTGTTGCTCCAACTGATGGTACGGTTGTCGCGATTGTGACTGAAGAAGGTCAAACCGTAAACGCGAACCAAAGCGCGCCAACAATTGTCAAAATTGCAAAATTACAAAACATGACGATTAAGGCGCAAGTCAGTGAAGCTGACATTATGAAAGTTGAAAAAGGACAACAGGTTTACTTTACAACTTTAGGTGATGAAACCAAGCGCTATGCAACTTTACGTCAAATTGAACCAGCTCCTGACTCAATTTCGAGCGAATCAACCAGTACAACAAGCTCAACAACCAGTTCAGCTGTTTACTACAATGCCTTATTCGATGTGCCAAATACCGATGGTAAATTGCGTATTGATATGACTGCACAAGTTTATATCGTATTAAATTCAGCTAAAAATGCTTTATTGGTTCCATCTTCTGCTTTAAGTAGTAAACAATTTTCTGGTCAAAGAAAATCAGGTCAATCATCTGAGAAAGCAAGTTCTACCCCAAGTACAGAACGCAAACATGAAGGTAATGGTGCTCGTTTAGAACGCTTAAATTTAACTGCTGAACAAAAACAACTGGTTGAACAAGGTAAAGCAACGCTGAGCGTAGTACGTATTTTACAAGCAGATGGTACAACCAAACCGACTCAAATTTTGGTGGGTATTAATAACCGTGTAAATGCGCAAGTTCTTGCTGGTTTAAAACAAGGTGACCAAGTTGTAATTGCAGATAGTTCAGATACTTCTGCTGCTTCTGCAAATAGTGGTAATAACCGTCGCCGTGGCCCAATGGGAATGTAAGCATGACAAAACAAGCATTGCTTGAAGTCAGCAATCTGGTCCGGGAATTCCCTGCTGGCGAAAGCACAATACAAATTTTAAAAGGCATAGACCTAACCATCTATGAAGGTGAACTGGTTGCCATTGTCGGCCAGTCTGGTTCTGGTAAATCGACCCTCATGAATATTTTGGGTTGTTTGGACCGACCTACGAGTGGTAGTTATAAGGTTAATGGGCAAGAAACGGGTAAACTTGAGCCCGATCAGCTCGCTCGACTTCGCCGTGAATATTTTGGTTTTATTTTCCAGCGCTACCATTTACTTGGTGACTTATCTGCCGAAGGTAACGTTGAAGTTCCCGCTGTTTATGCAGGGGTTACCCCTTCTGAGCGTAAACAACGCGCAACGGCTCTACTGACCGAATTAGGTTTGGGCACAAAAACACTCAATAGGCCAAGCCAACTTTCTGGTGGTCAGCAGCAACGTGTTTCTATTGCCCGTGCGCTCATGAATGGCGGTGACGTCATTCTGGCAGATGAACCGACAGGGGCACTCGACTCTCATAGTGGTGTTGAGGTGATGCGTATTTTGCGTGAACTCAATGCCGCAGGTCACACTATTATTTTAGTCACTCATGATATGCAAGTTGCAAAAAATGCGACTCGTATTATCGAGATTAGTGACGGAGAAATTATTAGTGACCGTCCTAACGTTCCAGATCATGCAGCCGAACCGATCAAATCTGATCCTGATGCCGCTCCTGCTTTACAAGGTAAACAGAAGAAAGGCAAAAGTATTTCTGCATGGCGTTCTACTTTAGACCGTTTATCAGAAGCCTTTCAAATGGCTTTACTGTCTATGAATGCCCATCGCATGCGTACTTTTTTAACCATGCTTGGGATCATTATTGGTATTGCATCTGTTGTTACGGTGGTCGCTCTAGGTAAAGGCTCTCAACAGCAAATTTTAAGCAATATTAGTAGTCTCGGAACAAATACAATTACGGTATTTCAGGGCCGTGGTTTTGGTGACAACTCCAAAACTGCAAGTTTTAAGACTTTGGTTCCTGCCGATGCTGATGCGTTAATGACTCAGCCTTATGTCAGTGCGGTCAGTCCAATGGTCAGTACATCCAAAACTATGCGTTACCAACAAAATGAAGCAAATGCGACCATTAATGGTGTGAGTAACGATTATTTCGACGTAAAAGGTTTAGTCTTTAAAGATGGGCAAACTTTTGACCAACGTAGTGTTCGTGACCGCTCACAAGATGTAGTCATTGATACCAATACTCAAAAACAATTCTTTAGTGACGGTACCAACCCAATTGGTCAAGTGGTACTGCTCGGTAGTGTACCTGCGCGCATTATTGGTGTGGTAGAACCGCAAACAAGCGGTATGGGCTCAGATGACACTCTAAATGTCTATATGCCTTATACAACCGTAATGAGCCGTATGTTGGGTCAGTCGAATGTACGTAATATCGTGGTTCGTATTAATGACAAATATTCAACTGCCGCAGCTGAAAATGCGATTGTAAACCTATTAACCCAGCGCCATGGTGCACAAGATATTTTCACCATGAACAGTGACAGTATCCGTCAAACCATTGAGAAAACCACCAGTACAATGACGCTTCTGGTTTCAGCAATTGCCGTAATTTCTTTGGTCGTCGGTGGTATCGGGGTAATGAATATTATGTTGGTTTCAGTGACTGAACGTACTCAGGAAATTGGCGTGCGTATGGCTGTAGGTGCGAGACAAAGTGATATTTTGCAGCAATTCCTGATTGAAGCAATTTTGGTGTGTTTAATTGGTGGTGTGCTTGGCGTCTTACTATCGCTTGGCCTTGGGCAACTTATTAATAAATTTGCTGGCGGTAACTTTAGCGTAGCTTATTCAAGCACATCAATTATTGCAGCCTTTGTCTGTTCAACACTGATTGGTGTCGTTTTTGGTTTCTTACCAGCCAAGAATGCTGCAAAACTTGACCCTGTTGCCGCTCTATCTCGAGAATAAGGAAAATTGCATGTCTTTCTCTATGACTAAACTCAGCACAGCACTTCTCCTCACGAGTTCTCTTGTAGGATGCGCAGCTGTAGTAAAAACCCCTTATGAAACACCTGCGGTACAAGTTCCAGGTAGTTTTCAATATGACACAGCAAAAGCAAAAACTATGTCTGCCGATCAATACTCTGACCGTTGGTGGATGCTTTTTAACGATGCGCAGCTTAATCAGCTCGTAAGCAATGTATTAGAGCGTAACAGTGATTTAGCAGTTGCAGGTATTGCCTTAAAGCAAGCTCGTCTACAAGCTGATCTAACTGCAAACAAACAAGGCTTACGAACCAGTTCTAGTGTTTCTACAGGACATTCTTTCGATTTAAATTCGGGAGATGACAGCGCTAAAGGTCTTTCAATGAGCGCTGGAGTAAGCTATGAGCTTGATTTATTTGGCAAGCTTGCACGCCAAACCGAAGCAAGTAAATGGGAAGCTTTAGCAACTGAACAAGATTTACAAGCTACTGGACAAAGTTTAATTGCAACCACTGCCAAACTCTATTGGCAACTGGGTTATTTAAATGAACGTTATGCGACTGCTCAGCAAAGCCTAGCGACCTCTCAAAAGCTTTATGACTTGGTTCAGATTCAATATAAAGCTGGTGCCGTTTCAGGTGTAGATCTGACTCAAGCAGAACAATCGGTGCAAAGCCAAAAAGCAAGCTTAAGCCAGATTGAACAACAACTGGTTGAAACACGCACAGCCATTGCAGTGTTATTGCATGAGCCATTACAGCAACTAAACATTCAAGAGCCAAAGCGTTTACCACGCACTGCTCTTCCTACCATTGGTGCTGGTTTACCTGCCGATATTTTATCGCGCCGGCCTGATTTGCAAGCAAGTGAGCTCCGCTTAAGAAAAGCATTAGCAACTAAAGATGCAACCAAAGCAAGCTACTACCCATCAATTAGCTTAACCAGTAGTTTAGGCTCAAGCAGCACATCGTTAACGGAGTTGTTACGCAACCCTGCCCTGACGCTTGGTGCAAGTTTAAGCTTACCGTTTTTGCAATATAACGATATGAAAAAAGATATCGCGATTAGCAATCTAGATTATGAAAAAGCGATTATTCAATATCGTCAAACGCTATATCAGGCTTTTGCTGATGTCGAAAATGCTTTATCGAGTCGTACAGAACTCGACAAACAAGTAGCATTACAAGAACGTAATGTTGAACTTGCAGAAAAAACCGAACGTTTAACTGAAGTCCGCTACCGTTATGGTGCTGTTGCATTAAAGACTCTTCTCGATGCACAACAAACCACACGTACTGCTCGCTTAAGCCTCGTTGAAACCAAGCAAAGCCAATACAACGCGTATGTCACCCTCATGCAAGCTTTAGGTGGTTCCCCTGTAAAAGAACTGCCGCAATAACTTGTACCAATTAAAAAAGCCGTAGTCCTTCAACTACGGCTTTTTTATAGCTGAATAAATTTTAAAACTTATTCGTCATCCATCATAGATTGGCTCATACCTACAGTATTGAAACCAGCATCTACATATAGAATTTCACCAGTAATACCCGAAGCCCAAGGTGAGCATAGGAATAATGCTGCGTTACCTACTTCTTCAATAGTTACATTACGCTTTAACGGCGCAACTTTTTCATTGGCATCTAACATTTTACGGAAAGATTTAATACCAGAAGCAGCTAAAGTACGGATTGGACCCGCAGAAATCGCATTTACGCGAATACCGTCAACACCTAAGCTTGATGCTAAATAGCGAACACCAGCTTCTAAAGAAGCTTTTGCCATACCCATTACGTTGTAGTTAGGCATAACGCGTTCAGAACCTTGGTAAGTCAAAGTTAATAAACAACCTTGACGAGCTTGTAATAGAGGTTTTGCAGCACGTGCCATTGCAACAAAGCTGTATGCACTGATGTCATGAGCAACTTTAAAACCTTCACGGTCAGTCACGTCAGTGAAGTCACCGTCAAGTGTATGTGCAGGTGCAAAGCCAATTGAGTGTACAACACCGTCTACACCATCCCAATGTTTTGCAAGTTCTGCAAATGCATTATCAATTTCAGCATCAACAGCAACATCACATGGAAACACAAGCTTAGAACCGAATTGCTCAGCAAATTCATCCACACGTTTTTTTAATTTTTCGTTTGGATAAGTAAACGCAAGCTCTGCACCTTCACGGTGTAATGCTTGGGCAATACCAAAAGCAATTGATAATTTACTAGCAACGCCTGCAATCAAAAAGCGCTTACCTGCTAAAAGTCCTTGTGTCATGCCGATCTCACTCAAAACAATTTCAAGCATAATGCCAATATTCGGCGGTTTTCGAAATTGCATAATGCATCTTTTTTCAAAAATCGCACGAAAAAAAATCGCTCCTGATGAGGAGCGACTTCTAGATGAATTCAATCTTAGTCGTCAGACAATAAGCCAAGTAAGCGTAAGAAAGAAATATACATCCATACTAAAGTTGCAAGTAGCGCAATACCACACAACCATTCCATGAATTTTGGTGCACGATACGCTGCGTTGGTTTCAATTAAATCAAAATCTAAAATCAGATTAAGTGAAGCGATTACCGCTACAAATGCAGCAAAACCAATACCTAACCAGTTACTTTCAAAAATATAAGGAACGCTTGAACCAAATGCTAAACGCATGACCATCTGCACAATAAATACAATAAATATCGCTAAAGATGCAGAGATTACAACTGACTTGAACTTTTCAGTAGCGCGGATAATTTGGAATTTATATAGACCAAACATCACCAAGGTGGTGACAAAGGTCGCTAATAAAGCCTGAAGTGGAACACCTGGGTATTTCAACTGGAAAGTAAACGAAATACCACCTAAAAAAGCCCCTTCAAATAAGGCATACGGAATTGCTAATGTTGGCGCGGTCGTTGGTTTAAACGTTGTAATTAAAGCTAAAACCAAGCCACCAATTGCACCCACAATTGAAGCTGCGTAAGCAATACCAACATTTGCAGTAAAGGCTGCATAGAAAAATAAAGCGACACCCACCGCAGCTGCAATGACCGTCAACATAACAGATTTTTGAATCGCACCTTGCACAGTCATCGGTTGACTATAGTCACTGACCGTTTCAACACGAGTCAGTATCGGGTTATTACTTTGCATAAATGCTCTCTTTTTATAATAAAAAATTTAAAACATCATTTTAAGCAAAATGAATATGAAAGCCAAATCAGGCGAGCGGCATTATTGTAACAATGTCCTTTAGCAATAAAAAAAGGGGCTATAGCCCCTTTCATATCACGTCTACAACGTAATCAATCTTTACCATCAGTATTCATAATAAAGAAATATTCGCGGTAATATTTCAACTCTGAAATTGAGTCACGAATATCATCCATTGCCAAATGTGATGCATTCTTTTTCAAGCCACTCATAATTTCAGGGCGCCAGCGTTTTGAAAGCTCTTTTACCGTAGATACATCAAGATTACGATAGTGGAAATACTGCTCAAGTTCAGGCATAAGACGGTGTAAGAAACGGCGATCCTGACAGATTGAGTTACCGCACATTGGTGAAACTTTTGGATTTACCCATTTTTTTAGGAATTCTAAAGTTTGTAACTCAGCATCACGGGCTGTTAACTTACTACGACGAACTCGTTCAATCAGACCAGACTGCCCATGTTGACGAGTGTTCCATTCATCCATTGCATTTAAAATACGATCAGGTTGATGAATAGCCAAAACTGGACCTTCGGCAAGTACATTTAAATGATCATCTGTAATAATTGTTGCGATTTCAATAATTTGGTCATTATCGGTATCTAATCCAGTCATTTCCAGATCAATCCAAATTAATCGTGTATTTAAAGTACTGCTCATGAATGTACGTTCTAAAATGCCGTAAAAACATCAATAGTAGCAAATTTCTTGCTTCCGCGCTGTAATTCTATAGCTGCTTCATGCTATTTTTGCGGTCTTCAAACAATGGTTTTTTTGGGATATGAATGGCTTTAATTCGTAAGCGTCGTTTAACTGAACAGCAGCAACGTCGTATTGAAAAACAGCATAAAACTCGCCAAGAAGAGATCGATACTTCACAGGATCTAGATGGACTCGTTGTACAACACTATGGCCGTCAACTTGAAGTACAAGCCCTCTCTGTACCTGAGCATCACCCAGAAAAACCACAAGTTGCCGAAGGAGAACCAGAACCATTCTGGAAGCCGATCGAGCTCAATAGTGTTTGGCGTTGCCATACTCGAACTAATCTTGAGTTACTTGTAACTGGTGATCGTGTTAAATGGCAGGCAGACCCCAATACGGGTTTAGGCATTATTACAGCCATTCATCCACGTACATCCTTACTTACCCGCCCTGACCGCTATCACAAAGTTAAACCAGTGGCAGCAAATATCAGTTTGATTGTGATTGTATTTTCACCGCTTCCTGAACCAGCTCCAACGTTAATTGATCGATATTTAGTTGCTTGTGCAGACGCTAACATTCCTGCTCTTTTGGTCCTCAATAAGTCTGATTTACTCACTGAAAATGACCCAATTCTCACCCTATTAGAAGAATATAAAACCTTGGGCTATGAGGTGATGATTTGTCAGTCTAAGAAGGGAGATATCTCTGCTTTATCTGAGCGTTTAGATGGTGAAACTGTCGCATTTGTAGGGCAATCAGGCGTAGGAAAAAGCTCTTTAATTAATGTGCTCATTCCAGATGCAGAGCAAAAAACCAATGTTATTTCTGAAAACTCTGCACTTGGACAACACACGACAACTTCTACACGCTTAATCAACTTCGGTAAAAATGGTGCCTTAATTGATTCTCCGGGAATTCGTGAGTTTGGGCTTTGGCATCTCGATTTAGAAAAAATTCGTATGGGCTTTCCAGACATTGCAGCACATCTAGGGTCTTGCCAATTCCGTAATTGCACACATACTCATGAAAAGAATTGTGGGCTTAAACAGGCCGTTGAAGCGGGTGAAATTTTGCCACGACGACTAGATAGCTTTTTGCGTTTAATCGATGAGATTCAAGAAGCACAGCAAAAAAACTGATTTTCTGCCCTATTTGCCCTTGAAGTGGTGATTTTGATCACCATCTATATACGCTATACTCTAGGTCAATTTTGTTTTTTAATTTTTTTAGGTGACTTGTGGAACGCTGGTTAGAGTTTATGGGGAATCACCCCATTTTGTTTGGTACGCTCGGAGTCTTGATCGTGTTGTTCTTCATTTTTGAAGGTCAACGTAACGGTCGTAAAATTTCTCCACAGTCGCTTGGTATTTTAGTGAAAGCGAAAAATGCTCTTTTGATTGACTTACGCGATAGCAAAGATTTCCGCGAAGGTCACATTAGTGGCAGTCGCAATATTCCGTATAGCCAAATCGCAAGTCATGCTGACGAATTAAAAGCAAGTGACCGTCCATTGGTATTTATTTGCAACTTGGGGCAAGTTGCTGGAAGTGCTTTGCAAAAAGTTGCTCACCACGATAGCTATCGTCTTGATGGTGGTATCAGTAACTGGAAAGCGCAAGGCTTACCTCTTGTTAAAAGCAAACCAAAAGCTTAAGGAGAATTATCATGGCTGCAAACGTCATTGTTTACTCAACTTCTGTATGCCCGTATTGCGTTCGTGCTAAACAGTTACTTGAGCGTAAAGGTGTTGCTTATAAAGAAGTAAATCTTTCTGTTGAAGCACCCGAAGTACGTGTTGAATTAATGCAACGCACAAATCATCGTACTGTCCCACAAATTTTCATTAACGATCAGTTTATCGGTGGTTTTGACCAACTTTATGCTTTAGAGCGTGAAGGTAAACTCGACGAATTATTGGCTTAACATCGCATCCATATTAAGGAAAAAACAATGAGCGAAGAACAACAAGTTCAACCACAATTAGCTTTAGAGCGTATTTATACAAAAGATATTTCTTTTGAGGTTCCTGGGGCGCAGGTTTTTACTAAACAATGGCAACCTGAACTTAATATCAATCTTTCTTCTGCTGCAGAAAAGATTGACCCAACTCACTTTGAAGTTTCTCTAAAAGTTGTGGTACAAGCCGATAACGACAACGAAACAGCGTTCATTGTAGATGTAACTCAATCAGGTATTTTCTTGATCGACAACATTGAAGAAGAACGTTTACCTTATATTTTAGGCGCATACTGCCCAAATATTTTGTTCCCGTTCTTACGTGAAGCTGTAAATGATTTAGTAACTAAAGGTAGCTTCCCACAGTTACTTCTTACTCCAATCAACTTTGATGCAGAGTTTGAAGCTAACATGCAACGTGCTCAAGCTGCTGCAGTTGAAGGTCAAGCTTAATTTTTTTAGCTTCTCCTTTTAATAAAAAACCGCGTAATACGCGGTTTTTTTATATTTGCTATTTATATTATTAATGATCAAGTGAGTGAAGCTGAATAGACGGAAACTGAAAACCACGGCAAGATAACTCTGAACGCCATGCCACGGTTAATATCATATTGCCAACAATAAAATTCTGATAAGCAAATGTCCCATTCAGTGGATGAGAACAGAATCCACCATGATCAGTAGGATGTGCCTGAGTATTTAATGTATTTAAATCTAAACGTATGCCTAATCCTGAAGCTTTTAAAACCGCTTCTTTAATGGTCCAGACTTTGAACCAATATTCTCTATCTTGGTCCAAACTTAGCCACATTGCATATTCATCGGGATGAAAAGCATGTTTTGCTAATGCATCTAAGCGTACATTTCGATCAAGTTCCTCAACATCTACACCAATATCTTTAACATGTTCGCTCATGGCTAAAGCGTAGTATTGTTGGCTATGTGAGTGATTAAAATGCAAAGTATGATTTAACAAATAAGGTTTACCATGTTCATGCTTGGCAAACTCCAATTCCGTTGAATTGAGTTGTAGTTTCTCTGCGATTAGTCTATTTCTGACACTCTGTATTTGTTGTTTTTTATAATAATTAAATGTACGGAAGTCGGGAAAATCTTGTTTAGACTTTAAAAGAAGCTGAGATAATGCCTGCGTATAGACTTCAATTTTGCGCTTAGACATTATCTCAACCTTACTAAATAATTAATTAGAATTTAACCACGTCGCCTTTTAATGCCACACCCGCCATCATGGTGCCTTTATAGCAATCGTAAGTTGTCGTACTCGTTGTTTCATTGGCTTTAAAATAGCTCACAATATTGGTAACGGCGTTTGCCCCTTGTGCTTTAGCATTGTTTTGCATTTGGATCAGTGCTGAACGTAAAACCCAGTCACAAGACGTTGCTGCCGACTTACCAAAACCATTGGTCTTTTTATTGGTCACCGCATCTTTTTGAATAACTTTACCACCAGACTTTGTCCCCTTTAAATAAAACTTTACAGAACCATCCAGAGTCCCATCGGCAACTGCACGGTCTACAGCTTCTTTAAAATTTAATTGATGTACTTCATCTCCAGCCTGAACAGTGGCAGTAAAACCCGCACTTAGCATTGCTACAAATAAAAGTTTTTTATTTAACATTGTTGTGTTCCTTATTGTTTAACACGTTTAAAAATAAGCGAAGTATTAATTCCGCCAAAAGCAAAGTTATTGCTCATAATAATGTCAGCATCCAAATTTCTCGGCTGCTGAACGATATAATCTAGTTCACCACATAGTGGGTCGATTTCATCTAGATTTAAAGTTGGAATAAAACGGCCACGATTCATCATTTCAATGCTCAGCCAAGCTTCAATAGCCCCACACGCCCCCAGCGTATGTCCAAAATAACTCTTTAAAGAGCTAATTGGTTTATAGCCTAAAACTTTTGCAGTGGCTTGGCTCTCTGCCACATCGCCCTGGTCAGTTGAAGTACCATGCGCGTTTACATAGGCAATGTCTTTAGCCTCTACAGATGCATCTTTAAGAGCCAATTGCATACAGCGCCCCATCATCTCGGCATCTGGTTTAGTTACATGTTGACCATCGGTATTGCTACCGTAGCCAATCACCTCTGCATAGATATGAGCACCTCGAGCTTTGGCATGTTCGTATTCTTCTAAAATTAAACAGCCTGCCCCTTCACCAATCACCAATCCATCTCGCTTGGCATCAAATGGACGCGGTGTTTTTTCTGGTTGGTCATTCATACCACTGGTCGCGAACAATACATCAAAAACCGCTGCACCTGCCGCACTGAGTTCCTCAGCACCACCCGCAATCATGACCTGTTGTTTACCATATTTAATTGCTTCATAGGCTTGCCCAATGGCCATAGAGCCAGAAGTACATGCACTTGAGGTCGGTAAAGTTAAGCCTTTTAGACCAAAATATACGGTCATGTTCACCGCACTTGTGTGGGCCATCATACGAATATAGGTTGTTGCATTGATCTTACTCATGCTCTGATGAAGCAACATGCTAGCAAACTCACCCACGGCCTCTACGCTACCCGCAGAAGAACCAAAAGCAACACCTGCTTCGCCACTAGACAAAATTTCATGCCCAAGCAAACCAGCATTTTGTAAAGCAGTTTCGGCGCAAACCACAGACATGAGTGCTACACGCCCCATCCCACGGGTAACTTTACGGTTAAAATGTTTTGGAACATGGAATGTTTCAACAGGCCCAGCAAGCTTGGTCCGAAGGTCAACATATTGCTCCCACTCTGGCATGTAGCGTATACCGCTTTTGGCAGCGTCAAATCGAGCAAAGATCTCATCGGAAGTTTCACCTAAAGAGGTAATTCCAGCCATTCCTGTCACAACCACACGTTTCATTAGATAAGCCCCCCATTTACAGAAATAACCTGTCGGGTTACATAAGAAGCTTCATCTGAACACAAAAATTTCACTACGCTCGCCACTTCATCGACCTGCCCCATGCGTTGCAACGGAATCATTTTAAGCGCATGTTCTTTGACTTCATCGGTGACCATTTCAGTTTCGATCAACCCTGGTGCAACACAGTTCACAGTAATTTTTCGCTTCGCTAATTCGAGGGCCAAAGCCTTGGTCGCACCAATCAGACCTGCTTTTGCAGCACTATAGTTAACCTGACCACGGTTACCCATAATCCCAGAAACCGAAGATAAGGTGACAATACGACCACCTTTACGTAAATGAATCATTGGCATAACTAATGGTTTTAATACGTTATAAAAACCGTCTAGGGACGTTGAAATAACTTCATCCCAATCTTGATCGGTGAGTGCAGGAAAAGCTCCATCATGAGTAAGACCTGCATTCAATACAACGCCATAGAATCCGCCATGCTGCTCTACATCTTGCTCTAAAATTTGTTGAACCGTCTGGCGTTCATTTACATCAAACATTAGATAATGGCTATTTTGTCCTAATGCTTGAATCTCTTGTACGACTTGCTCAGCCTCTGCCTGACGCGAACGTGCATGTACGGTCACATCAAAACCAGCCTTTGCTAGTTGTAATGCAATCGCTTTCCCAATTCCTCGACTTGAACCTGTTACTAAAATTCGTCTTGTCACAATGTATTCCTAATTCTTTGTGGTTATTCAAATGGTGATTCTGTTGGCTCAAATACACTTAACGTTGCTTGAATGCAGTGCTCAGCATATTGAATTTCACAGGAAAATTGCCCAAGTCCTTCATGAAAATATTGTTGTTCTATTTGAATGATCAATCGTGAACCCAAGGCGAAATAAGGGATCGGTAAATTTAACTTACGCGTTCCCAATAAAAAACCGACTTTTGGCGCTTGTTTTGACTGCTGACCTTGCCAGCCTGAATAAGCACTAATTGTTTGTGCCATAATTTCAATGCTTGCCCATGTCGGCAAACCTTCTGCTTCACAAAACATCAGCTCTGGCGTAATCGTGAGTTCTGCTTGCGCCCGACCTTCTGCAACCTCAGTTAAATGGTCGATAAATACCATCGGTTGCTCATGAGGAATATATTGAATTGCATCTAGTTTCACTAGGGCTTCACTCCAAAAACAAGACTAATATTACTTCCCCCAAAAGCGAAAGAATTACTCATGACATAGCGGATGGACTGTGTTAACTCGGCTTCTTGCACATAGTTTTGGTCAGCCAAATCTGGATCAACCTCAACACTTTGATGTAAAGGCAACCAACTTTGATCTTTTAAAACTTGCTCACAAATAAAAGCTTCGATGGCACCCGCTGCACCGAGGCAATGTCCAGTTTTATGTTTGGTACTACTCAAAGCAACTTGGTAATCACCAAAAACTTGCCTTACAGCCTTAATTTCCATTGTGTCATTTTGTGGAGTTGCTGTTCCATGCAAGTTGATATAACCCACCTCTTGAGCGGAAATATGTGCCATATCTAATGCACGTTGCATAGCTAAAGCAGCACCTTTACCTTCAGGGTGCGGGGCCGAAATGTGCCATGCATCCATAGATTCACCCGCTCCCATTAACATGACAGGTGCTTGTTCTTTACTCAGTACAAAGAATGCAGCAGCTTCACCAATATTAATACCATCACGGTTTACACCGCAGGGTTGGCAAATATGTTCAGATAAACTTTCTAGGCTATTAAATCCATTTAGCGTCAACTTGCACAAGGTATCGACGCCACCAACCAGCACAACATCTGCTAAATCTGCGTGAAGTAATCTCTGCCCTGCGGCTAATGCTTTAGCGCTTGAAGAACAAGCTGTTGAAATCGTATATGCAGGTCCTTCCCATTCTAAGTACTGCTGCAATACTTTCGCTAAACAGCTCATTTCTTGGGGATAGTGTGATATCGATAGATCTGTTTGCCCTTGAAAATATTGCTTAAGTAATAATTCATTATCTGCAATACCAGAAGTCGATGTGCCCACCACAATCGCCAAACGTTTATTTTCAAAGGATGCGGTATAAGCTTTTAACTCTGTTTCAATTTCAGATAATGCGGTTAATGCAAAACGTAGATTACGTGAATCTACAGACTGTAAAGCATCAGGAACGCTCGAACATAATGGATGCGTATATTGCCCCACCCAAACATCACGATCAGCGATTAAATCATTACGCAAACTCAAGGTTTGCTGAGGCTGTTGTAATGCCTGTTTAATTTGATTAAGTTCGCAGCCTAATGCAGATAAACCAACACTAAATTGTATGCCTACTGCCATTGGAGCTGCATTTGCTGAAGGTAGATGTTTCATGGCGTAGGACTTTCTTCTGTCTGTAAGGTGTTCTCAATCGAACTCAGCGTCATGGTATAAGGGACTTGTTCATTAATCAATTCAATGCTTCCTTGTCCCTGTTTAAGCTGCAATACAGGTTGCTTTTCAATATAAACAACCTGCTTGTCTGCTTGTTGTTTCATCTCTACAGCTTGCTGCCCTAAATGCGAAAACTGAGGGTATGTCGCAAACAAAAGGTCACGCACCACAAACTCAAAAGGCAATAAACGCATTTGATCAATGCGTTGTTCAACATGAACCCGATGCCCATCAAACTGTAACTTAAATAATTGCTGGCCTGTCAAGCTCAAAGCGACCATATCCAGTACAGCACCCTTTTGCTGTTGATATAACAAGAAGCTAAAACTTTGCTGCTTCCACTGGACTTCAACCTGATCTTGCCTTTGATAAATCTGAGCCTGCCATAGAGGACTTTGCAGCCCTTTAGCATGTGGCATGATCTGACAACCATTTAAAAATATAAAGCTACCGAGTAATATCGTTGCCCATTTGCGTTGCATGGTTATCCCTCAAGTACCTGTTCTTGCGCCAAGCCTTCACGACAATATTCTGCCAAGGTGCTGAGTCTACGTTTGGCATTTTTATGGATTGGATTTTTTTCATCCCACGCATAACCAGCCAATAATGAAGAAATCATACGGCGAATACCTTCATTCTGATTTTGCGAGAACACCACATCTTGGAACTCACCTTCGTACCATGACTCAACATATGCACGAAATACCTGAATACCACGGCGTAATGGTTTTTCATATTCTTGTAACCAGTCGACTTGCTTACCTTGTAAAACTCGTTCAACTAACGGAACAGCCAAACTTGAAGATTTAAGAGCAATTGTCACACCTGATGAAAAGACTGGATCAAGAAACTCACCCGCATTACCTAATAGCGCATAGTTGCGGTCTGCCAAGTGTTTTACATTCGCTGAGTAGCCCACCAAGGTCCGCACTGGTGTATCAAACTTTGCACGGCGCAGGACATGTGACAAGCTTGGTTCATCAGCCAAAATACGCTTAAACATTGCCTCAGGTTCATTATCTTCAGCATTTTTGACCGTGTATTTATCAAAAAAATCTTGTTCTGCAACAACGCCGAAAGAAGCCCGTCCATCTGCAAATGGAATCAGCCAATACCATGCACGATGATCTTTTTCATGGACAGTAATTAAAATTTTATTACGGTCAAACTCCGAATCATCGGCAATACCATCTTCAATATGGGTAAACAGCGCACGTCTTACCGGAAAATTTGATGGGCTCTCTAAATCTAATAATTTTGGCAGAATCCGCCCAAAGCCACTCGCATCTAACAAAAATTTAGTTTGAATCTGATAACGCTGTTGTTCTTCATCGATTACTGTAAGTACAGGCTGTTCAGATGCAACATCAACATCTAAGACTTCATGTCCAAAGCGTATCTCTGCACCATAAGCTTGAGCCTGTTTTGCTAGTAAGTTGTCAAAATCTGCACGGCGAACTTGCCAAGTCGTTCCTGGTCCATCCGTAAATTTTTCTGTAAAGTCATAGAAGCTACGCTGTTTGCCACGTAAAAAAGCCGCCCCGTTTTTAAATTGAAAAGCATATTGTTCAACATGCTCACGGACTGTTTCTAATAAACCAGCCTCTTCTAAAAACACCATAGACTGCGGTAACAATGACTCACCAATCGAAAAACGAGGGAAATGCTGTTTTTCAATGACCGTAACGGTATAGCCCTTTTTTCGAAGAAGTGCAGCAGCAGAACTACCTGATGGCCCAGCCCCAATAATCACGATATCAATTTTTTCTAAAGTGCTCATAGCACAACTTCCTTTTTAATTTATTCAAATTATGAATGGTCTTGTAAATTTACAATATGTTTTTCATCTGCGGGCGTTAACAAAGTCGCATAGATAAACGAGAAAATAACCCCGAATAAAACCGTTAAACCAAAACAATGAATTGCATAAGTATGGCTAAATGAAAGTAATCCGAAGCCGAGTAAGGTCGACATCATACATAAAAATAATGCCATTCCAACTACTTGTGGGTGATCATGTCCATGTCGATAGAATATTGCATAGTCAACGCCAATCCCGATAATCAGAAAAGTCGCCATAATACTAAACAGGTTAATCTCGACACCTAACCATGCCTGAACAGCAAAAGTGCTTAGTAATGCCAAGCTAACTGGCAGGACTAAAGGTACAATCGAACTTAATCCATAAATAAGCGCCAAACCAACTGCCAGACCAATTAAGGCATAAATCAGAAGATGTTGAGCCTGCACTCGATGTTCAGCAAACATTTGCGACATTGCGGTAATCGGTTGTTGGAAATGTATATGCTCATTCTGAAGCTGCTTTAACGCGTCAGGTTGTTTTACCCCTGTCACCATGACTAATCGCTCATTGGCTTGAGGTTGTAAAAAAGCTAAAGGGTGATCTTTAAATACTGAAAAATCTAATAACGGTTGTGCCGCTAGTTGCTGTTGCCACTGTAAAACATCAGTGACATTTAAGCCCATACTTTGTGCATATTGCTGCAAAGTCGCTTTTGGAATATTTCTTAATAATTGTAGATTACTTTGCTGCTCTGCTAATGGTGGAATCCATTGTCCTAAAGCTTGAAATGCACTGATTTTCCCTTGTGACTGTAACTGTTGCAAATGTCCAATCAGTTGCTGCTCTTGTTGCTGCATTTCATTTGCAGATGCTGCACGCACCATAAAATAATCACTACTTTGTTGCTGACCAAATTGCTCACGAACCGCTTGGTCCTGCTGCTTTAAACTCGCATCCATACCTTGTAAGTTACGAATATCATCGTTACTTTTAAGATAGAAAAGACTCGACGTACCTAATGCTAAAATGATTGCAATCAAGCCATAACGAACTTTGGTTCGTTGCTGAAACCATAATCGTGCTTGTCCAATCCATGACAGTGCTTGTATAGCAGGCTGAGCATTGAGTGCTGGTAATCTTGGTAATAGCAGTACACTACTGATCCACGCCGCAGTTAATCCTACAATTGAAAAGACTGCAATCTGCTTAAACCCAGGAAACGGAGTAAAACTCAAAAAGATGTAAGCAACCAATGTAGTCATTAAGCCCATAAACAAACTTGGTAATAGCGGTTTTAAAATTTGAAAACCACCAAGCTTTCTATGCTGCGATTGCATCGCCATAAAATAAAATGAAAAGTCGACACAGACACCAATCAAACTCGCACCGAACACCAACGTCATCAGGTGAATTTCACCAAACACCCAATGTGTGACTGCAAACGCCACAAAGCTTCCAGTCGAAACTGCAATAAACTCGGTCGCTAACGGCCGCAGTGAGCGAAAGCCGAACCAAACCAGAAAAATTAAGCCCAGTGTCGAGCCAACACCAATGGTTGAGATTTCCTGCTTAGCCGATTGCGTCCCAAAATTTGAAAATAAAATAGTTCCAGTCCAATGAGATTTTAATCCCATTGCAGCTAACTTTTGCTTAGTTTGCTCAATCCAAGTAGAGGTCTGTTCTTGATAATCAATATTGTATGGGCTTTGCGTCAACTGTAATAGGAAAAGCCGAGAGATACCTTGCTCATGATGAATCGTGGCAAAGCCCTGCTCCATTTCAATATCTTGTTGCGACGGGGTTGCCAACTGCATGGCATAACGAGGGAACAATAATAGCGGGTCTTGCTTAAGTGACTCAGCAGTGACAGGCATGCCTGGACTCATCATCTGCATCAGACTTTGTTCAGTCAGCGCAGCATAGTCCTTTTTTTGCAATAAAACTTGATCTTGAGCACTCAACAACCCTGCTCGATGTTGATACAACTGTTTTGCAAAATGATCAAAATCAAGCTGTGGTTTGAGTGGCTGCCATAGCGCACTTTGCTTAGCTTGAGCTTTTAAAAAATGCGTCGCTTGTTGTATCGCAACTTCATCTTTGGCATCTACCACCACAAATACTTTATTGTTGAGTTGCTCATTCATGTACTGCTGAGTACGTGCAAGTTCTGGGTCTTGCTGAACTTTAGGCAATAACGCAAAAATATTGGTTTGAATATGAATATCTTTATTCAGCCACGTCACGCCAAGCCCCACCGCGATCAGTAGCAGAGCAATTAACCAAAGCGCGGTGAACTTATTTTGCCAGTTGGAAAATCGCATGCTCAGCAGCCGTTAGAGTCGTCGGTTGAGAAGTCTGGTGACTAAAGCGAATGGTCGTTAAATTATTCGCTTTCTCGGTAATCACGATTTGGTTAACGTACTGTTGACCTTGAGCATCAACACGCACAAATAACTTTTTAAACAAGCTACTTTGGGGAGTTAAGCTCATGCTCCAACCTGCTGGACTATAATTCGCACTTACCACATTAAAATTCTTTGCCAAAGCCTGTTCATTACCAGACATGAGCTGTAAGAATAAAGTCGCGACCGAACTATATGGTGATTGATCAACTTGTATTTGGCTAAATGTACGCTGAGTTTTCTGTACTAATTTGGTTGGGGTAACGATCAAATCTGCTTGCACAGGTCGTTTGATTTGCCACGCTACACCATAAGATTTTGAGAACAACAAAGAGCCGTTCGATACAAAAGTTTTATTCAACGATGGCAATTTTTTTTGCTGTTCGAAATCAGCACGAACCGTAGGAGATTGTGACAATTGCTGAAAAATTTGAGTGATCTGTGTTGGCGCTGCATAGACCGCACTTAAACTGCTCATCCAAACAGCAGCACCTAAACCTAAAGTTTTGATGAATTGAGACATCACGCATTCCTCTTCGGTTGAAACTCAGACCATGCATTCAAGCGATCAAACAAAACTTGTGGCGATTGAAAACACATTTCACGTGCTTCAATATTCACCGCAACCTGTGTGGTATAACCTTTAGTTAAACGTTTCCCTGACTCAGCATCAAAAATCAAATAATCGATTTTCAAACGGTTTTCCCATTCTTTTAAAATGGCCCGAACCCGAATCTTTTGTTCAAACTCAATACCGTATGCATAGCGAACATGGCTTTCAATCACAGGCCATGCATAGCCTGATTCTTTCATCTGCATATAGTTGTAATGAAATTGATCGAGCAATTTACAGCGCGCAATCTCAAAATATTTTAAATAGTGTCCATGCCAAACCACATTCATGGTATCGACATCATGAAATGGAATTTCAATGATTACATCTGCATGCATTGGCCCACCTTATCCCATAAATTCTGGTTGATTAAACAATTCAAGTTGGTCTAAACGATCAACAATCTGTTGTAATTCGGTTTGTAATGGTCGGTCTTCTTCGACAAATG
Organism: Acinetobacter sp. WU_MDCI_Abxd143; assembly: GCF_025514195.1. Lineage (NCBI taxonomy): Bacteria > Pseudomonadati > Pseudomonadota > Gammaproteobacteria > Moraxellales > Moraxellaceae > Acinetobacter > Acinetobacter sp. WU_MDCI_Abxd143. The sequence goes on from NZ_JAHPTH010000004.1 coordinate 63,405, forward strand.
CAAAGCTTTGTAAGGTCCATTGCATAAATGCCTGCAATGTCGGACTGAGCTGTGCCGTTAAACCTTTCAAATGAATCGCCTGCACACTCGCGCAGCAAAGTGCTGCAATGACCTGCTGGGTCAAGGTAATCACACGGCTCGCATCACGCGCAGCAATGGTTCCCATACTGACTTTGTCTTGGTTATGACATTCGGTTGAACGTGAAAAAATTGAAGCTGCCAAAGTGTTTTTTAAGGCTTCAGCCGTCCACGCTGACACTCCGATTTGTACCGCCTTAAAACCATGATTCAATGGTAAACGTTCAGCTGTCGCACCTGTTAAATTACGTGGCAAACCATGATTCATTTTGTGGTCAACCAACTGTGCAATTTGTCTATCCATCAAATCAGCAATATTGGCAATCATAATTTTTAAGCTATCCATTGCTTGTGAAATATGCCCACCGTAAAAATGACCGCCATGCAATACACGCATACCAACAGGATCAATCAATGGGTTATCGTTACTTGAATTCAGCTCATTTTCAATAAACTGACGTAACCATACTTTTGAGTCTTCAAACACACCAATAATATGCGGCGCACAGCGTAATGAATAGCGATCTTGCAAACGTGGGCTTTGATGTGCTGTTTGTACTTCACTGTTTAGCCAATCACGTAATTGTTTGGCAATGTGTTGCTGTCCCGGATGCGGCTTCTGTGCAAACAAGACTTCATCAAAATGACTAGGATTACCCTCTAACGCCAATACATTCAGGGCGGTAATTAAAGTACTTGCGAGTGCAATCTGCTCTGCTTTTTTATAATTCAAACAAGCAATCGCTGTCATCACCGCTGTGCCATTCATGAGCGCCAAACCTTCTTTAGGTCTGAGCGTTAAAGGCTGCATATTCTTTTCAGCATACACCTGAGCAACTGGAACAATTTGTCCATCGACATAAACATCACGCTCACCGACTAAAGTTCCCGCGATGTAAGACAACGGCGTTAAGTCACCACTTGCCCCTACCGAGCCTTCAGAGGGAATGACTGGAGTTACATTTTCGTTCAGCAACCAAACCAAACGCTCAAGTAATGCCAACGACACACCTGAATAGCCTCGTGCCAATGAACATAGACGCGTTACAACCACTGCACGTGCTGTGATGAGATCCAGGTTTTCACCCAAACCACAACCATGAAAACGTGAAAGATGCAGCGGCAACTCATTAACCTGATGTAATGGCACTTCAACTAAACATGAGTCGCCATAACCCGTAGTCACACCGTAGATCACCCCTTCCTCTTCAAGGAGCTGATCAAGAAAATCAGCACCTTTTTGAATCAGTTCACGCCACTCAGACGTTTCTGGTAAAGCAACCTGACATTCGCCTCTTGCTACAGAAACGATATCTTCAATACTCAGTGGCTGTTCACCTACGGTTAACACACGCATGTTATTTCGTCCAAAAATTATAAAAATTAAACCATTGATAAGGCGCACGCAGACAATGCTGTTCTAGGACGGCAACGTATGTTTTAGTGATGGTTTGCATACTTTCAATACGGTTAGCGCGAGGTAAATTTATCTGCTCGGCAATTGAATGAATATGCACTTGAAACTGCTGCTGCACCCGATAGCAAAACACTGCAATAACAGGCACTTTGAGTAAATTTGCTAAAATCCATGCACCTTGTGGGAACGCTGCTGACTCCCCTAAAAAATCAACATGCTGTACACGATCTGACTGCACAGGCACTCGGTCTGCCGCCACAATGACCCACTCACCTTGCTGCATTTTTTCTTGCAGCAACATTGCAGTTTCAATACCCAGCTCATCAACTGATAAAAGACACACATCCGCCTTATCATTTATTTTTTTCAAAAACTCATTAAATTTGGTCGCGTGCTTTTGGTAAACCAGCACATTAATTTTCTGCGGATGCTCTGATTTAATGGCGCGTAGCAATTCAATATTGCCAAAGTGAGAGACAATAATCAGAGCACCTTTTTGATAATGCTGAGAGAAGTTTTCATGTCCAAAAACTTGCAGTTCCTGCTCGGGAATATTACCTAGCCAGCCCTCAATCTTATCTAAAATACATTCACCAAATTGCATGAAATGCGCATAGCTATTTGTCCAATTTGGTTGGTGGCTAAAGGGAGATTGTGATCCAGCAAAATGATGCAGTTTTTGTAAATAAAGTAAGGAGGCCTGTCTTGCTGCGGCAGCAAATAACCAGTACCACATGATGACGAAGTACATCGCAAACTTGCATAACCAACGTCCACCAAAACGGTAAAACCACAACATCAGCATAAGGGGCAACATACCGCCTCGCTCTTTAATATCGTTCCATTTTGGTGAAGCTGAATCTGTCATAATCAACCTTGCAGCTTTTGTTTTAATAGCTTCGGTAAGCGAATCAGCATACCCATAAACAAAGTTGCATGCGCTTTGCTTAGCCCTAAGTTATCTCGCCAAGCATGAAAATGAGAAATACCCTGCTCTGGATAAACCACAGGTGTTGGTACATTAATAAAAGGTGTATTTTCCCATTTTAAACGTACTAAAATTTCACTATCAAACCCCATACGTGGCTGAAATTTAGCATTATTTAAAACCTGTATTGTGCTCTCAAGCGGATACACGCGAAACCCGCACATGCTGTCTTTAATTTCAAAAGACAAACTGTTTAACCACACCCAAAAATGGGTGATGTAACGCCCATATAAGCGCTTTTTAGGAATAGAGGCATCAAAGTATGGCTGACCAATCACCATTGCATCTAAATGTTGTCGAGACTGCTCAATAAATTTTGGAATGTCATCCCAGCAGTGTTGACCATCTGAATCGAGTTGTAATGCATGGCTTAAACCAAGCTCATAGGCTGCACGTAAACCAGTCATTACGGCTTGTCCCTTACCCTTATTCACATCATGTTCAATAAGATGAATTTGAGAATATTGCTCTGCCAATGCTTTTAAAATTTGGCTACAAGCATCATCACTTCCATCATTGACCAACACAATCGGTAGATCAAAACTGTCCAGATAAGAAATCAAATCTGCTAAATAATGTGGATGATTATAAACCGGAACAACAAAGCCGTAATTGGACTGCATTTTTAATCCTCTACTTCCATTTGCAAGGCAAATAATAGTCGCCCTGAAGCCAGAATCTGTTCTGAATCACGTAGTTCAAAACTCACTTTATGCTCTTTTCGAGCAAGCTTGAGTTGTACCACAGCATACGGACGAATCAGGTTTTGAAATTTTAACTGCTCATATCCCTGACACCAGCTCAAATCAGACCAAATTGATTTAGCAAAATGTTGTAAAAAACCTATTTGCCCAACCCCAGGATAAATCGGTTGTGTTGGGAAGTGTCCTTTAAAACAAGCTAACTCGGGTGGAAATTCCAACTCCCAAATGTAGTCATCTGAATTTTGAGACTGTGACAGCACCACAGGTTGTAACATAGGCTTAAATAGAGTTTTCAAATAGTTTTTATTGAGTTTGGACTGAGTATTTTGTGGTAGCTGGCTGAGGAAACGCCATTGACGAGGAATCGCGATCGTTTCCAAGCCGTCTTTCAACTGTTGTTTTAAATGATTAACAAAAGCTGATTTACCCTGTTGCTGTAACTGTTCACGAGCTTGTTCTGTTAGAACGATAATACAACCCAACATTTGGCGTTGCTCATGTTCAAATACCAATACATGACATTGCTTTACGGCATCTAAAGCCTGAATAGTTTGCTCGATCGCATCTAGACTTAAACGTTTTTCTTCAAGTTTTACAATTCGATCTGTACGTCCCATCAGCTTAAAGATCTGACATGTTGTATCTGTCCATACCGCACCATCACCTGTGGTAATCCAGCTATTCTCAAAGGCATGATTACTCTTGACCATAAGCTGTTGATCTTCAATACGAATAGCCACATTACTAAATGTAGTCCAAGCATCTTCATCTTTAGCGCGATGGGCAATACCACCAGTTTCCGAACTTCCCAAAACTTCAATAATCGGACGATTTAGTAAAGGACGAACACCACTTTCTAGCTTGCCCCCGGAACTAAAGACCATCTGGCAGTGTTGTAAAACAACATCGGTTGTCCAGCGTTTTAATAAAGCAGGACTTGAGATCAAATAATTGCTTAACCCCATTGTTTCTAATTGTTTTTGGGCTTGTACCACATCTTCAGGGAATGCCATTTGAGGATTATAAAAACTTCGACCTGTAGCAAGTGGTAGTAATAATTTAAACAGTAATCCATAAATATGTTGATGACTAACTGTTGCAATCGCAGTTGCATGTTCATCAAAGCTAAAACTCTGACTCAACCCTTGGACTTCGTTAAGTAATTGTCTAAGTGTTCTTGGAATTTTTCTAGGTTCTCCAGTTGAACCCGACGTATAAAAATAGAGTTGAGCCTGCTCTAAAAAAGCATCGTCTAACATTAAAGATAAAGGAACAACCTCTCCAATTTCTTGACGCTTTAAAAAATAAATCTGCTGTGCTGCAAAATCTTGTTCTAGTTCACGTAATCGATTGGGTGGCAAAAGTATTTGTTTTTTCGCTAACAAAGCAGCAAAGAATAAAACCAGAAACTCATAGCTATCTGCTTCCCATAAAGCCCAAGTTAGATTTTCCATTTGAGCAATTGCAGCAGCTTGTAACGCCACATCCTGCCAAAATTGATTAAAACTGGTCGAGTTTAGAGTACCGTCTATACAAAGTGACTGAGCTGAATCGATGAATTTCTGAAAATGGCAATACATAGTTTTTAATTAATGATTTGAAGAATGTAAACGCTGATGTCGTTTACGCAAAATAAATTCACCAAGGAACAAAATGCCCATCAGCACATAAGAAATAAAGCCATTATAAATGACCCAAACCTGAGTTGAGGTAAAAAACACTGTGCTTAAAGCAATCAGTGCATTACAAAAAAAGAAAACACACCAAACTTTGGTGACCTGTCTGGTCCACTGTACGCCAGAAGCAGGTAAATCAGGTTCAACAAGTCGGGCAAAGCGCTCAATCATAGACGGCGGCTTAATGAGCGTCAGCGCAAAAATAATTAATGCACCTAAACTCATACCCACTGGATATAGCTTTAGCCAAGCATGATCATGTGACAATAAACTCAGGCTACCGCAAACGATGGCAAAACCCGTTAATGGCCATAATAACGAGTTGCCTTTGCTAAAAAGTCTGATCACACCCAACCCGATGAGTAAAGCACTCACCCAGACAAATTGGCCATGTGTCAAACTCCAGCCCACAATAAAGGGATACAGCACAAAAAGTGCCGTCATTATCCCTTTAAGAATAAACTTCATTCAGCAGTCATATTCTGAATAACCGTCACCACATCAAGCACGGTTCTGACATTTTTAAAGTCTTCAGGCTTTACTTGCTTGCCTGTTAACTCTTTAATTTTTACAACTAAATCGACCGCATCAATACTGTCTACATCAAGATCAGAATAAAGGTTCGAATCGAGTTGAACAGTCTCTGGTTCAATTTCAAACAAATCTTCCATCCATTCGCGGAGTTTAGTTAGTACTTGCTCTTGAGATAACATCATCACGCTCCTTATGACTTCTGTTGTGCTTCAACTAAAGCAACCAAGCTCTGGATTGACTTAAAATGCTGTTTGGTTTCATCCGATTCTGCATTTAAATGAATGTTGTAACGCTTTTTCAAAGCCAGTCCCAACTCAAGTGCATCAATCGAGTCTAATCCTAAACCTTCTCCAAATAATGGAGCTTCTGTATCAATATCGGCAATAGTAATATCTTCTAGTGCTAGAACATCAATAATCATTTGCTTTAGTTCATCAGCAAGATTGCTCATTTCAAGATAACTCTTCATCAAAAATTTTATAAAAACTACGACTTAACTGACGAACTTGTTTAGGTCCTACTGTTAAATCATCTAACAGATCTGATACTTGCACAGCATCTAATACCTTGACCTCGATATGAAATGGTTGAGATGGTACGTGGTACCATTTTTCATTTTTGGTTAAAGTTGATGGTGTACAAGTAATAATTACTGGGCGAATTGGTACATTTGCACGAATGGCAATATTGGCTGCGCCTCGCTGAAACTCGTTTAGGGCCATCCCTTTTTCAGTGCGCGTTCCTTCCGGAAAAATTAAAAGAGAAGCCGCATTATTTTCTTTTAGACGCTTTACACAGTCTTCAACAAACTGCTGAGAACCTGCATTTAAAATATAACCTGCGCTTTGTACGGGTCCTTTGGTAAATGGGTTCGACCAAAGAGACTGCTTCACGACACAATTAGCCTGCTGCATCATACCAATTAGTACTACAACATCAATCAAAGTCGGATGATTGGCAATCACCAGCTCTTGGCGACTATTTTGTAGTTTTTCCAGCCCCTCTACCGAATAAGTCATGATGCCGAGTTTGACCATCATGTCGGTAAAGCCTTTAAAACTATGTTTAATCACATTTTGCGCACGTTGCTGCCGCTTTTGCGGATCAGAAGTGGTTGCATTGAGTACGGGGGCAATCACTGAGGCAATTGCCATACCCCCCAGCCCAAAACTGGCAAAACTAAAGCCAGTAGCAGCCACACGCCAGCAATAATTACTTTTTTGCTTGAGATTTTTAAGATTTAGCATTTGTTCCACCCAAATGCAGATGTTAACTGGTCAGCATCCTGCCAAAAATGAGCAAAAGCAGGAGCATCTGCTTCATCTCTATGCGTCCACGCAGTAATTTGTAAATTAGGTTGCTCTAGAGTAACGACAGCAGCCATCGCATAGGCAGGGAAATTGATTGCCTCAGCATAAATATTAGGTAATGGCTCATCATAAGCGACGACTAAGACCCGCTTAATCTCAGGCATTGACTTTAAAAGTGCATAAGCCTCAATCAAACCTTCAGTCCATGAACAGCTTAAGCTGGTAGAGGGAGTATCATCCTGACATAAAATTGAATAGAGGCCAGAAATTGCATTATGAACAGACGTTGAAAATTGTGTTGGCGATGGGGTTTGATCATTTAAAACATCTTGCAAGATATTTAATGTTTTGGCCTCATCACCATATTTTGATACCCAAACAATATAATCGGCCTTATTACTTTCTAATGCACCGATCGCACTATTTAAAGCAAGTTTAGCCAATGGTGATAAACGTCTACGCTGCATAGCTGGGATGCAGTCGAGAGCCGCATAGGAAGGCTGAGCATGTGTAAATATAAGCTGAGCAAGATGTAATGTTACCATGCTAAAAAATGAACCCTAAGCCGCGTTATTCTGTCGAAATATAAATTATTTTATAAAGATGCTGATTATAGCATTCGTTATAAAATTTACAAAAAATTACGTTTATCACTCACACTTTTTCATAACTCTTCGGAATAGCTCATTTATTTGCAAAAAAAACCCAAAGAAAACTTTGGGTTTTTGAACAGTAAAAAACTTAACGGTTAAATTTTTTCTCTGCTTTCTTAAATTTCTGAATATAGCGACGGCGACGTGCAGCAGTACGTTCATCAACCTGACTCTTACGACCTTCAAACGGGTTTTCAGAAGTTTTAAAGTCAATACGAACTGGTGTACCTTCAAGTTTATATACTTTACGGAACACGTTTTCTAAATAACGACGATAATCGGCAGGTGTCTTATCAACCTTATTACCATGGATCACAATAGTCGGTGGGTTCTGTCCACCCATATGTGCATAACGCATTTTAATACGACGACCGCTAATCATTGGCGGTTGATGAGCTTCTGTCGCGTCACTCAAAATTTGAGTCAATTTAGCTGGTGATACTTTTAAGTTCGCAGACTCATAAGCACGGTGGATAGAAGGATATAAATCACCTACCCCAGTTCCATGTAAAGCAGAAATTAAATGGATTTTTGCCCATGGAATAAAGTCAAAACGACGTTCAACATCAAGCTTACATTGCTTGCGGTCATATTCAGACATGTTATCCCATTTGTTGATGGCAATAACCATGGCACGACCCGCTTCAAGCGCATAGCCAATTAAATGCAAGTCTTGCTCAACAATACCTTCACGCGCATCGACTACAACTACGACAACATGTGCATCTTTCATTGCTTGCAAAGTTTTAACAATTGAGAACTTCTCAATCATTTCATCAACCTTACCTTTACGACGCACACCTGCTGTATCAATTAAGGTGTATTTACGGCCTTCACGCTCAAAAGGAATGTAAATAGAGTCACGAGTTGTACCTGGTTGGTCAAATGCCACCACACGGTCTTCACCCAGCAAACGGTTTACCAATGTTGACTTACCAACGTTAGGACGACCAATAATTGCTAAACGTAAGCCTGTATCTTTGTCATGTTCTTCAGGATTTTCATCTTCTGGAACTTCAGCAAGTACATCTTCCAGCATTTGCTGTACGCCACGACCATGGCTAGCGGCAACCTGTAATGGTTCACCCATACCAAGTTTATAGAACTCAACCAAAGCTGCTTCGGCATGAACACCATCTACCTTGTTCGCAACAAGATAAATTTTCTTACCTAAAGTACGTAGTTCACGAGCAATTTGCTCATCAGAAGCTAACAATCCCGCACGAGCGTCAACCACAAAAATAATAATATCTGCTTCGTTGATCGCTGTTTTTGACTGCTCGGCCATGTAGTTATCGATACCGCCTTCACTCTCACCGATACCACCAGTATCAACAACAATGAAAGACTTATTTTGATAAGTCGCATCACCATATTTACGGTCACGAGTCAGACCCGCGAAGTCGGCTACAAGTGCATCACGACTCTTGGTAATCTGGTTAAATAACGTTGATTTTCCGACATTCGGACGACCAATGAGCGCAATAACGGGTTTCATACAATAACCTTAATTCAAGACCAGCCATATCTCATGGCATGAGCATTAGAAACAATACAGGAGATATATTTTAAGGTCAGATATGACCATAATAAAAGACGGGGCTTTGAACTGATTTAATTCAAACACCCCGATATTTTTTTAACAGCGTAATTTGTTAAGCGGCTATTTTAGCACAAGCAAACGAAATTAACGATTCTGCCAAATACTTAAATCGCCTTTTCTGGTCGAAACGTAAAGTTGGTTCTCAATAACACGTAATGTATTGACCTCACCACTTGTTTTTGAACGACCAATCAACTTACCTGTTGCAGGATCAACAAGATGTAATACGCCATCTAAATCACCAACAATAAGGTCCGATCCCAACACAACAGGGTTACTTAAATGACGGTTTAATAAACTATCATTTTGCCAAACTTGTTCACCTGTCGTTAAATCATAAGCAGTTAACTTACCATCCGCAGAAGAAACAAATACTTTATTGTCATAAACTTCTGGACGCTTGGTGCTGCTTGAGTCTTCACTCCAAATTACACGTTGCGAAGCTAGATCAGTTACGGTCACTTGTCCTTGGAAACTAGTCGTTACCATAAACTGTCCAGCAACAGTAGGATCGCCATCGATATCAATCAAACGTTGAATATCAGAACGACCTTCACTTACCGCAACACGACGTTGGAAACGTGGAATACCACTAATCGTATCAATTGCATAAACATACGCATTCGCAGATGCGATTAATACGGTACGCGGATCAAGACTCACCGGTGATGCCTGACCACGTAAACTAAATTGGACATTTGGTAATTTATAAGCCCAAACTTGTTGGCCTGAAGCAGCATCATGGGCAAATACAGTACCATCATTAGCAATGGTAATAACACGTCCAGACTGAACTAAAGAAGGACTTAATAGTGCACCAGATAACTGTGCAGTCCACTTTTGTTCACCTGTTGCCTGATCTAAAGCAAAAAGCTGACCTTTACTATTACCAACAACAACAATTCCTTCAGCAGCTTCAACACCAGAGCTTAAGCCTAATTTGCTGACTTTTTTCTCCCAAAGGCGTTGCTTACCACGATATGCAGCAACTTCACCTTTTGGATCAAGCGTAAAGACCACGCCTTCACTTGCATCAAGCTGCAAACGTAACGGATCTGCCTTATCAGTAGAAGAAACACTGCGCGAAAACACGGGTACTAGAGTCTTTTTCGACTCAGTCAATTTCGGTAGCGGATTTGGTTTTGCTTCTTTTACTTTGTTGCTAGAACATCCCACCAGTACAGCTGATGCGATTGCAATTGCCAAAGGCAGTTTGAATTTCTGATTCATTAAGACTCTTCCACCTGTGTTTCCAAAATTGGGCGCTCAATCTGTGGATCTTCAACTAAAACGCCAACACTTTCGAGTTTAATTTGTAAAATTTGTCGTTCTTGTTTACGTTCCAGTAACGAATCCCATGCTGCCTGATACGCTTTTTTAGCAGAATCAACATCTTTCTTAGCAACAAAGATATCGCCACGTAACTCTTCTACTGTTGCTTTAAATGCAGGATCGACGTTACCAGACAAGGTTTTTAGTGCTTCATCATATTTGTTTTGCGCCAATTGTGCATCTGCTAAACGCAATTTTACAACCTGAATCAAACCTTCATCTTTGACTTTTGAATTTTCAACTTTCTTCAACGCTTTTTCAGCAGCTGCATAGTCCTGTTTTTCATAGGCTAATTTTGCTAACACAAACTGAGTTTGTATCGCCTGAACAGAATCGATATCATCTTTTACGATCTTATCTGCCGATGCAGTTACCGAAGTTAAAGCATTAGGATTATCAGCACTCGCATTTGCCTCATCCATTAACTGCTGTACTTTTGCAGTTTCTACTTGGCTGCTCGCAAGATTTCTTTTTTGCCAATATTCCCACCCAAAAAAGGCAATCAATGCAATGAGAATCCCGCTAATGATGGCAGAACCATATTTTTTTGCGAACGACTTTAAGCTGTCGAATTGTTCATCATCACTTACACTCATGTGATTGTCCTTTTCCAGATGTTTCAGTTTATTTTGTAAATTTTTCAATTAAGAATGGTACAAGGTCAGCTAGTGCAACTTGTGACTGCTCAGCTGTAGCCAACTCTTTGATAGCAAGTTGCTTCGCTTCCCATTCACGCTCACCCAAAATCATGGCGTAAACAGCCCCGGCCTGATCAGCTTTTTTCATCTGACTCTTCATGCTGCCTTGTGAACCTGTTTTAATTCGAATACTGCTATTTGCAGCTTCTAACTGGTCACGTAATTGCTCCGCTAAAATCAAAGCTTTGGTTTGATAAGCAGGTTCTGCAACCAAAAAGATTTCACAATCACGAATAACTTGAGCCTGTTCAACTTGCTCAAGTAGAAGCAATAAACGCTCCATGCCCATCGCAAAACCAACAGCAGGTACAGATTGATCTGCCTTACCTTTTAGCTGACCAACTAAACCGTCGTAGCGACCGCCAGCACATACAGTACCTTGCGAACCTAAAGCAGTAGTTGTCCATTCAAAAACGGTTTTATTGTAGTAATCCAGACCACGCACCAATTTTTGATTAATGACAAATTGGATACCCGCAGCAGTCAAATAATCTTGTAACTGCTTAAAATGATCCAAGCTTTCTTCTTTCAAGAAGTCATGTAATTTCGGCGCATTTTCTAAAATTTTCTGAGTAGATTCAATTTTAGAATCTAAAATACGTAAGGGATTCGTTGTTAAACGGCGTTGTGAATCTTCATCTAACGCATCTTTATGCTCGTTTAAAAACGCAACCAAAGCATTACGGTACTCTGTACGCTCATCAGTTTCGCCCAAAGTATTTAATTCAAGCTGAACTTTATCTGCAACGCCCATACGTTTCCATAAACGAGCAGTCAACATAATCAATTCAGCATCAATATCAGGAGTTGCAACACCGAAAGTTTCCACACCAAACTGGTGGAACTGACGATAACGTCCTTTTTGTGGTTTTTCATAACGGAACATAGGTCCCATATACCACACGCGTGGCGTAGCACCGCGCAACAAATTATGTTCAACCAAGGCACGAACACAGCCTGCCGTACCTTCCGGACGTAAGGTTAATGACTCTGGTGGATTGCCTTTATCGAAAAAGGTATACATTTCTTTTTCAACAATATCGGTAGCATCACCAATAGCACGTTTAAACAAACCCGTTTGTTCAACGATCGGCAAACGAATTTGTTGATATCCATAAGCATCCATTAAAGATGCTAAATGTTGCTCGAGACGTCTCCACGCTACTGTTTGCGTTGGCAAGATGTCATTAAAACCTTTGATTGCGACGATTGAACTCATGATGAACTACGAATAATTTCTTTAGATTTAGCTTCTTCAAGCTCTTGGACACGTTGACGAACCATTGTTTCGATTTCATCAACCAATTGATCGGTATCGATTAGATGGCTTTTTTCACCATTGCGATAAACCAATGAACGAGGCGCAGCCCCAACAACCCCGATATCAGCTTCTTTTGCTTCACCCGGACCGTTTACCTTACAGCCAATTACCGACACATCCATTGGAGTACGAATATCTTCTAAACGTTCTTCCAACGCTTGCATCACCTGAATAACGTTAAATTCTTGGCGTGAACAACTCGGGCAAGCAATAAAGTTAATTCCGTTAGAACGAAGCCCAAGTGATTTTAAAATATCAAAACCAATCTTGATTTCATCTTCCGGTTCGGCAGCAAGCGAAATACGCATCGTATCGCCAATACCTTCCATCAACAATCCACCAAGGGCAATCGCTGATTTCACCGTACCTGTACGGTAAATACCAGCTTCAGTTACGCCTAAATGTAATGGATTATCAATTTGCTGAGAAAGCAAGCGGTAAGCATCCATGGTTAGAAACACATTTGAGGCCTTTACACTAACTTTAAACTCATGGAAATCAAGACGATCTAAAATATCAATATGACGTAAAGCTGATTCGAGGAGTGCTTGCCCAGTAGGCTCGCCATATTTCTTTTGTAAATCTTTTTCTAGTGAACCCGCATTGACCCCAATACGCATAGAAATGCCATGATGACGCGCCGCAGCAACGACTTCACGCACTTTCTGATCTGAGCCGATGTTACCAGGGTTAATACGTAAACAGTCTGCACCATAATCTGCAACAGCTAAGGCAATTCTATGGTCAAAGTGAATATCTGCAACCAAAGGTACTGAAACGCGCTTGCGAATTGCACCAAATGCTTCAGCAGCCTCCATAGATGGGACCGAAACACGCATAATATCAGCACCTGCATCAACACAACGCTCAATTTGAGCCACGGTTGCATCAACATCGCAGGTTTCAGTGTTTGTCATACTTTGCACACTAATAGGTGCATCGCCACCGACATACACCGACCCAACACGAATTTTACGTGTTGGTCGACGTTTAATTGGGTTCTCTATCATTGTATCGCTCAACTCATGGTATTAGCGGGATAAACGGAATTCAGCTTTACCGTTTACCGTATATGGAGACAATGAAATCTGTTCTTGGTTTAAACTTAATGACACAGCTGTTGCATCATCAAGACGAATCTGGAATGGAGACTCACCATTTAAGCTTAAAGTTGATGACTGACGACCTGTCGCCAAAACTTTACCTGTTGCATCAACAATATGAACAGAAGTTGGTCGGTTAAAGTTTAACACCAATTGGTCACCCACTGTTGAGGTGGTACTTCCCTGCATAGGTAAAACTTCAACATTCGATTGATTTACTTTAGGTAAATCTGCATCGTCTTTCTTTGAAGTCCATTTTTGAATACCCATAACAAGCAATGACACAATACCAAGAATTACAACAGCAAGCAGAGCACGCTTTAACCATTTCTTATTACGATCGCTATTAGAACCCGGGAGTTTGCCCATGATTTTAATTGGCGAGTTATTTAAAGCATGATTTGGTAAAAGGCCCGTATCATTTGCATAAATCTCATCGAAGCGCTGAATAATCGCCGTCGCATCTGTATTTAAATATTTCGCATATGAACGGTAATAACCCTTAATAAAAGTCGCTTCTGGCAATGACTTATAATCATCTTGCTCTAAAGCGGTCAGAGTCTTAACCGGCATATTTAAATCTGAAGAAACTTGCCCTAACTCTTTATTCTGAGCAACTCGAATTTGACGTAAATACTCACCAGGACGTTGAATATTTCCTAAAGCAGAAGTCGGTAAGCTTGAGCCAGTTGGCTGCTGTGAATTAGGATTTATTTCCATACGGCCTCAGTACTATACTGTAATTGCAAATAACGTTGATATTCTGGACTTTCTGGGAACAAGGCACGTAATTGGTTTACTAACGCTTGCGTTCCCATTTTATCCGCATTGGCTCGAGCCACTCTTACACCAATCCAAAGTGCTCTTGCACCCTGATTTTTCTGCCCCACTGTATGAACATATTGCTCATACATTTGTGTAGCAGCCGGAATCTGCTGCTGCAAATAAAAAATTTCCGCTAACTCTAACATTGAAATATAAGAGTCGCGGTTAGCAAGGAGTGCTTGTTTGAATGTTTTTTCAGCATTCACAACATCACCCAATTTTAAATAAATACGCCCCAGATTTTCTAATGCCTGATAGCGTTGGTCATAACCTAATGTTGCGCCAGCAATACGGAATTGCTCAATCGCCTCATTATAACGCTCCATTTGGTATAAATAAGTACCATAATTATTATGTGCTTGAGCATTATCCGGTTCAGATGAAATTGCTCGTTTAAAATAATGTTCTGCTTTTTCTAAGTTGGTTTTGCTACCTTCTTGCTGTAGCAAAATCCCCATCATCATGTTTGCCGTTGCATCGCGGCTATCCACACTTAAAGCTTGATCAAGAGCTCGCTTTGCTGAGTCCAAGTCACCAGAACGGATATGTTCAGCAGCAAGTTGTGTACGAACTTTTACTGCTTTTTCTGGGTCTTTTTTTTGCGTATGCGTTGTCTGGCAACCACTTGCCAGAAATGCAACTGCAATCCCCATACATAAGACCGTTTTCAACTTTGGAATACTCAAAGCCTGCCCTCAATTTATCCTTGTGTACGCAAAATCTCTTGACGCTGTGTCACTTTTTTCTGCCACTGTTCAGCACGGCGGGTTCTGTCAGCCACTTGACCCACTAACTGCCCACATGCAGCATCAATATCATCACCACGTGTTTGACGAATCGTACACACAAATCCCGCATCAGACAAAGTTTTTTGGAACGAGATAATACGATTTCGGCTTGAGCGACCATATGGCGCATGCGGGAATGGGTTAAATGGGATCAAGTTAATTTTACTTGGTAAATTTTTTAATAATTTAATCATTTGCTGTGCATGTTCAGGCTGATCATTTACGCCCTCTAACATCACATATTCGATGGTCACATGTTTACGCGTACTTTCATTACCATCTTTGGCAATATAGCGCTGACATGCTGCAATTAACTGAGCCAATGGATATTTTTTATTAATTGGCACAAGCTCATTACGTAATTCATCATTTGGCGCATGTAAAGAAATTGCTAAAGCAACATCAATGTCTTTTGCAAGCTGATCAATTTTTGGTACAACACCTGATGTCGATAAAGTCACACGACGTTTTGACATGCCATAAGCAAAGTCATCAAGCATAATCTGCATTGAGCTTAATACGGCATCATAGTTGAGCAATGGCTCTCCCATGCCCATCATCACAACATTGGTCACTGAACGTTCGCGCTCAGCAACAGGCACTTCTTCCATATAAGAATAGTTTGCCATCCAGAGTTGCCCAATAATTTCATCTGGCGTTAAATCACGTTGGAAGCCTTGTTTACCTGTTGAACAAAATGAGCAATCTAATGCGCAGCCCACTTGAGAGGAAATACAAAGCGTTTTACGTAACCCAGTTTTATCTTCGGCAGGAATTAATACAGTTTCAACTAAAGAACCTGCACCCTCACCTACGCGAAACACCCACTTACGTGTACCATCTTTTGAATAATGACGGTGAACCACTTCAGGTGCTTTAATTTCACAAATCTGTTCAAGCTTCGCACGTAGTTTGCCTGAAATATTGGTCATTTCAGCAAAGTCAGTAACAAAGTATTGATGTATCCATTTCATGACCTGTCCGGCACGAAACTTCTTCTCACCAATATCTTCAAAGAATTTTTCTAACTCAGGACGAGACATGCCGAGTAAATTCACTTTATTTTCGGCAGCAGGGATTACCGGCGTGGACGAAGATTGCTGCTGTCCATCAAGATTTTCAGATGAAACGACCACTGCAGAACTCATGTGTATTTACCTAAACCATGTCAAAAAACTGAAGATATTGTTCAAGAATCAAACAATATTCTCTTAAGAGAATAAAAAAACCAGATAAGTAGTATACCACTTATCTGGTTTGAATGCTTTCGATTAACGAGTGCGTGGGCAGATCTCGTTGTCAGCAAAGAAGTAAGCAATTTCACGCTCTGCAGAAGCAACTGAGTCAGAACCGTGAGCAGCGTTTTCGTCGATGCTTACAGCAAAGTCAGCACGAATCGTACCAGGAGCAGCTTCTTTAGGGTTTGTAGCGCCTAAGATTTCACGGTGTGCAAGAACTGCATTTTCGCCTTCAAGAACAGATACTACAACTGGACCAGAAGTCATGAATGCAACTAAGTCACCAAAGAAACCACGTTCTTTATGCTCAGCATAGAAACCTTCAGCATCAGCTTGAGAAAGGTGTTTCATTTTAGTCGCAACAATTTTTAAACCCGCTTTTTCAAAACGAGCAAAAATATCACCGATGTGGTTTTTAGACACTGCATCAGGTTTTACGATAGACAAAGTACGTTCAATAGCCATGAGTGGCTCCTTTATTTTAAGATTTAAACTTTAAAAAATTTGCCGCATTATACCGATGTCATAGGCAATAATCAGCTTTGAATGTGTAAAAGTTGCGATTTTTTCTACTGTTTTTAGCGAACTTCGTCTATCCAGGCCATCTGAATGCCTTCTAGCAATCCTTCCGTCGATTTATTTGGGTCATCACTGAAGTCTGGTAATGCGCACACCCATGCATGTAAATCGGTAAAACGAATCCATTGCGGATCAACTTCTGGATGTGCTTCTGACAATTCAATGGCAATATCAATCGTATCTGTCCAACGTAAGCCCATAGCGGCTCCTATCTGTTTAATCTGCTAAATCACGAACTGTGTACTTTAGCAAATCCACAAACCTAATCGATAGCTTAAGCTGATAAAAATTACCGATGCCTATAAAGCGATGTTTAATAATGGCGCTACAAAAATAATCATCGCGGCGACGGCTGCACCAATTAGGGCACCTACGATTACATCACTTGGATAATGAAGGCCCAGTACCATCCGAGACAAAGCGACAAGCACCATAAATGGGAACATTGCTGCAAGTAGAACTGGCTGGATATAACCCAACACAATCGTCACCATGACCGCATGAAGCGTATGACCCGATGGAAAGCTAAAGTGATCAAGTGGTCTTTCACCAAGTACAATCACCTGATGCACCTGATAAGGACGCGGTCGCGTTGTTTTATGTTTTAAAAATTTATAGATTGCTGTTCCGACCGAACCGCCTAATAACAAGTAGATGATTTGAAGACTATAGGTGATGCCTTGCATGCCCCACACGATTGCCAGCATTAGATACCAAAACGGACCATCACCAACACGACTGATAATTTTGAAAAAAAGGGCAACACGCTGTGAGTGAGAGAAATTGTTCAGATATAAACAGCCTCTCAAATCTAAATCGAGTATTTTTATTTTTGCATTCTTAAATTTCATGGTCATTCTCCTATCTTAGGATACTTAGGTGAAGTCCAACGAGGGCTCCTTCACTACCTGATAAAATGCCTGCTCCAATTGCTGAACCGGAAGTTGCCAACCGCTTTGCTGTACTTTATGACAGGCTTGTACGCCCATTTCTCTAAGTTGTTGTACTGAAGGAAGCTGATAAATTTGTTGTATAAAGTGGTTTATTTGACCAAGTGGGCTTAACCAGCCATTCACACCATGGGTTAAATATTGATGTGCACATGCATAATCATACGCGATAACTGGTAAACCGCTTGCCATCGCCTCTAAAACTACGTTACCAAACGTTTCAACTTGGCTCGCAAAAACGAATACATCTGCACTCGCATAGGCAGCCGCCAAATCTTGACCTCTCAGACTTCCGGTAAAGATAACACCCTTCGCTTCAGGTAGTGACTTTAAACGAGCAAAATCTGGGCCATCTCCTACAATTACTAATTTAGTTTTATGTGGCTGAATGGTTTGCAGGTTCGCATAACTTTCAATGAGAACTTGCCCTTCTTTTTCGGGAGACAAACGCCCCACATAAAGCATAACGCGAGTATTCTCATCAGCATCCCATTGTTTTCGTAAATTTTCAGAGCGATGCTTAGGTGAAAATCTTGTTGTATCTACGCCGCGCCCAACCACAACCAGTGGACAAGTAATACCAAAACCGCGTAATGCTTCTTGAGTATCTTTACTCGGCACACAAGTTACTTGAGTGTTATTGTGAAACCAGCACAGATATTTTTGAATCGGCTTGACTAAAAAAGCCAAATCGAAGAATCGACTAAAATCTTGGAATGGTGAATGAAAACCACTCGAAATCGGAATAGCCTTTGCCTTAGCGGCTTGCATGGCAGTTAAGCCTAACGGTCCTTCAGTCACAATATGAACGACATCAGGTACAAACTTTTCAAAAGCTTTCGATACTTTTAAATATTGTGGCCAACCAAACTGTAAAGTCGGATATTTTGGAATCGCCTGCGACATCACCAGACATTCTTGCTCTGGCGTAAAGTCATGGCATTTTGCTTTTTGTTCTGGACGAATCAGTAAAATCTTATGCCCCTGTTTCTGTAAACCTTGGCATAATTGCAATAATGAAAGTGCCACACCATTGATTTCAGGTGGCCAAGTTTCGGTAACAATTGCAATTTTTAAACGTGGACGTACTAAATCATGCAGTGAATGCGTATTAGATAGTTGCTTTTGTTTAAAAAAGAATTGGAAGCTTTCAGGAAGTTGCTGTTGTTTTAATAGTGCTGTCGCGTATGAGCTTTGCATAGCGCCATCCATCAATGTATTTATTTTCATGCTTAAAGATTAAGCAGTTTTTTTGACAATTTGATGATAAATGCATGACAGTTTACTGACATGAAAAATAAAAAAAGCACACTGATAACAGTATGCTTTTTCTTAAATCCTAGCAACTCTTAGCGATTTTGCAATTTTGCATAATCCATCAGTACATTAGCAGCTTCAGTCACAAAAGTTTCTTCTTCTGGTAATGCAGGACGTTGTGATGCTTTCATTTTAGCGCGAGATTCAGCTAGAGCATCCAATGAAGCTTGATAGCTTTCCCAGTTTGCAAAAGGCTTTTGACCAGTTGCAGCACGGCGCTCATTCTCTGCATCTAAAGTTTGTTTTTCTAAGCCAAGTAATTCAGCACGGCGCTTATCAATATCAAGTACCACTTGTTTCTGATCACTCGTTACCTTAGCAATCGCAGTACGCTTATTTAGATATTTAAACTGAGCATCATTGGCAACACGTTGTTCAGAGAATTGAGACAATTTTGTCACATAAGGCTGAACAGAACCTTCTCGCTTAAATGGTGCAGTAGGAATTGTGTCCCACTTCAACGCATTCTTCGATTTACGCTCACCAAACTCTTCGTTATAGATATCGACGAGTTTAATATCTGGCACTACACCTTTATTCTGTGTACTACCACCCGTAATACGATAGAACTTACGCTGAGTTAAAGTCGCTTGACCATATGCAAGAGTATCAAGTTGTACCTGAGCTGTACCCTTACCAGTCGTTGTACTACCAATAATAATACCGCGCTCATAATCTTGAATTGCAGCAGAGTAAATCTCACTTGCTGAAGCAGATGCCAAGTTCACCAATACCGCGAGTGGACCTGTATAAATTTGCTGGCCGCCATCGTTATCTTCAAAGACGCTTACGTTGCCATTGCCATCACGAATTTGTACTACCGGGCCAGACTTAATCACCTGTCCCAACATGCGTGCAACTTCTTCTAATGAACCACCTGGGTCATTACGTAAGTCAATAATAATACCTTCTACTTTCTTCGCTTTTAGTGCTTCGAAAGCATTTGCAGTATCTTCAGAAACTGAACGGTATTGTTGACCCGCACGACGTGAACGATAGTCAAAATAGAATGATGGAATTTCAATTACACCCAACACATGCTTTTTACCATCACGTGTCACTTCAACGGTGCGTGAACGAACACCAGCATCTTCTTCTTGAATAACATCACGTACTAGGGTCACATTACGTGCCTGACTCATTGATGCACCAGCACCAAGAAGTTTTAATGTGACTTTTGTTCCGCGCTTACCACGAATAAGCCCAACAATTTCAGAACTTGTCCAGCCAATCACATCAACCATTTTCTCGCCTTCTTGGGCGACACCAATGATTCGATCTCCTGATTTCACTTGGCCAGACTTACTTGCAGGACCACCTTCTACAATGGTTTCAATCTTGGTGTAATCTTCGTTGCCACGTTCTGGACGAATCGACACACCAATACCTTCGAGTTGCAAAGTGGTTTGGCGATTAAGTTCGATCGCATCAATTGGCGGGTAATAGTTACTATGTGGATCATAAGTCGCCAACATTGCATTTAATGTTTTGTCCAAGACGTCATCGCTTTTCACACGACTAATTCTTTCAAGCTGACGCGTATAACGTTTAGTTAACGTTTGAGCTGGCGTTAAATCCTCTGGGCCAGTTAAGTCTTGACCATCAGCAAGTGAAGGATTCTCTTTAAGCGCTTTTTGTTTCGCCTGCTCTTCTTCACGGCTAATGGTTAAGTTGATTAACTGTGAAACCAACATTTTGCGCCAATGATTTTGTTGCTCAGCAGTCGTTTTAAAATACGGTGCTTTTTCACGATCAACTTCAATATAGCTATTAGGCTGCTTTAAATTTTGCTGTTGTTTTAACTCAGCTAACATGAACTCATAAAACTGTTTTAAACGTTCACGATATTGCTGATGAATGGCAAACGGTCCAGTCAAATTCCCCGCTTTTAATGAAGCACCAAAATTTGAACCATATAGTTTTTTATAATTTTGAACTTCAGCGTCTAAAAATAGTGAGTGATCTGGATCAAGACTATCTAAATACATATCAAGAATACGATTTGATGTCGTCGCATCCAGACGCATATTTAAATAATGTTGGCGATCAACTAAAGTTGCCAGCTGGCGAGCTACCAAAGCTTGTTCTTGCGTTGGCTGGATTGATTGAGAAACCACAGCAGTATTGGTTGCTGCTCTCGCTTCATTCATCGTATGAGTGAAGAATAAACCGCCAGTCGCGATCGCTACTGCACAAGCTATAGTTTGAAGTTTCATAAATTTTTAATACTTCCTTGGGTGTTCCTATCTTACACGCTCTGTTTTCGATATGAACTAAGCAGATTCAAAATCTTAACCAACTAAATTGTTTATACCGTGTAGTTTTATCATATTCTGTACTGACAAAATGTAGCAAAACATTGCAAAATTCGCTTATTGTTTTTCAATCAAAATTCAAATGGAACCAATATGATTGGCGCATTGATGCTGGACATCGCCGGCACAGAACTTACTCAAGAAGATATTGAACTATTACGCGCTCCGCAAGTCGGTGGCATGATTTTATTTGCACGAAATATTGAATCTCCACAACAAGTCCGTGCATTAACGGACCACATGCGTCAAATTCGTCCAGATATTTTAATTGCTGTCGACCAAGAAGGTGGGCGAGTTCAGCGCCTAAGATCAGGTTTTACCTTATTACCGGCCATGGGTCGTTTCGGTGAACTCTATATTACTCAACCTCAAAAAGCACTTGAACTAGCTGAACAGTGCGGCTGGCTCATGGCAACTGAAGTCTTGGCTGTAGGTATCGATTTTAGTTTTGCACCCGTTTTAGACCTCAATGCAATTAGCGATGTGATCGGTGACCGTGGTTTCTCTAAAAATATTGAGGATATCGCACCACTTGCTGGCGCATTTATGCAAGGCATGAAAAAAGCTGGAATGGCAAACACGGGCAAACACTTCCCGGGCCACGGTTCCGTAAAAGCCGACTCTCATGTTGCAGCTGCAATCGATAGCCGTAGCTATGACGAAATTTACAACCATGACATGCAAAGCTTTATTAAACTTATGCCTCAGCTTGATGCACTCATGCCTGCACATGTGATTTATGATCAGATCGATCCAAATCCAGCAGGTTTTTCACCTTTCTGGATTCAAGAAGTTCTACGCAACCGTTTGAAGTTTGATGGTGTACTTTTCTCTGATGACTTAAGCATGCAAGCTGCATGTGTAGCAGGTGGCGCAGATGCACGTATTCAAGCTGCTTTAACTGCTGGTTGTGATATGGGACTGGTGTGTAATGACCGTAGTGCGGCATGTACAGCACTTGAAGGTATTGCAAACTTAGAGCTACCAAATCAAGAACGTTTAGAACGCATGCGTGGTCAAATTCCACAAATTCAGATTGGTGAAACCTTATCGCTTGACGACGAGTGGCAAGCTGTCAAAACAGCCATTGAAGAGTTTAAAAATTCGATTTAAGTTAGTAAAAATTTTAATTGGCTACAAAAACCTATTCACTATCTGATACGCGGTTAAGTCATACGCAACCTGCTCATCTGCTGAAGGATATTGATTGCTTCAATATATTTGATAGATGCAGAAAGTGAACAGGTTTTGCGTATGACAATGGTTTTGGTTACTTTTCCCGAAAGAAAAGTAACTCCAACTGAAAGTTCATCCCAGAATGCCAACCTAATTGACAGGACTCCGTCATGCAGATTCATTCACTATCAATGCATTAGAACCTCTTCATTGTTATTAATAATGAAGATCACACAAAAACAATAAATCGAGCTCAGGACGAATGACACAACAACTTTCAAAACACCGCCACATCTCTTTTACAGCCCACTATACGGGTTATATCTGGTATCAAATGGGAATCTCTCATGAAGCACTTGCCACAACCAAAGGCAAATCATTGGCATATTTAGTTCACCCGATAGAATCATGGGCAGAGAAATATGTGGGCGGTAGCATGCGCACTACGCTCAAACAACGCCATACTATGCTTGATCATCATTTAGAACAACTCATTCAAGAAAATCCTGATTTACAAGTTCTAGAAATAGCATGTGGCCTGTCTCCACGTGGCTGGTGGTTTAGACAACGTTACCCTTCTATTACCTATCGGGAGCTTGATTTACCCGACATGGCACAAACCAAACAAAATGCATTACAACAAATTGAAAAAAATGCGCCCGAAATTTTATCAGTTGATTTATTTACCGAAGCTTTTGCACAAGCATTTGAAGTATTTGACCCAAACCGCCCGCTAGTTGTGATTAGTGAAGGTTTAATTAATTACTTTGATAAAGATTTATTAAAACAGCTGATTCAATCAATTGCACACTATGGTTCGTCTTTTAAAAATTTTCATTATTTAACTGACCTATACCCTGAACCAGTTAAAAACAAACTTGCGAGTATTATTTGGAATAGCAGTAAGTTACTTAAACTCATGTCTCGCAGTTCATTTAGTTTTCATTTCAAAAGTCCACAAGAGGTTAAGGACTTTTTTAAAAACACGGAGTTTCAGCAAGTTACTATTGAACAGCCACAAATATTCTTTGGGCAAATTTCTCAAGATAGCCATGAAGAGCATTTAGGCGATTTAGTCTGGACTATTCACGCGCAAATAAAATAACAAATATAAAAAATGGAAGCTCGAAATAAACGAGCTTCCATCTATAACGATCATGATTAAACTGCTTGTTTTTGACGAGCAATAAAACGGCTTAAACGATCAGCAAGTTCAAAACTACCATGTTTAAATAAAGCTCGAATACCTTGAACTGTACTTTCAAAAATTAAGCATTCAATTGCAAAAGTGCCTTCTTCATCTTCTAAATGTAGTGCCAAGTCACGCGGATGGTCGTTCACAAACTCAAGCTGCGAAACATTATCCATTTTTAAATACATACCGAAGAAAGTGACATCGACAATTGTTACAGGTACCTCTACATCAAACTCTCGGTGATTAAGTTGAGTTTTTGGCTGCAAGACCCGAACTCGCTCCTCACCACGGCGTTCCATGTTTTGCATTTGTTCACGTGTCATAGGAATAATACCATCCAAATTTTGGATAGATTCACCCTTCAAGAATGAAGTGAACAAACTCATAGTTTCTTTACGACGCTGGAGCTGTGGCACATGATCGGCATTCGCAATCAGTGCAAATTCCATATCTGGACATTGCAACGCAAAGTTCGCATTTTCATGAGGCAAAGTAAAACTGTCGTATTGCCCTGCTGCAACCAACGTTTTGCACTCTGGAATAGGTACATCTGTTAAACGCAAAAGACGATTACAGTTAATTTCATAACGTTCTCGCTCAGTACCCGTAAATTCGGCCATTTGTCTAAAAAATAATTTTTTAGCGGTTGGTGACATACGTGTTTTATCTAATTTGGCATGATTCACCAAATATAAAATTACCGCTTGCCCAAACTCTTCCATGCGGTTTTCTTGCATGAGTTTGAGTGACTCTTCCAAAATCATTCGCCAACTTTTACGAGTCTTTTGCATAACACCCATTAAGATCATACGATCCATCAAATCTGGGCGGTGATGAGCAAAACAAGAGGCAATGACTGACCCCAAGGACATTCCCATGACAGAAACTTTTTGTATTCCAACGATATCTAACCAACGTCCTAACATTTCAGATAAATCAGGCAGTTCTAAAGTACCCGCAGATATTCCTGTATCTCGATTGGTAATTTGCTGATTTGCGCCCATCGAAGGTAAATCGATTAAAATGACCGGACCGCTTTCAAACAATTGTTCAACACAATATTTATAAGAATTAAAATTCTGGAAAGCACCGCCCACAATCACAATTGGCGTATTGTGAATCGTTTTTGGATCGGCAATTGCCATATATTCAATTTTCCAGCCGTCGATCCATGTTGTACGAGCAGGTTGTTTAAAACTATCTCTATGGTAGATATCGAAAAAGCCAAAACCGGCATAAGCTTGGTTGATCTCCGAATCCATTTGAATAATGGAATTCATATCCTTGCTTCCTCCTTGCTGTAATTTTTTTATGCTGCAAGAGTTCCTTCTTGAACACGTAATCTTTTATGCACAAATCTTTAAAATTTGTATTTGTTTGTATTGCACAATAACATTCTAAACAATTGTCTGAAATATACGCAATCGCTGAATTGACCGCTCATCCTGTTTAAGCCGCTAATAGTTTGCAAAATATTTAAATGTTTTTTTATAGCGGTCACATTTTTGAAAAAAAGCCATTCATTGTTCCGCATTTGACTGCTACTATCGTAGTCATTGGTAAATGATTAAAAAATGCTATGCAAGATTCAATTGAACAATATATGCAAAAAGTTGGGCAACAAGCACGCGAGGCTTCTCGTGTCCTCACAAGTGCTTCTACCTCACTAAAAAATCATGCGCTCTCTGCTATTTATACTGCTTTAGAAAATAATCAGGCAGCTATTTTGGCAGCGAATCAAATCGACATGGATAAAGGTCGTAGCAACCAGCTCGACAGCGCCCTGCTTGATCGTCTTGAGCTTACACCTGCACGTATTAAAGGCATGTTGCAAGGTTTAAAGGACGTGATTGCACTTGTCGATCCTATTGGGGAAATTACTGATCTTGCATACCGCCCCACAGGCATTCAAATTGGAAAAATGCGTGTGCCTTTAGGTGTCGTTGGTATGATTTACGAATCACGTCCAAACGTTACCCTTGAAGCTGCATCTTTAGCGATTAAATCTGGTAATGCCATTATTTTACGTGGTGGTTCAGAGGCACTTGAGTCAAATAAAGCAATCGCTGAAGCTATTAAACATGGCTTAAAAGTTGCTGGTTTACCTGAACATTCAGTACAAGTCATTGAAACCACTGACCGTGCAGCTGTTGGTCATCTTATTACCATGGCTGAATATGTTGATGTTATTGTTCCACGTGGTGGTAAAAGCTTAATTGAGCGCGTAACCAATGAAGCTCGTATTCCTGTCATTAAACATCTTGATGGTAACTGCCATGTATTTGTTGAAGCACAGGCAGACTTGCAAAAAGCATTACCAATTACTTTAAATGCCAAAACACATCGTTATGGCGTTTGTAATGCGATGGAAACTTTGCTCGTTGATGAAAAAATTGCAGATATTTTCTTACCGCACATTGCTGAACTTTATGCTGAAAAACAAGTTGAGTTACGTGGCTGTCCAGAAACACGCCGTATTTTGGGTGCCTCTGTAAAACCTGCAACAGAAGAAGATTGGTACACCGAATATTTAGGGCCAATTCTTGCAGTTAAAGTGGTGAGCGGGATTGATGAAGCAATTGACCATATCAACAAATATGGTTCACATCACACTGATGCAATTGTGACTGAAAACTACACTTTAGCTCGTCAGTTCTTGGCTCGTGTAGATTCAAGCTCAGTCGTAATTAATGCATCAACTCGTTTTGCTGATGGTTTCGAATATGGCTTAGGCGCTGAAATTGGTATCTCCACCGATAAAATCCATGCCCGCGGTCCTGTTGGCTTAGAAGGCTTAACTTCTCAAAAATGGATTGTGTTGGGCGACGGTCAAATTCGTCAATAATTAAATCTATTAGTTCAAATAAAAAACGCCTGATCAATATCAGGCGTTTTTTATTATTCAAGTTATAAGTAATTATAAAAAAACCAGCCCGCAGGCTGGCTTTTTATTCGTATATTTATTAGAAAATAAAGTCCGTATTCACAAATTTAGAATAGTGCTCAGATACCATAGAGGCCAACATGCCCTTACTGTCATCTGTCTGTTTAGCAGCAATCATTGAACGGATTGAGAATGCACGAAGCGCATCATGCACAGACAGTGTACCTTCCGCAGAATCTTTACGACCACCGAACGGGAATACATCAGGGCCACGCTGACATTGACAATTGATATTCACACGACAAACCTGATGGACCAACGGATCAACTAAATGACCAATTTGCTCAGGGTCGCTACCAAAAATACTCACCTGCTGCCCATGATCAGAAGTAGTGACATATTCCAACACAGTTTCGATGTCATCATAAATAGAGACTGGTATCACAGGACCGAACTGTTCTTCACGATACAGCCTCATTCCCTCAGTCACTGGATAAACTACAGCTGGATAGAACATCGTTTTGCAGAATTCACCGCCTTCCGGATTAACTACTTTTGCCCCCTTAACCACAGCATCTTCAATAACTTCAGTCATGTAGGTCGTACGGTGCATACCTGGTAACGGAGTAATAAACACACCTTTTTCCCAAGGCATCCCTACTTTAAGTTTGGCCAGTTCAGCCGTTAAGCGGTTAACAAATTCATCAGCTATTGAGCGATGTACCATCAACATTTTGAGTGCGGTACAACGCTGACCATTAAACGATAATGCACCCAATAGACACTCTTTCACTGTCAGATCCAAATCGGCATCCGGCAAAATAATAGCTGCATTCTTCGCATCCAACCCCAAAATTGCACGCAGACGGTGAGATTTAGGATGTTGCTTCTTCAAGTGATCAGCTACTTTACTAGAACCAATCAGTGCCAGTACATTAATTTGCCCAGATGCCAGTAAATGAGGTACTACCAGAGAACCTGGTGCATAAATGGTATTGATCACACCTTTTGGAAATGAATCACGGAACGCTTCTAGTAACGGTTCAAACAACAAGGTCCCAAATTGAGGTGGTTTAAAAATGATGGTATTACCCATTAGCATGGCTGGGATCAGAGTCGCAAAGGTTTCATTCAGTGGGTAGTTGTATGGTCCCATACACAACACGACACCTAGTGGAGTACGACGGATTTGACCAATCGTACCTTCAGCAATTACAAAGCGGGAGTTGGCATTATCCAAATCCTTCAGGGCATCAATCGTTTGACGCATGTAGGTAATCGTACGGTCAAATTCTTTTTCTGAATCCGCCAAGCTTTTACCAATTTCCCACATGATCAGCTTAATAATTAGATCTCGCTGCTCCACCATGCGCTGAATAAAATTTTGCATACAGGCAATGCGCTCACCAACCTTCATCATTGGCCATTCGCCACGACCATTATTGTAAGCCCTTACCGCTGCTTCTAATGCTTCATCGCTTTCTTTTTCACCCATGACTGGATAACTACCAAGCTCAACTTGCTGTAGGCTACCGTCAGGCTGCTGAATCCAGATTGGAGATAATGTTTTCTTGGTTGCACCAGCCCATAGCTTTAATTCACCATCCACTAGTGAGACACGCTGATGAATTTGGGAGGGCAGACACACACTTTCAGGAATACTGTCCACTACTGGGAATTTAAGTTGTAGATTATTTAACTGATTCATTCTTCTTAATACCTTATTATTCGTATGTCTTTTATATATTCCCCGAACTCGCCACTGTAATCAGGTTTTATTCGGGTCAATATCACTATTATTATCCGTACTCACCTTGCTTGAACCGTAAACCACAAGGTGAATATCTTAAAGCGTTGATAACCTTTCTAGATGAAGTTACCCCCGACACACGCTATCAGTCACCCCTAGCTTCTGGATAACTTGTTCAATGATCTGTTCTGGTGTGAGAGCAATATCAATAGCAATTGCTTCATTCACATCAGGTTCCTCTAATGTGTCTAACTGTGTTTGTAGCAACGCTGGGTCAAAAAAATGACCTGATCTTTCTGCAAGTCGTTGCTGTAATAACTCATAAGAACCTTTTAAGTAGACAAACTTAACATTCTGGTCCTGCCCTCTTAAAATATCGCGATACATCCGCTTTAAAGACGAGCATGTAAATACAGCTGTTTCACCATCTCTCTGTTTGGTTTCAATGACCTGACGAATTGCTTGTAACCATGGCAAGCGGTCTTCATCAGTTAAGGGAATGCCTTGACTCATCTTACTTTTATTTGCAGCTGAATGAAGCGTATCGCCATC
This sequence comes from Acinetobacter sp. WU_MDCI_Abxd143, assembly GCF_025514195.1. NCBI lineage: Bacteria > Pseudomonadati > Pseudomonadota > Gammaproteobacteria > Moraxellales > Moraxellaceae > Acinetobacter > Acinetobacter sp. WU_MDCI_Abxd143. Next base: position 92,391 of record NZ_JAHPTH010000004.1, read on the forward strand.
AAGAAACTCACAAGCCAAACGCTCTGATAACAATTCACCAATTAGGGTTTTACCTGTTCCACAGACACCCATTGCAATCACAATCATGGATTACTCACCTTTAATTATAAAATAGTGCTAAGCAGTAGCGTGAAAGATAAACCCAACACCGAAATGATCGTTTCTAATACTGACCAAGTCTTGAGTGTCTGCCCTACTGTCATACCAAAATATTCTTTGATTAACCAGAATCCTGCGTCATTTACATGTGAGAAAACTAATGAACCTGAACCTGTGGCAAGTACCAAAAGTTCTGGTCTAACCGCGACACCTGCCGTGGCTGCAATTGGAGCAACAATGCCACAAGCAGTAGCCATAGCGACTGTTGCCGAACCTGTCGCCAAACGAATCAATGCTGCAACAAACCAACCCAATAATAACGGCGACAAATTTGCCTTTAAGGCTGTAGAGACGATTTCATTAGAAATACCACTGTCACGTAAAATGCCGCCAAAACCACCGCCAGCCCCTACAATCAACATGATTCCGGCAATAGAAGCTAAACATCCGCCACAGAACTTTTCAATCTGTTCACGATTAAAGCCCTGCATTGTACCAAAGGTAATAAAGCTGACCAGTACGGCAATGAGCAATGCAATATCAGAAGTACCAATGAAACGTAGTAAATCGTTAGCGAAAGTTTTTGGTGCAAAGAATAGATCAGCCCAACTTCCAATCAACATTAATACGACAGGCAACATAATCGTAAATAAGGTAATTCCAAAGCTTGGTAACTCACGAGTTTCTTTCTTATCTGCCTCAACAAATTGCTTAAACAATGGATTGTTCTCAGGCAATTTGACATATTTATTGATCCAAAGTGCATACAATGGACCTGCCACAATGGCAGTTGGGATACCCACCAACAAACTGTAAGCAATCGTTTTACCGATATCAGCATGATAAGCCTGTACCGCAAGTAAGGCTGCCGGATGTGGGGGAATTAAGCCATGCACAACCGACAAACCAGCAACCATCGGCAAGCCAACAACCAGTAAGGATTTGCCTGTTCGCTTCGCAATGTTGAATGCAATTGGAATGAGTAGAACGAAACCTACTTCGAAAAATACGGGAAGCCCAACAATAAGGGCAATAAACATCATGGCCCAGTGAATATTTTTCTCACCAAACCACTTAATTAAAGTAATTGCTATTCGCTCTGCGCCACCCGACTCAGCCATCATTTTGCCGAGCATCGTACCTAGTGCGATTACAATCGCGAGGTGGCCTAGGGTTTTACCAGTACCAGCTTCATATGACTTAACAATATCGCCCATTGGCATGCCAACAGCTAAAGCTAAACCAAGTGAAACAATAATAAGAACCAGAAATGGATAAATTCTAAACTTCGCGATCATGACCACTAAAGCAATAATCGCGATTACAGTGTAGATCAGTAACATGCCACCCTGAACCGTCTCCATGGGACACTTCTCCTTGGAATAATTATTTAGGCACACAGCCTAAATAAAGGTCTTCAACCACAGTAATTCCTACTGTTAAGACATTAAATTTTTATATTTAGGTGTGACCAGCACAAACTGGTCACATCAATACAGCCTTTAAAGCACATAAAATGCACTTCATTTTTTATAAATATCGACTACATCTACGGTGCTCTCAACTGACTCGCAATTTGTGCCAAGCGAGTAATTTCAGCCCAGTCTTGTGCAGCTACAGTAGCTTTAGGTGTTAACCATGAACCACCTACACAAACCACGTTAGGTTGCTTTAAGAAATCCGGTGCTGACTCTGCAGTAATTCCACCAGTCGGACAAAAGCGTAAGTTTGGAAATGGACCATAAAATGCTTTTAGCATCTCAACGCCACCTGCTTGTTGAGCTGGGAAGAACTTTACAATGTCATAACCTAATTCAATTGCCTGAATCAGGTCACTTGGTGTCATCACACCAGGCAATAGAGGTAAGCCAGCATCTTGGGCAGCCAAATGTAAATCTTTAGTTAAACCAGGAGATACCCCAAATTGAGCACCTGCTTTTTTAGCTTGAGCACAGTGTTCTGGCTTAGTAATCGTACCTACACCCACCACAATGTCATCAGCTAATTGACTAGCACGCTCAATAGCAGTAAGACCAGCAGCGGTACGCAATGTAATCTCAAGAACTTTCACGCCACCTGCATGTAAAGCACGTGATACATTCTCACCTTGCTCAGCAGAATCAAATGCCAATACAGGAATAACTGGGCCTAATTTGACAATATCTTCAATTTTAATCATTATTTTTCAGTTCCTTTGATTCAAATCTGCTCTGGTGAATTTTCACCAACCAATGCACCAAATACAGATGCTCCATGTTCAGCTGGCGCAGCAGCAGCACGGAAAACACCAAATAATTCACGGCCAAAGCCAACTTCGTTTTCTGCCTGATGTTCTGGCTGAGCAACAGGACGCGACTGCCAAGTCTGTTCATCTATTTCAACATCGAGTACGCCAGCCTCAGCATCAATGATTAACATATCGCCTGTTTGCACTTTAGCAATCGGCCCATTTAGTAAGGCCTCTGGAGATAAATGAATCACCGCAGGAACTTTACCTGAAGCACCAGACATACGCCCATCAGTGACTAAAGCAACGTGGAAACCTTGATCTTGTAAAACACCCAACACAGGAGTTAAACGATGCAATTCAGGCATACCGTTAGCACGCGCACCTTGGAAACGAACAACTGCAATAAAGTCTCGATGTAATTCACCACGATCAAATGCAGCTTGCACTGCTTCTTGAGAATCAAACACAATTGCTGGAGCTTTAACTTTACGGTGTTCTGGCGCAACAGCAGAAATCTTGATCACACCACGGCCAAGGCGACCTTGCATTAAACGCAAGCCACCATCTGGTTGAAACGGCGCATCAATGCTACGTAGAACTTTGTCATCAAGGCTTTGAACCACACCGTCAACCCAAGTGAGCTTACCGTCAATCAGTTTTGGTTCTTTGGTGTAATGCTGCAAACCTTTACCAGCTACTGTCGTTACATCGTTATGCAACAGACCAGCTTCAAGTAAGTTACGAATGAGGAAAGCGACCCCACCCGCAGCTTGGAAATGGTTTACATCAGCCTTACCATTTGGATAGATTTTTGCGAGTAATGGAACAACAGCCGATAACTCATCGAAGTCATCCCAGTCAATCAAGATACCAGCAGCGCGAGCAATCGCAATCAAATGCAAAGTATGGTTGGTTGAACCACCGGTAGCGAGTAACGCCACAATGCCGTTTATAATGGCTTTTTCATCAATCACATGACCAATCGGCGTGTAGTTTCCACGCTCAACTGTTAAATCAAGTACACGAATCGCAGCTTCTGCAGTAAGTGCATCACGTAATGGTGTGTGGGGATGAACAAATGCGGCACTTGGCAAATGTAAGCCCATAACTTCCATCAGCATCTGGTTACTGTTGGCTGTACCGTAAAAAGTACAAGTCCCTTGTCCGTGATAAGCAGCTGACTCAGCTTCTAGCAAAGCATCTCGGCCAACCTGACCCGTTGCAAATTGCTGACGAATTTTAGCTTTCTCATCGTTAGATAGACCACTGGTCATTGGGCCAGCTGGCACAAAAATAGTAGGTAAATAGCCAAACTGCAAAGCACCAATGAGCAAGCCCGGCACAATCTTGTCGCAAACACCAAGACATAAAGCTGCGTCAAACATGTTATGAGACAATGCAATCGCTGTACTCATCGCAATGGTTTCACGAGAGAACAAAGATAGTTCCATGCCAGCATTACCTTGGGTAATACCGTCACACATCGCAGGTACACCACCTGCAAACTGCGCTACTCCCCCATTTTCGCGAGCGGCATTTTTAATTAAATCTGGAAATGTTTTATACGGTGCGTGAGCCGACAGCATTTCGTTGTATGAAGATACGATGCCAATATTTGGTTCACGGCCTACTTTAATAATTAATTTTTCATTATCGTCCATACTGGCAAAACCATGAGCCAGATTGGCACATGAAAGTGCTCCACGAGCAGGAAATTTGCCTTGTGCATGTTCGATACGTTGTAAATATGCAGAACGAGTTTTTTGACTACGTGCGATTACACGCTCGGTCACTTTTGCCAATACTGGATTCGGCAAGTCCATGCTGGACGCTCCTGTACAACCGGATAAGCCGGAACATAAAAATAGACCAAATGATATATTTCATCATCATTTGATAAGGGGAAGGAACAATATTATTAAGGCAAAAAGCGACATGCAAGCCCTAGTCAATTTTACGGTAATACCCGAGCATGGTTATTAAATACAAATTATGTTTAATTTTTAAACAAGAAACTGGTTTTATTTTTGACTATATTTACTGATATATTAGCCCCTAATAACTATGAGAAAATTCTCATAATATCAAAGCAATAAAATATTCTTATAAATGTATTGATACCGGCTTTTTTATACTAAGTTTTATATTAAAAATGTTTATGATTTATATATTTTAACCTATATATAAACGATTAAAATTTAATTTCATTTACGTATATTATTTGTAATACTCCCCTATAGTTTGATTAAAATAACAGCACTTCTTTTTTCTTAAAAAATTTATACCAAATATTTGAAAAATACATTAAATAGAAATTTACCTTTCATAAATATATACAAAAAACTCGTTTCTACATGTATAAAAAACAAGGAATACAGTGGTTAAGCTTTATACTGGACAAATGTTAGTTACAAATAATTTGATGGTCGATAGTGCTTAAGTCTAATGGGCTAAAGTCTATCTTGGACAGAAAAACAACACATGTTAAAACATGACAACCCGTTCAATCTGTATCGAAAAATAATACATCTTGAACAGGAAGTTAGGAAAACTATTTTAAATCAGGACTTGGGTATTTCAACGTGGCTACATCAGTATTAGTTATCAATTGCGGCTCTTCATCTATTAAATACGCACTGGTTTCAGAGCGTCGTGAAGATCGTATTTACGGTTTAGCAGAAAACTTGGGGGCAGCTGATGCTCGTATTAAGGGAATTACTGTAGGTGGTGAACCACTTGAACTTTCAATCCCTTATGCTGACCATGCCAAAGCTTTAGAAACTTTACTTGCACGTCTTGCCAACTACAAACCGCAAGCAATTGGACATCGTGTTGTACACGGTGGTAGTTTAACCAAAGCAGAATTACTCACTCCTGAAATTATTGAACGTATTCGTGCTGCGACACCTTTAGCCCCACTTCATAACCCAGCTCATTTAATTGGTATTGACGCAACCGTACGTCTATTTCCTGAATTACCTCAAGTTGCCGTATTCGACACTGCATTCCACCAAACCATGCCACCGCATGCATACCGTTATGCAATTCCTAAGTTTTTATATACTGACCACAATGTCCGCCGTTATGGCTTCCATGGTACAAGCCACGCCTATGTGTCTGACAAAGCGAGTGAGCTGGCAGGTAACCTGAAAAAAGGTGGATGGTTAACAGCGCATCTAGGAAATGGCAGTTCAACTTGCGCAGTGTGGAATGGACAAAGTGTTGATACCTCTATGGGTCTCACTCCACTTGAAGGCGTAGTGATGGGAACGCGTAGTGGTGACGTTGATCCAAGCTTACATAGCTTCCTTGCAAAAAACCTCGGTTGGGACTTAGCAAAAATTGATAAAGTTTTAAATAACGAAAGTGGCTTACTAGGCTTATCTCAACTGTCTAACGACATGCGTACAGTGATTGAAGCTGCCGAAAATGGCAACGAAGATGCTAGTCTTGCAATTGAAGTGTTTAGTTATCGCCTTGCAAAATCACTTGCTGCATTAAGCTGTGGCTTACCGACTTTGGACGGTCTAATCTTCACAGGCGGTATTGGTGAGAACTCAGCTTATATTCGTGAAAAAACCTTAGCGTATTTACCTCATTTTGGTTTGCAGCTTGATAAAGATCAAAACAACAACCTAAAACGTGGCACTGAAGGCCGAATCGACAATGGAACAGGACCTCAAATTTGGGTCATTCCTACAGATGAAGAAGGCCGTATTGCCAAAGAAACTCGTCAAGTTGTTGAAGCAGCAGAAAATACAGCATCTGTAGCAAGCCTTGCTTAATTAGAGCTTAGCGAAAACTCGATATTCGTTTATTTATAGGTTTATATGAATACAATTTTATTGATTCCTACAGGTGAAGGGGTTGGCTTAACCTCTGCCTGCTTAGGCATGATTTACGCACTTGATTGTAACGGGATTAAAGCAGGCTTTTTAAAACCATTTTCTCAAGAAGACCAAGAGCATCTTGACCGAACCACTTCATTATTTGGTCATTTATTTCAAAATAAAACTGTTCAATCTATTTCGCATGAAAAATTAACTCAGCTTATTGCCGCTGGGGAAGTAGATGAATTACTTGAAGAAGCTGTTAGCCTTCATCGTAGTGTTGCAGCAGACCATGATGTCATTATTGTGGAAGGCTTATTACCTAACGGACAAGACCACTTCGCCAGTGAACTTAACGCAAGTCTTGCACAAGCGCTTGATGCAGAAGTCGTGCTGGTCAGCACAGCAGATATTCAAAACCCGAAAAAAGCAGCAGAAAAAGTAGATGCTCATTTACGTCAGTTTGGCGGTGCAACATCAAATCGTACTGCTGGCGTACTGTTTATGCGTACCCGTGGATTAACCGAAGAAACAGCTCAAATTCCTGTTGCGTTTGATCCATCGTTACGACCGACTGAAGAAATCGCAAAATTTACGACTGAACTGCAAAAATATAATCGTTATTTTGGTTCTAGTGATTTACCGATTATTGGGCTGGTTCCATTTAGTAACACGCTAAGCGTACCTAGAACACTTGATATTGCAAATGTCATTGATGGGCAATGGGTACATCAAGGTGAAGCTAAAACACGTCGTATTTTGCATTCGAGTTTAATTGCTTCAAGCATTGAATACGAACTGAATAAGTTTATTGCAGGCGAATTAATTATTAGCGCATCTGAGCGTACTGACGTTTTACTTGCAAGTAGTTTAGCAACCAGTAATGGTATTCCTCTGGCTGGTTTGGTACTTACCGAAAGAGAAGCACCAGCACCAGAACTTTTAGAGTTTTGCCAAAGTGCAATTAAACAAGGTTTGCCGATTTTACATACCCGTTTAAACACGCTTGAAACTGCTCAGCGTTTATCTAATTTTGGTAATGAAATTCCAACAGATGATACTGAACGTGCTGAGCAAGTGACTCGATTTGTTTCAAGTCATATTGATGTTGAATGGCTTAAGCAGCACAGCAACAATGCCGCTACCCCTCGCCTGTCGCCATCGGCTTTCCGTCATGAACTCGTGCAAAAATCGATTGCAGCGAAAAAACGGATTGTGCTACCTGAAGGTGATGAACCGCGCACCATTCAAGCTGCGGCAATTTGTCAGGCACGTGGTATTGCTGACTGTATTTTGTTAGCTAAACCAGATGCTGTGCACGATGTTGCAAAAGCACGCGGTATTGAATTACCTGCTGAATTGGCAATTGTCGACCCTGATAGTATTCGTGATCAATACGTTGCACCAATGGTTGAGCTACGTAAAGGCAAACTCAACGAGCTGCAAGCGAAAGAACAGCTTCAAGATACCGTAGTGCTTGGCACCATGATGTTAGCCTTAGATCAAGTCGACGGTTTAGTTTCTGGTGCGGTACACACCACTGCAAATACGGTTCGCCCAGCATTTCAGCTCATCAAAACAGCCCCTGATTATTCACTGGTTTCATCAATATTCTTTATGCTTTTACCAGATGAAGTTTATGTATATGGCGACTGTGCGATTAACCCAGACCCGACAGCAGAACAACTTGCTGAAATTGCAATTCAGTCTGCTGACTCAGCGAAAGCATTTGGAATTGACCCACGTATTGCCATGATCAGTTACTCAACTGGTACTTCTGGGACAGGTGCAGATGTTGAAAAAGTACAGCAAGCAACTCAAATTGCTCAGCAGCGTCGTCCTGATTTACTCATTGATGGTCCACTTCAATACGACGCAGCTTCAGTTGAAAGTGTGGGACGTCAAAAGGCACCAGACTCACGCGTTGCTGGCCGTGCCAATGTATTTATTTTCCCAGACTTAAATACAGGTAATACGACCTATAAAGCAGTACAGCGTGCTGCAAATGTTGTGAGCGTTGGACCAATGCTGCAAGGCCTCAACAAACCAGTCAATGACTTATCTCGTGGAGCATTGGTAGATGACATCGTCTTTACCATTGCATTAACAGCAATTCAGGCAGAACAGCAAGCCGCTGCCAAATAATTAATAAATTCACCTTTACTACCTCTCGCCATTTGATATCCGCTCAAATGGCTTTTTTTATTTTAGTCATTCAAAAATAAATAATTTTCCGATTTCTCTCTTTTAAATCACATCAATATGTTCTTATGCGACTTTCGGTCAAAAGATCAACCAATCTCCCACAACACTGTCTTTTTGTCATATAATTTAGCCCGCTAGCTAACAGCCCGCTCAAGAGATTTTCTGGTATGACAACGATTATCAAACAAGATGACTTGATTACATCGATCAAGGACGCCCTACAGTTTATTTCGTACTATCACCCGCAAGACTTTATCCAAGCGATGAGCCGTGCTTATGATCGCGAAGAAAACAAAGCCGCAAAGGATGCAATTGCACAGATTCTAATTAACTCTCGCATGTGTGCGGAAGGTCATCGTCCAATTTGCCAAGATACTGGTATTGTTAACGTTTTCCTTGAAGTGGGCTTAGATGTTAAATTTGACTTAACAATGAGCTTAGACGATGCGGTAAACGAAGGTGTTCGCCAAGGTTACCTTGAAAACAGCAACGTTCTTCGTGCATCTGTACTTGCCGACCCTGCATTTGGTCGTAAAAATACAAAAGATAATACCCCTGCTGTAATTCACTACAAACTCGTTCCGGGTAATAAAGTAGATATTACTGTTGCTGCTAAAGGTGGCGGTTCAGAAAACAAATCTAAACTTGCAATGCTTAACCCATCTGACTCGATTGTTGACTGGGTACTTAAAACTGTTCCAACTATGGGTGCAGGCTGGTGTCCTCCAGGTATGCTCGGTATTGGTATTGGTGGTACTGCTGAAAAAGCCATGATGCTTGCTAAAGAAGCACTCATGGAAGAAATCAATATGGACGAATTACTTCGCCGTGGACCAGAGAACAAAATCGAAGAGCTTCGTATCGAAATCTTTGAAAAAGTAAACGCACTTGGTATTGGTGCACAAGGTCTTGGTGGTTTAACGACTGTTCTTGATATTAAGATTAAAGATTACCCATGTCACGCTGCTGGTAAACCAGTTGGTATGATTCCTAACTGTGCTGCTACTCGTCATGCTCACTTCCAGCTTGATGGTACAGGTGTAGCTCATATTCAAGCACCAAAACTTGAAGACTACCCATCTGTAACTTGGGACTCTTCACAGTCTAAACGCGTAAACCTTGATACCATTACTCAAGAAGAAATGGATTCTTGGAAACCAGGTGACACATTACTCCTTAGCGGAACAATGTACACAGGTCGTGATGCTGCGCACAAACGTATGGTTGAAATGATCGACAATGGTGAAGAATTACCAGTTGATCTTAAAGGTAAGTTTATTTACTACGTTGGCCCTGTTGATCCAGTGGGTGATGAAGTCGTTGGTCCTGCTGGCCCTACAACTGCAACACGTATGGATAAATTCACACGTAAAGTATTAGAACATACTGGCCTATTCGGTATGATCGGTAAAGCTGACCGTGGTCCTACAGCAATTGAAGCAATCAAAGACAACAAAGCAACTTACTTAATGGCAGTTGGTGGTGCGGCTTACCTCGTATCTAAAGCTGTTCGTAAAGCTGAAGTTGTTGCGTTTGCAGACTTAGGTATGGAAGCAATCTACAAATTCGTAGTTGAAGATATGCCAGTTTCTGTTGCAGTTGATGTAAACGGTACTTCAATTCACGCAGTAGCTCCAAAAATCTGGCAAGCGAAAATTGGAAAAATTCCAGTAGTCGATGCAGCAACTGGCTAATCAAGAAAAGCACCGAATTCGGTGCTTTTTTTATACATTCTTTTTTTATTTTAAAATCTGAAAAGAATTGTAACAATTACTTCGTTAATCTGTGCTATTAATGAAAGCACCCTCTTGCCAAATATTGAATATAGGTCATTTCATGACTATTCGCCCTATTCTTAAAAATCTCTCAATCAGCCTCTGCCTAAGCTGTATTACCACAAGCTTATTTGCCTCTCCTGCCAAATTAAGTTCAGTTAAAGAACTCATGCAAATGAGCCAAATTGATTATCTGCTTAAAGAATCAATTAATGAATTAACGCCTTACTATGATCAACAGGCAGAACAGATCGTTAGTAATATCACAGGTATCAAAACTTTAGGTTCAAAAGAAAAAGAGGCCGCGAAGAAGTTAGGTTCTCTCCTAAAAGATTCGAGCAATCAGCTGATTAGTAACCCCAAAACAGCTCAAGCCTTACAGGATATTTATCTTAAGACTTATACTGAAGAGGAAATTCAGGCTAATCTGAAATTTTTAAAAACCCCAGAAGGCCAATCAATTACGCGCAAGAACGTACAGATTATGGGACAAATTTCAGAATATATGATGGAGTTGGGACAGCAAACATTTAATGACCCTAAAGCACGAGATCATATGCAAGAAGAGATGCTTAAAATTCTTGCACCGTTGATGAAAGATAAAGAAAAGTCTTAACTTTTCTTTATCTTTTGCAGCTCATTACCAAGTTAAAGGATTCCATAATTTAAATGGTTTAATCAGATGTACATCTGATTTTTCATCATATTTAGCTGGCTTTAATTCTTGTGGTTTATGACGGATCTTTCCTGAAGCATCTTCAGCCACAAAGTTGTAGCTAGAAGATTTAAGCTCGGTAAATGCTATCTCTCTACGTCCAATATTGTCTTGCATTAACATAAATGGACCAGTATGTTCACTTCGGTCCATTTTATTTTCTTCATCATATTTCAAATAATAAGACGTTCCCGCCTCAACAGTGATATCAATATATTTTGGTTCTTGAAAATGGATACCAAGTAAAGGGCGACTCGCAGAAAGGCGATACGTTCCTGCTGGTAACTCAATCCAGTAATAATGATTATGTAATAGACTCGGGATACGCTTACCATTCACAAAAAGATTAATCGCTGCAATTTCCTGACGATTCCATTTCGTGTCGGGTCGATATAGATAAACTACAGCAGCCTGTTCATTTTGTGGTTTGATTGGAGCAAAAGTCTGACCCAATTTTTGGTTGACCCACCCTCCCACAGTAAAACCGCCTAAATGATATTGATCTAATAAACCTGGTTCTTTTTCAACATCAACTTTAGGTAGAGTCGCAGTCAATTCACTCGGATTTTTTTCTAAATGAGATGAACTTTGACAGCCCACAAATAGTCCGGCACAGCACAAAGATACGATTAAATAACGCATGGCATCCCTCAAAGCGTTTTGTTTTTGATTTATTTTTTACACCGCAAAACTATGCGTATTTTGTATTTTTAAGATTAACACTACCCATATAAATTGAAAACAAAAAAAGCATGAATCACTAACGCGATTCATGCTTTTTAGATGAATGAAATCTATGCAGACTTCGAATCAATAACCTTTAAATCTGCCTTAGCAACACTTTCATGCGTTGCAGCTTCTTTAGGTTGGCGCTCAGCCTGATAAACAGGTTCTGCTTCACCATTAATGACTGCTTCATTAATAATGACTGTTCCAACATCTGTACGACTTGGTAAATCATACATAGTTTCAAGCAGTACGTTTTCCATAATAGAACGTAGACCACGCGCGCCCGTATTACGTTCAAGCGCTTTTTTAGCAACAGCACGCAATGCAGAATCTTCAAAGATCAGATCAACATTTTCCATAGTGAAAAGATATTGATACTGGCGTGTTAATGCATTTTTTGGCTCAGTCAAAATTTGCATTAAAGCTTCTTCGTCTAGCTCTTCAAGTGTAGCAATCACTGGTAAACGACCAATGAATTCTGGAATTAAACCAAATTTCACTAAGTCAGTTGGCTCAACCTGACGGAACAATTCAGCAAGCTTTTTGGTTTCATCTTTGTTTTTAACGTCAGCTGTAAAACCAATACCGCCTTTCTCTTGACGCTGTTGTACAATTTTTTCCAAACCAGAAAATGCACCACCACAAATAAATAAGATATTTGAGGTGTCAATTTGGATAAACTCTTGCTGCGGATGCTTACGACCACCTTGAGGCGGAATCGAAGCAACTGTACCTTCAATCATTTTTAATAATGCTTGTTGTACACCTTCACCAGACACATCACGCGTAATTGATGGATTTTCAGATTTACGAGTAATCTTGTCAATCTCGTCAATATAGATAATGCCCTTCTGAGCCTTCTCTACATCGTAGTCTGCTTTTTGCAAAAGCTTTTGCACAATATTTTCAACATCCTCACCCACATAACCAGCTTCGGTTAATGTTGTTGCATCTGCCATTGCAAATGGAACATCTAAAAGGCGAGCCAATGTTTGCGCAAGTAAAGTTTTACCCGAACCTGTAGGTCCAATCAGTAGAATATTACTTTTAGCAATTTCTACTTCTTTAGACACATGGCCATTATGACCCACTTTCAAGCGTTTATAATGGTTATAAACCGCAACAGATAACGTCTTTTTGGCAAGATCTTGACCAATCACATATTGATCAAGCGCAGCACGTATTTCATGTGGTTTTGGCAATGCCTTACTCGCCCAGTCCCCTGCTTCAACCTGTTGGCTGGTTTGTACAAGGTCTAAGCAGACATCCACACATTCATTACAAATATATGCGTCCTCACCCGCAATCAGTTTCCCGACTTCAGACTGCGTTTTACCGCAAAATGAACAATGTTTTTGTCCTTGAGGATGTTCGGACATATTCACTCCACAAATAGAATCTTAAATATTAGGGCAAGATGCACTGCATAAATAACTAAATGGAGATCTTTTTCAACATCTCAAGTTATTTATATAAGAAGGTCCTTATGGACGCTTACTTAACACCTGATCAACCAGACCATATTCTTTAGCAGCTTGGGCTGTCATAAAGTTATCACGGTCAGTATCACGAGCTACGGTTTCATAGTCTTGACCACTGTGCTCTGCCATTAAGCGGTTCAAACGTTCTTTAATAAAGAGAATTTCACGCGCATGGATTTCGATATCCGATGCTTGACCACGGAAACCACCCAATGGTTGATGAATCATGACACGGGCATTTTCTAAACAATAGCGTTTGCCTTTAGCACCCGCATTTAATAAGAATGCACCCATTGAAGCAGCTTGACCCATACAATATGTCACGACATCAGGTTTAATAAACTGCATCGTGTCATAAATAGCCATGCCTGCTGTCACCGAACCACCTGGAGAGTTGATATAAAGGTGGATGTCTTTATCAGGATTTTCAGCTTCTAAAAACAACATTTGGGCAACGATCAGATTTGCCATATTGTCTTCAACTTCACCTGTCAGAAAAATGACGCGCTCACGTAAAAGTCGTGAATAAATATCAAAAGAACGTTCGCCGCGAGAAGATTGTTCAACCACAACAGGAACTAAAGCATTTTCAATTGTTGGAACATACATACGTTATTTATTCCTAAATTTTTTGTGACTTAACCTATGGCAACAATATGCGGGATAATTTCTCAAATTGCAAAAGGTTCGCACTGAAATATTATATTATTTATACCTAAGTACTTAATACCGCACTCAAATTGACCACTTAAAGAAAAACAAAAAAGGCGCCCGAGGCGCCTTTTTCTGACTTCTTAAAAGATTAGCCCATACGGCGAGCTTGTTGTTCTTTCAATAAGTCGTCGTAAGATACAGCTTTGTCAGTCACTTTAGCACCAGCTAAGATGTGATCAACAACTTGATCTTCTAATACAACTGCTTCGATTTGAGCACGTTGTTGAGCATCATTTTTGAAGTATTCAATCACTTCAGTTGGATCTTCGTAAGAAGAAGCCATGTCGTCAATGTAAGCATCAACGCGAGCTTGGTCAACTTCAAGTTTAGCATCAGCTAAAACTTTGCTTACCAACACGCCAAGCTTAACAGAACGCTCTGCTTGTTCTTTGAACAATTCGTCAGGAAGCATGCTCTTGTCGAAAGATTGCGCACCTGCACCACCAAATTGTTGAGTGAACTGTTGAACCATTTGTTGACGTTGACGGTCAATTTCTTGAGCAACCATTGCAGTTGGAACTTCAACTTCGTTCGCAGCAACAAGAGCATCAAAAGCAGCTTGTTTAACTTGGTTACGTAAACCATTGCGAACTTCACGTTCCATATTCTTACGAACGTCAGCTTTTAACTTCTCAATGCCTTCTTCTTCAGTTACACCGAAGATTTTTAAGAATTCAGCATCAATTTCTGGAAGTTTAGATTTTTCAACTTGCTTCACAGTGATTTTGAACTGAGCTGCTTTACCAGCTAAGTTTTCAGCTTGGTAATCTTCAGGGAAAGTAACGTCAATTACTTTCTCTTCACCAGCTTTCATGCCAATGATGCCATCTTCGAAGCCAGGGATCATACGACCTGAACCTAACACAAGTTTAAAGTCTTCAGCAGAACCGCCTTCAAACTTCTCACCATCGATAGTGCCTTCGAAGTCAAAAGTCACTTGCATGTCTTTTTTCGCCATGCCCTTGGTTACAGCCCAAGTTTGACGTTGTTTTTGCAAGTTTTCGATCATAGCGTCAACGTCAGCGTCTTTGATTTCAGCTGATTTACGTTCAACTTCTAAAGTATCGAATGCTTGTACAACAACTTCTGGATAAACTTCTACAGTTGCTTCAAAAACTAAAGCGTCTTCTTTATGTTCAACTTTCTCAATGTTCGGCATACCTACCGCATTGATTTTTTCTTGTTGAATTGCTTCAAAAACGCTATCACGAATGATGTCATTCACAACTTCTTGATAAATGCTTGCACCGTATTCGCGACGAACAACGTTTTCAGGTACTTTACCTGGACGGAAGCCGTTGATCTTCACAGTTTTGGCAGTGCGCTTCAAACGAGCTTCAAATTGCTCGTTAATACGGCTCGTCGGTACAGACACATTTAAACGACGGGCAACGCCCGAAACCGCTTCAGTCGTTACTTGCATGGCTTCCTCGATAAAAATTAGTTAGTAGGAACAGTTTTTAAAAAAGTGCTGTATTATATGACAACTTTCCAGATATACAAAATTAACCGATCAGTTCCTATAAGTGAATGCTATTTTTCCAAGAAATTTCACAGTAATTTTATGATTCTTTAAATATTTTTCATAAAGCCTTAAGTAAAACTAATTTTTTAGCTATTCTTTATAAATCTAAAATTACAATTAAATTTTGATTTTAATCGCTTTAACAAACAATGACTAATAATCAGTAGATTAGCTACATAAAAGTACAATTCACCATTTAATTATTCATTTTTACTTCATAATTCAATTGGCAAATCCAATTAACACAAACTGTACATATAAATAAGAATTATTATTATTCGCATAACCTTTTAGCTTTAGAGTCCTGAAGTCATGTCTTTGATTAGAACACGTAAAAAAATTGTTTCATCTGCAATAGCCTCATCGCTATCAATGATTGCAACAACAGCTATGGCACAAGAAGCAGTTTCACAATTACCAACGATTCATACTCAAGCGACTCAAGAAGAATCATTAAAAGTAGATCAGTCTGCAAACTCTAAATTCGTAGCTCCTCTCAAAGACACACCAAAATCAGTCTCTATTCTTTCTCAAAAATTAATTAAAGATACAAACTCTAATACCCTTCTCGAAGCTTTACGCTATGAGCCAGGCATTACTTTAGGTGCAGGTGAAGGCGGCACACCGTTTACCGACATGCCTTACATTCGTGGTTATAACGGTCAATCTTCTATTTATGTTGATGGTGTTCGTAATACAACGTCTCAAAATCGCGATATGTTTGCCATTGAACAAGTAGAAGTCATCAAAGGCTCTTCTTCTGCTCTTGGGGGTGGTGGTAGCGTTGGCGGAAGTATTAACTTAATCCCTAAAGTTGCTCATGAAGGTGACGTTTATCAAGGCAGTATCCAAGGCGGTACTGATAACTATCGTCATATCCAACTTGATGCCAACAAAGACTTTGGTAATGGCATTGCTGGTCGTGTAGTTATCATGGGTCACGAAAATGAAAAAGCTGGTCAGAGTAACGGCGCTGAATATGCTCGTGCTGGTATTGCCTCAAGTCTTGCATTTGGTTTAGATACGGCAACTCGCGGAACACTGAGTTACTACTATTTACGTAGTAACGATGAACCTGATGCAGGTATTCCGTTTAACAATGCAAACCCAACCAAACCTCCTGTTGGAGTTATTGTAACTCCTGGTGACGGCAAGCCTGTTGATGTAAAAGCTGGAACCTACTATGGCTGGAAAGCGCGTGATTTCGACAAACGCGAAAACCACATTGGTACGTTTAAGTTGGAACATGATTTTAATGAAAATCTTACCTTGTCTAATATAGCAACCTACAACAAATCTAAATCTGATTATGTTTATACGAATGCTGATGACTCTAAGGGTAATATTTACAGAGGCACAATCGCTCGCCGTGCGTTAAGCCGTATCTTAGATAGCGATGCTTATAGCGATCAGCTTTCTTTAAGAGGTAAATTCAACACAGGTAGCCTAAAGCATTCTTTTAATGTTGGTACTGAGTGGAGCTTCCAAGAAACTGACCAAGGCGTATACACCTTTACTAATGCTGATGGTGAAACCACCTCAACCATTTTGGACAGCAATATTCAAAACTGTACTTCAGCTGCTGCTGTGGCAAATGGCTGGTGTACGAGTTTAAATAATCCAGGCAATGGTGCCTTCTATGACACACGTGGAGCAATTAAAGCGCAATCTACGACACGCAGTCATAATGTAGGGGTTTATGCTTTAGATAGTATTGAATTTAATCCACAATGGTTACTTAACTTAGGTGTTCGTTGGGATAAATTTGAAACTGAGAAAAAATATAATAAGGACGTAAGTGGACGTACTCCTCATAAAACTGGTGATAAATTAGAAAGTGATACAGATTACTTCTCTTACCAAGCTGGTTTAGTTTTCAAACCAACCGAAGATGGTAGTATTTATTTAAGCTACGCTACATCAGCAAACCCTGTAGGTGTACTTGCTGAAGGCGATACAGGTTCAGATTCTATTAGCGACTCAGGTGCTGCAAGTGCGAGTGCAAATGATCTAAAACCAGAAGAAGCTCGTACTTTTGAACTAGGAACTAAATGGGACCTGTTTAACAATCGTGCGAACTTAACAGCAGCAGTTTTCCGTACTGAAAAGCAAAATACGCGTATTCAGATCGACCCAAATACGACAGCCAATGCTGGTAAAAGTAAAGTTGACGGTTTTGAGATTAGTTTGAACGGAAAAATTACAGACAAATGGGATGTTTCTACAGGCTATAGCTATTTAGATAGTGAAATTACTGAAGCGGCATACAATGCAGTTGCTCAAGAAGGTAAACCATTACCATTTGTAGCGAAAAACAGCGCTACTTTATGGTCTACTTACCGAGTAATGCCTCAATTGACTTTAGGTGCTGGTGTTGAATATCGTGATCAAGTTTTCGTAAATACGACTGCTCCGAAATACTTGCCAACCTACACTATTTACAATGCTATGGCTAAATACGACGTGAACAAGAACGTAAATTTACAGCTTAACATCAACAATATCTCTGATAAGCGTTATTTTACTAGTGCACACGCAGCTCACTACGCGTTTGAAGGTAATGGCCGTAATGCTGTCTTAGCGATTAACTTTAAGTACTAAGTTCAAATTCCATAATTTATTTATGGAATTAATTAAAATTCATATAAAATAGCCTCATCACGAGGCTATTTTTACAAATGAAGTCTCTATATAAAAGGTGTTTGTCGTGATTCATCATATCCCCAATGTTTTAAGCAAAGAGCAAGTTGCCGAGTTTCGTAAGCTCATGGAAGACGCCAATTGGGTAGGTGGAAAAGTGACTGCCGGCACCTTGTCTGCTTCTGTGAAAAGAAATCAGCAACTCTCCGAACAAGACCCCCTTACCCATCATTTAAGTGATCTTGTCATCAAAGCAATTTGGCAAAATCCAGTGTTTCAGGCTGCAGCCCTACCCCACAAAATTATTCCACCGCTTTTTAATCGTTATGATGAACATGAAAGCTTTGGTTTCCATGTAGATAACTCAATTCGCCTTATCCGTGGAACTTCTGAACAGCTACGCACTGATTTATCTTGTACATTATTTTTAAGTGAACCAGATGAATATGAAGGTGGTGACCTAGTGATTGAAGACACTTATGGTTATCACGAAGTCAAATTACCGGCAGGTGACGTAGTTCTCTACCCTTCTACTAGCCTACATGAAGTCAGCAGTATTACCTCTGGTACTCGTTTTGCTTCTTTTTTCTGGGTACAAAGTCTGGTTCGAGACGATAGTAAACGCCATCTCTTATTTAATCTTGATGAGAGCATTCGAGAACTACGCAAATCACACGGCGATAACTACCCAGAAGTCATGAAGCTCACCAACATTTATCATAATTTAATTCGTATGTGGTCAGAACTGTAACTATATTTATTTTTGCCTTTTTAATTCTTAACAAACTTTTTTTCCTTAAAAAGGCAAGAATATGAAAATAATTTTCCATAAAAAATAAAACAGCGCAAAATTAGAAAATTATTTTCTAAACTATTTAACTAAAATTATGATAAGAATTTTGCACAAGGTGTAATCATTGTTTAGATGTGATATATCTAAATATCAAGATTACCCCAGCAAACCATCAAACTTATTATTCTACGGTCTAGAGATGAAAACGAATTACTTGTTTGCCCAGCCTACTCAAGCAAGACATCATCTGCAACTCCTGATGCTGCGCCAAGCGCGCGTATAAAAATTTTGTCTGCTTTTTAAAGCAGCACTTCAAAATTACCTTTAATTTTTCTGAATTAGATACCATATATATTAAGTAGAGACGTTGCCTTTTAAATATATCCTAAATATATCCAGAGCAACCGCGCTACGAGACAAGGAGTTTTCTCATGATGTTGGCTGACCCTAGCAAAAAATACCGCCGTATGTACCAACGTGTGGATTTACCAGATCGCCAATGGCCAAATAACGAAATTACAAAAGCGCCAATCTGGATGAGTACCGATTTACGTGATGGTAACCAAGCAATTTTTGAACCGATGAACATGGAACAAAAATTCAAAATGTTCAAAATGCTTGTAAAAATCGGTTTTAAACATATTGAAATCGGTTTCCCTTCTGCGTCTCAAATTGACTTCGATTTTACTCGCATGTTGATTGAAGAAAATCATATTCCTGATGACGTATACATTGAGGTTTTGGTTCAAGCACGTGACCATTTAATTGAACGTACTTTCGAATCTTTGGCAGGTGCTAAACGCGCAATTGTGCATATTTATAACTCGAACTCTCCAACCTTCCGTCAAAAGGTGTTGAATGTAGATGTTAATGGTGCAAAACAGTTAGCAATTAATGCTGCTCAAAAAGTTAAAGAGTATGCTGCACAGTATCCTCAAACTGAATGGATTTTTCAGTACAGCCCAGAATGCTTCTCTGCAACTGAATTAGAAGTGGCTAAAGATGTCTGTGATGCCGTCACAGAAATCTGGGATGCACGTCCTGACCATAAAGTGATTTTAAACTTACCTGCGACTGTAGAAGTTTCTACACCAAATGTTTATGCAGACCAAATTGAATGGATGCATCGTAATTTGGCACGTCGTGATGGTGTGATCATTTCTGTTCACTGCCACAATGACCGCGGCTGTGGTATTGCTGCCTCAGAACTTGCAATTATGGCAGGTGCTGACCGTGTAGAAGGTTGTGTGTTTGGTAATGGTGAACGTACAGGTAACGTTGACGTTGCAGCAATTGCGTTGAACATGTACACCCAAGGCGTAGCGCCTGAGTTAGATTTTTCTAACATTAATGAAGTGATTGCAACGGTTGAAGAATGTACTGGTTTACCGGTACACCCTCGTCATCCATATGCAGGTGACTTGGTATTTACTGCATTCTCTGGTTCACATCAGGATGCGATCAAAAAAGGTTTCGAATACCAGAAAAATGAAGAAGTCTGGGATATGCCTTACTTACCAATCGATCCAAAAGATTTGGGCCGCGACTACGATGCTGTAATTCGTGTAAATAGCCAGTCTGGTAAAGGCGGTATCGCTTACTTATTGGAATCAAACTACAACGTTGTGTTGCCACGACGTTTGCAAATCGAATTCAGCCAAGTTGTTCAGCAATATGCTGATGAGAACGGTACTGAAATTAATGCCAAAGAAATCTGGACATTATTTAAAGACACTTATGTTGATGTGAAAAACCATCATTACACAGTTAAAAACTACAAATTATCTGACATTAACGGTACTCAGATTATCGAACTTGATGTGGATGTCGAAGGTGAAACTCAACAACTTCGCGGTGAAGGTAACGGGCCAATCTCTGCGTTCTTAAATGCTCTTCAATTACCAATTGACGTATTGAACTATGAAGAACGTAGTATTAGTTCAGGTGCAAATGCGAAAGCATTAACCTTAATTGAGCTTCAAGTAAAAGGTACTGGTAAAGGTTCGTTTGGTGCCGGTGTTCATGACAATACGGTCACCTCATCCATTGAAGCAATTATTGCATGTACCAACCGTTTGATTGATCAAGGCGTTTTAAGTACAGATCAGGTTGTTGCCGCTGCTGTTTAATTAAAAAAAAGACTTTGGAAAGGATACCTAGCTTGGTATCCTTTCTTTTTATTCCTGAAAGATTTAAAAGGCGAAATGTTCCCGTGTCTTTTCCAGCTGATTCAGTGGGGTTAGTCACTCCGCAAAAGTTCCAATTTGAAGAACCATTACACCTTGAATGTGATCGTGTTTTGCCACGTTTTGAACTAATGGTCGAAACTTACGGCACTTTAAATGCTGATAAATCAAATGCAATTTTAATCTGTCATGCTCTTTCCGGACATCATCATGCAGCGGGTTATCACCACGAAGATGATAAAAAAGCTGGATGGTGGGATAGTTGTATTGGCCCGGGTAAAGCAATTGATACGAATAAGTTTTTTGTAGTTTCGCTAAATAATATTGGTGGCTGTAATGGCTCAACTGGCCCGACCTCACCAAACCCTGAAAATGACAATCGCCCTTATGGGCCTGATTTTCCATTAGTAACAGTACGCGACTGGGTTAAAACTCAGGCCATGCTTTCTGACCGTTTGGGTGTAGATGTCTGGTATGCAGTAGTCGGTGGATCATTAGGAGGCATGCAAGCACTACAATGGTCCGTAGACTACCCTGACCGCCTACAAAAATGTGTGATTATTGCCAGTGCACCAAAGCTTTCAGCACAGAATATTGCATTCAATGAGGTTGCTCGTCAGTCAATCTTGTCTGATCCAGATTTCCATCATGGCCGTTATTTAGAAAATGATAGTTACCCGAAACGCGGACTAATTTTGGCTCGCATGGTAGGTCATATCACCTATCTTTCAGAAGAAGCCATGAAACAAAAATTTGGCCGTGATTTAAAATCTGGCAAATTTATGTACGGTTTTGATGTCGAGTTTCAGGTCGAAAGCTATCTACGTTATCAAGGTGAACAGTTCAGCCGTAACTTTGATGCCAATACTTATCTCATCATGACTAAAGCTTTAGATTATTTTGATCCATCACGTGAGTACGGTCACTCATTAACTGAAGCAATGGGGAAAACTAAATGTCAGTTCCTGATTGTGTCGTTTACAACTGACTGGCGTTTTGCACCAAGTCGTTCACAAGAAATTGTAGATGCGCTTATTACCAATCATAAGCCTGTAAGCTATCTCGACATTGATGCTGAACAAGGTCATGACTCGTTCTTATTCCCTATTCCACTGTATGTCAAAACCATGCGCGCTTTCTTAGGCGGTG
This sequence comes from Acinetobacter sp. WU_MDCI_Abxd143, assembly GCF_025514195.1. NCBI lineage: Bacteria > Pseudomonadati > Pseudomonadota > Gammaproteobacteria > Moraxellales > Moraxellaceae > Acinetobacter > Acinetobacter sp. WU_MDCI_Abxd143. Next base: position 114,462 of record NZ_JAHPTH010000004.1, read on the forward strand.
AAGAACACTTAAAATCGACATCACTGGAGGCAAGCTAATGCGTATTGATCAACAACTGGCAGAAAAGTGGATTAAACCCGGCTCAAGCGTACTCGATTTAGGGTGTGGTGACGGTGAATTACTCGCTCATATGAGCCAAAAGCATCAAATTCGTGCTTATGGTTTAGAAATTGATCAAGAAAAGATTGCAATTGCCGTCAGTCGCGGGTTAAATATTATTCAACAAGATTTGAATCTCGGCTTAAGCCGCTTTGCTGACCAGTCATTTGACTATGTGGTTATGGCACAAGCTTTGCAAGCCGTAGATGCACCCGATGTTTTATTAAGAGACATGGTGCGTGTGGGTAAACAGGCCATTATTACTTTTCCAAACTTTGCGCATTGGAAGACTCGCTCTTTTCTTGCATTAAAAGGAATGATGCCTGTATCGGATGCTCTACCATATATGTGGTATAACACCCCCAACATTCATTTATGTACATTTAAAGATTTTGAAGCACTATGTGCTGAAAATCAGATACAAATTATTAATCGACTCGCCGTCAATGGAAATCAGCAGGGAAGCCTGTTAAGCAAACATGTTCCGAATTTGTTTGGTGAAGTCGCTATTTATCGAGTGAGTGCACTATGAAAAAGACATTATTTAGCACACTATTTGCAGGACTGCTAAGTATGCAGGCTCATGCAGATTATATCGCCCAGCCACAATCGGTTGCGAGTCAGGCTGCACGTTTTTCAACAATGGGGATTAATGATCTTCAAAAAGCAGCAAAAGCGGGTCAAGCAGGCGCGCAATTTTACCTTGGTACACACTACCAATATGGTAAAGATGTAGCAAAAGACGAGAAGCAAGCTTTCGCATGGTTTAAAGCAGCAGCTGACCAAGGTTTATCACCAGCGCAACTCAACGTAGGCCGTATGTATGCCGACGGTATTGGTGTTAAAAAAGATGAGTCTATGGCTCGTAAATACTTTGAAAAAGCAGCGAGCAATGGTGATAACCGTGCAAGCTATAACCTCGCGATGATGGAAGAGCAAAAGAAAAACTACGTGGGTGCTTACCAGTGGTATGAGCTTTCAACTCGTGATGGCATGCTCGACAATAAAGTGATTAGCCTCTCTGAAGGTAAGAAAACTGCTCTTGCAGCGAACTTGACTCAAGAACAAATCCGTACAGCACGTGACCGTGCGGATAAATGGATTCAGGCACAATAATAACGGTTTATCCGTAAAAAAACCTTACTCGACTAAAACCACCTTGTATGCTCTACAAGGTGGTTTTAGTTTATTAGGATATTCTCATTTATATTCTATTTGCTTCCCTCTATATCCCCTTCCAAAAAACACGTAACATAACTGATGTTCGATATTAGCTATAAAGTTTGGTTTTATTATGTCTACCCCACATTGGTTTGATCAGGGCAGTTTAGTTCTTGCCAGCAATAACAAAGGTAAAGTCGCTGAGTTTGAAAAACTTTTTGAACAGTTGAAGTTACCAGTAGAAATTATTCCTCAAGGTCGCCTTAATATTCCTGATGCAATTGAAGACGGCTTAAGCTTTATTGAAAATGCCATTATTAAAGCGCGTCATGCTTCTAAAATTTCGGGTAAACCTGCTATGGCTGACGATTCTGGTATTTGTGTACCAGTCTTAGGCGGCGCACCTGGCATTTATTCAGCACGCTATGCTGGAGAACATGGTGACGATGCAGCGAATAATGCAAAATTATTAAATGACCTTTTGCCCTACCGTAAAAATGGTGAAGTGATTGAAGGTATGTTTGTATGTGTACTTGCTTTGGTGACACATGCTGAAGATCCTTTACCACAAATTTTCCAAGGCATCTGGCACGGTGAAATTTTAGAAGCTGCACGTGGTGAAAATGGTTTCGGCTATGACCCACTGTTCTGGTTACCAGAGCTTCAAGTTTCTAGCGCTGAGTTGTCTAAAGAAGACAAGAATAAGATTAGTCATCGTGGACAAGCGATGCAGTTATTCAGAGAGAGCTTAGTATAAAGTTTCTTTCCATATAGCCTTTGAATACCACCTTAGAGAGTATTCGACTTTGTATAGGCAACCCTTACTTTTCAAAGATGAAAAGTAAGCAAAAATCTTTTGTTAGACTGATGGCACTTCCTTGTGCCACAGTCTAACTGGAGGCATCCATGCCGCCTTCGCACAAGCAAGTGTAGGGTTAGAATTAAATAATTAATTAGACGAACATGTGTAAAAACACTGCATAAATCGCAATACACACACAACTCACAATCGTCCCTGAAGCGATATAAGCCGCAGATCTTCCCGTCCCTTGATAATGTGTTTCTAGCGCTACAATATTGGCTGCTGGTGGCAGACAGAACATTAAAAACATCACTCCAATTTGCTGGCTGATATTTGGAATGGGTAAAAATCTATAAGTTAAGCCGCAAAGTACAACCCCACAGGTAACTTTAAATGCTTGAGCTTTCGTACTATAAATCAAGTCTTTTAAATGTACTCGAGTACGACGCAACCACATTCCCAAGACACACATGCCAGCAAAGGTCATTGCGAACTTAGCAACCTCATATACCCAATGTATAGCAGGGCTTTCGATATGCTGGGCCCCTAAAAGTCTGAGCACAACAGCACAAAATATTGAAATACACGGTGGAGATGACAGAACCTTTTTTAATATGCTGAGCTTACTTTGCGGTGCGGTGGTGACCGCCGTAACAGCCCATGCATTTCCAAAAAGAGACATTCCAATATATAGCGCAACAATTGGAGCCGTAGCATCAGGACCAAATAAAGCCATGGCAAAGGGAAAGCCAAGCCAGCCCATGTTGGTATAACTCACGCATAGCGCTAACAATCTGTCTTTAAATAAAGCTAAATAGGCAAAGAAAATAAGAAATGCTGAACCGAAGCTAAACAGCATCAAACTCAAACTACCTGGCTGATAAAATACCATGTTGTAAATAATAACAATTGGAATCAGAAGTCGTGCAAGCCAAGCTGAAAGAATAGGTTTTATGGTTTCTGCAATGGAAGTCTGAGCAAGTAGAAGTCCTGTGATAAATGCCAATACAGGCAGTAGTAGCGCCACACTCTCTCCTCTTGCTCATTAAAACTAGCTTGCTATGCTACACCTTTTCAAAATGAAATGTACTCTCCATTTCAAGTAATTTAAGTGGCTCTTTTCAAACTATGTATAAATAAAAAAAGAAGATGTTAAGTTTATAAAATGAACTTTTTAGGTTTTGAAAGTCATTCATTGTCTTAAAAATGACATATAAATGTCACATTACTGTCATGGCAACCTGTTGATATAAAGCAAACTGAAAAGAGGTATAAAATCATGGCTGGTTTATCTATTTGGCATGTCGTTATTTTTGCAATTGTCGTTATTTTATTATTCGGTACATCTAAATTAAAAAATATCGGTAAAGACGTAGGCGGTGCAGTAAAAGACTTTAAAAAATCAGTTCGTGAAGAAGATGAGACTACTGCTCTTAATACTCCACGTACAATTGATGCCCAAGTCAAAACACCTGACAGCACATCAGTAAAAAGCTAAAGGTTTTCGACCATGCTTGATGTAGGAATGACAGAGCTACTCTGTTTTGCAATTATTGCAATTTTAGTTTTAGGTCCCGATAAACTTCCGGAAGCCGCACGCTTTGCTGGTCGTTGGTATGTTCGTCTAAAACGTTATATTACTAATTTGCAAAATGAGATTGATCAAGAGTTGCGTCTTTCTGAGTTTCGAAAAGAAATGCAAGAAGAACTCAACCGCATTGAAGCACTAGAACGTAAAGTACAACAACAGCTTGAAGAAATTCAAAAGCAGAATATTTCTGAAAATATAGATAAGGCTGAGGCAACCAAATCAGTGCCCCAACCTATTCGGATATGTCTTCCTATATCAGGCCATTATAAAGTCCCATACATTAGAAAATTTATGCCTTTCACATCATCAACTGATATTTCAGAGACATCACCTGTTAAATTGAAGATTGCCGTATGAACCAACTGCCTTCAACCACTGTAAATAATCAGGAAAATTTAGACCAAATGCCAATCATGAGCCATTTGGTCGTTTTACGACGTCATTTATTTAGGATTGTCGGAGTAACCTTATTTTTATTTTTTTGCTTATTACCTTTTAGAAATAATACTTACCAATTACTATCTGAACCTTTGAGGCTGCAACTTCCGACATCCTCGTCAATGATTGCAACCGATGTCACTGCAACCTTTATGGCGCCTTTTAAGCTCAATTTATTTGTCGCGCTTGTGCTGGCAATGCCATTTATTCTTTATGAAATCTGGTCATTTGTTCGTCCAGCACTCTATCAAAAAGAACGTCATTTAGCACTGCCATTACTCATCGGTAGTATTGTCTTGTTTTATGCGGGCGTTGCTTTTGCGTATTACATTACTCTTCCGGCAATTTTACATTTCTTTATTAGTGTATCACCTGAAACTGTTGCACCGATGACGGATATTAATAGCTACCTAAGCTTTTGCTTAAAGTTATTTTTAGTGTTTGGACTGACTTTTGAAATTCCAATCGCGACACTTCTACTGATTTTAATTGGTGTGGTAAATACAAAAAGTCTTGCTGAAAAAAGACGTTTTATCATTGTGGGCTGTTTTTTCGTAGCCATGTTCATTACCCCACCAGATGCAATTTCTATGGTGATGTTGGCAATCCCGATGTGGTTGCTTTTCGAACTTGGATTATTGTTCGGTAAAATTCTTGAGAAAAGAAAAATTCAATCTGCTGAATAAAATAATATTTAAGAAAAAGCCTGAACCTCTAAGTTCAGGCTTTTTTATATAGACCACTTTTTAATCTATAAAGCAATAAACTGTCTTCAAAGTGACTTAAAAATGTAAGAAAAGTGTCATTTACAGTCCATAGAATCAACTCAACAAATATACTCACAAAAGTTACGGATTTATTATGACAACTGCTTCTAACCACCCAACACGTCGCGACATTTTAAAATGGTTTACGGGGATCCCTTTTCTTCCATTAGGTGCGATGGCTACGGCAGCAACGTTAGCAGGATGTAACGATAGTAATGATGATTCAGACGTTACCACTCCATCAAAACCAATTAACTTTAAAAATGCAACGTTCACGTCAATGCCTGCACCGTCTACTGTAGCAGAGATCGCAACAACAGCATGTGCATCAAAGCTTGCTATTTCATGGGAAGATGGCAGTAAAACCGAATATCAACTTGCTTACAAACCATTCTTTTTAACAGGTACAGAAGTTCCTGATGGTAAGGGTGGAAAAATTATTGCGGGTGGTTATTTTGACATTAATAATAAACCAATTATCGATAAATCAGTTGCAGGTAAAGAACGTCAATTCTTCTCTGACTGTCCAGATGGTAGTTCTCTGATTAGCTTCAAACAAGCGACTGGCAAAGATTTTACAGATGCAGACAAGAAAGCATTAGGTGTAACTGGCAACCCAGTGTTCCATGTGGTTCAGTTTGAATATTTATCAAAAGACCAAAACGGTGGTGATACTTACGGAAAATTATCATCTCCGATTGCAGTGCTTACTTTAGATCAAGACCCGAAAACTGGTCATTTGACTTTAATTAAATATCATAATGTAGACACTTCAAGTGCGCATGGTTTATGGATTACTTGTGGTGCAAGCTTATCACCATGGGGAACTCACCTTTCTAGTGAAGAATATGAACCAGATGCTTTCAACCAAAAGTTAGGTCAATCACTCTCAACACTTAAAGCATTCAGTAAAAATGTGTATGGTGATGAAAATGCGGCAAATCCATATAACTACGGTCATTTACCAGAAATTACCGTAAATGCAGATGGTACGGGTCATGTGACAAAGCACTACTGTTTAGGCCGTATTTCACATGAGCTTGTACAAGTTTTCCCAGATAACCGTACTGTATTAATGGGTGACGACTATACCAATGGTGGTCTCTTCATGTTCGTTGCAGATAAAGAGAAAGACCTATCTGCGGGCACACTCTACGTTGCAAAATATACAACAGTACTTACAGATACAACGACGGGTCAGATCTCATGGATCAAGCTTGGTCATGCAACAAGTGTAGAGATTGAAAACCTAATCAAGAGCGGTATTAAAGGAACTGATATTTTTGAATCGGTTCTACAAATTGCTAAATACCCAAGCGATGCAACGACAGCAGAAAAAGATGCTATTGATGCTGGAGATAAAGGTACGCCTGAACAACAAGCTTTGGCAAAAGCTGCGAAAGATCGTTTAAAACTACAACAAGCTGCTCAAAAAGCAGAACTAGAAGCACAAGGTTTCAAATTTACTTATTTGAGTAAAACTGGTGTTTATCTCAAGCTTAAAGATAACAGCGACAAAACTAAACTTGCAGCGGCTTTCCTTGAGACACACCGCTATGCGGCTTACGTTGGTGCTTCAATGGCATTAACTAAAAACGAAGGTACGACTGTAAATATCGCAGATAAACGAGCATATTCAGCTTTAGCTAACATTGTTGATTCAATGGTTGAAGGTGGTAGCGGTTACCTTGCTGAGCACAACGTTAAATTCCCGAAAATCACGGCTGGCGGTATTTTGGAGCATAAACTTACAGGCGGCCAAAAAGACAGCTCAAATGTAGCAATTAACAGTGAATGGGTACCTAGCCAATCTAGTCTTCTCATTAAAGGTAAAGACATTAGCTTTGACAGCTTAGGTAACACTGCTGACCCAGAACAGATTGCTAGCCCTGACAACTTGAAGTTCTCTGAAAAGCTACGTACGTTATTTATTGGTGAAGACTCTGGTAACCACTTAAATAACTTCTTATGGGCTTACAATGTCGACACTAAACAGCTCATCCGTATCTTGTCTACACCAGCAGGTGCAGAATCAACTGGTCTACACGCAGTCGATGAAGTAAACGGTTGGACTTACATCATGAGTAATTTCCAACATCCAGGTGATGAATGGAACCGTTTCTATAAAGAAGCTGATGGTGTTCGTACTGGTATCAGTGCAGATTTACTTTCGCAAATTGATACAGCGATTAATACCAACTACAGCAATAAATTTGCAGCAGCAGTTGGTTATATCACTGCCGACCCAATTGCTCCATCTGTTGTAAAAAAATAATTTCTACACTTTAAAAAGAAACCTGCTTTATGCAGGTTTCTTTTATTTTGGATCATCCGCGATTTTAAAAATCGACTTATACTTTCAACCAAACGATCAAATATTTCATTAACTTATCATCAAAACGTCAAAGCCTCGTCACATTCACAAACTAAGCTCATGAAGACTTTTAGAACAATCTCTTTATTTACTTAGGAATTTCCCATGACAGAGCTGACGCCATATCATGAAGACCAAGAATTGGATAATAATACTTCTGACAATATCCACTTCCGCGACATTTTAGAACAACACATTAGTCGTCGTAGTTTAATTACTAAAGCAGCAAGTGGTGCAGTAGCGTTAACTTTAGCCTCTACCTTAACAGGCTGTAACGATAGTGATGATGACTCAGGTTCAAACAACGGTGGAACCACACCTGTAGATCCAAATAAAAAACCAGAAAAATTAACTTTTACCGCAGTTGCGAAAAACCATAACGATATTGTGACTGTACCTGAAGGTTATGAAGCGAATGTCATTTATGCTTTGGGTGACTCAATCAATCCTAATTTTGGCGAATGGGACGATAATAATATTCCATCTGGCCCAAGCTTCCAGTTCCGTTCTGGTGATTGCCATGACGGTATGCATTTCTTTGGTTTAAATACGTCAAAAAACAACTTTGATGAAAGTGTTTCGACTGAAGGTTTGTTGGTGATGAATCACGAATATATCAACCAGACCTTCCTTCACCCAAAAGGTCCAACAAAAGTTGATGGACGCCGCCCTGAAGATGAAGTCATCCGTGAAACAAATGCACATGGCGTATCTATTGTTCACATTAAAAAAGATCCAACAACTCAACAAGTAACAATTGATAAAAGTTCTGCTTTTAACCGCCGTATTACAGCATCAACAGAGATGGATTTTAAAGGTGCTGCAGCGGGTTCAAGCCTGCTTGCAACTCGCTTCTCACCTGCTGGACGTCAAACACGTGGCACTCATAATAACTGCGGTAATGGTTATACACCTTGGGGCACTTATTTAACCACTGAAGAAAACTTTATTGGTTATTTCCAACGTTCAGGTAGCGATGAATATGCACGTACAGATGCAGAAAAAATTGCATTAAAACGTTACGGATTAGGTGTTAAAAAAGATGAACTTTATCAGTATGAGAAAGATGAAAAAGGTGCTCCTAAAAAAGATAAAGACGGAAAGATCATTTATTTAAAAGATAAAAATGGTGAGTTCATTCCTAACATTGATGAACAAGGGCGACAAATTTATTTAGGCGTAAGTTCACGCTACGGCTGGGAAACAGCAATTGGTCAAGTAGAGTCACAAGACTTGTATGACCGCTGGAATGCCGACGTAAAAGCAGCCCAAGCTACCCAAGATTACCGTAACGGTCCAAATACGTTCGGTTGGATGGTCGAGATTGATCCGTTTGATGGTCGCCAAAATCCGGTTAAACGTACCTCATTGGGTCGTTTTGCACATGAAGATAGTGCTTGCCGTGCCGTAGCAGGTCAACCATTAGCATTTTATATGGGCGATGATTCTCGCGGTGAATACATCTATAAATTCGTCTCTACCGCAGTGTGGGATGTCAAAGATGTAAATCGTGGTTATGCGGCTGGCGACAAATACATGAACGCAGGTAAATTGTATGTTGCCAAGTTTAATAACGATGGTTCAGGTCAATGGATTGAACTTGCTTATGGCAAAAATGGCTTAAATGAAAGCAACACGACCTACCCATTTAAATCTCAAGCGGATGTTGTCACATTTGCGCGCTTAGCAGCAGATTCTGTAGGTACTACAAAAATGGACCGCCCAGAATGGTGTACGGTCAACCCAGTGAACGGTGAAGTTTATGTCACCCTAACCAACAACTCAAATCGTGGTAAAGATTATGCAACTGATGCAGCTAATCCACGTAACTACACCGACCTCTACAACGGCACGAAAGAGCAAAAAGGTAATGTAAACGGTCATATCATCCGTTTTAAAGAAACCGATGACAAAACAACTGCTGAAACCTTCAAGTGGGATATCTACTTATTTGGTGCAGAAGCATCTATGGCTTCAAACATCAATTTATCTGGTTTGACAGACAACAATGATTTGTCATCTCCTGACGGGATGTGGTTCGACCCACGTGGTGTACTTTGGATTCAGACAGATGATGGCGCATATACCGATGTGACTAACTGTATGATGCTTGCTGCGTTACCGGGCCAAATTGGTGACGGCGCTGCCGCCACTACTTCAAACGGCCAACAAACGCTAGTCGGCGCTAAAGTGACAGACTCAACATTACGCCGTTTCTTGGTGGGTCCAAAGCAATGTGAGATTACAGGTATTGCCATGACACCTGACTACAAAGCAATTTTCATTAATGTTCAACACCCCGGTGAAGATTCTGCAAGTTATGCAACACCGGATAGTAACTGGCCAGCAACCCAGAAAGATCCAAGCAACAAAACTGCGCGCCCACGTTCAGCAACTGTGGTAATTACCCGTAAAGATGGTGGTGTGATCGCAGGTTAATTCTTAGATGATTAAAAATGCCGGTCAATTGATCGGCATTTTTATTATCATCGATTTAAAAGGATCTGCTGCTGAACAATTTGCCCACTATGTTCGCCTTGTTGAGTCTTTTCCAACCAAAGCCATTCGTTATTGGTCATTCTTAAAAAATTCGAACAGCGTGTACCATACACAGGACTTTGAATAAAGGTAGATGACAATAACTCTTCCATTTCTGGCTGAATGCCGGTATTGGGTAATAATGCCGTTGTGACCTTACGTTCATCTTCAAGAATATCCCATGCAGCATGTTGCAAAGTTAACTCTTCCGCCTGGTGCTGAAGCATAGGCAAAAACTCTTGCGTAAAACGTGTTCTTAAATGTCTAGTTTTTTCCCAATGTTCAGACATTAAACCATTTGAAACCACATAAACACCGTTAGCCAAGACTTGCGGGGCTTCACCACGATTACTCATATAAACCGCTTGATCAGCATTTCCCATAAACAGGTTAAAGCCAGCAAAGTTCTGTTGCTGCTGTTCTAATTGCTGAGCAAATCGAATCGGCAATAAATCAGATTCTAAAAAAGCCTGAACCAAATGGCCACGAGACGTTTCATATGATTTTTGATCTCGACCATCACGAAAATTGGTCAAGACAGCCCATCGGCCTTGAGGTGTAACGCCCATCCAAGTACCACCCGACTGTAAATCTTGCCCAGCAATAATCGGCGTATGATCCCATTGATGCAATAATGCGGTTGGTCGATGATAGAACTCATCCCGATTTGACATAAGACATAAGGGCATATCATCCAGAACATGCCATGCTAAAGCGACAATACACATCTTTTCTTATTCCCTATCTTTACACATTGAATGTACAACATTTTTCACATCATTCCGCTACAATCTGTCAAAACGTAAGATCAAGGAGCAGCAATGCTGACCTATCCTAATATCGATCCGGTCGCAATACATCTAGGACCTCTTCAAGTCCATTGGTATGGACTGATGTATTTATTGGCATTTTTATGTGCTTGGGGGCTTGCTTCCTACCGTGCCAAACAACGTGATGGCTGGACATCAGAAATGGTTTCCGATCTGGTGTTTTACGGTGCCCTAGGTGTCGTTCTGGGCGGTCGTGTCGGCTATGTCTTTTTCTATGAGTTTGATAAATTCCTTGAAAATCCGATTTGGTTATTCCAAGTCTGGACAGGTGGCATGAGTTTCCACGGCGGCTTTCTCGGTGTTATGGTTGCTATGCTATTTTGGTGTAAAAAATACCAAAAAACATGGTTCCAAACACTCGACTTTATTGCCCCATGTGTACCGACTGGCTTAATGTTTGGGCGCTTTGGTAACTTCATTGGGGGAGAATTATACGGTCGTGCGGTAACCGACCCAAATTATCCATTTGGTATGATCTTCCCAACTGATCCATTACAACTGGTACGCCATCCATCACAAATTTATCAAGCAATTTGTGAAGGCTTAATCCTATTTATTATCTTGTGGTGGTTTAGTTCAAAACCACGTCCACGTATGGCAGTTTCTGCTCTATTCTTAATGGGTTATGGCGTTGCACGCTTTGTGATGGAATTCTTCCGTCAACCAGATGCCGACCAAGGTTTTATTCTATTTGGCTGGATGACTAAAGGACAAATCCTCACCGTTCCAATGTTGCTGATTGGCCTCTGGATGATGTGGTATGCCTACCAAAAGAAAATTTATGATTGGGGCCCACAAAAGAACAGTTAATATGATAAATCAGAGGAGTTTCGGCTCCTCTTTTCTTTTTTATGCTACAGTTTTACTCTCCCAAAAATGAAGATATGCCATGCTGGAATTCTGGTTTGACACACAAGTCCCAACATTTAAAAAATTAGTGATTTTAATTATTACTTTGGCTATTTGTATTGGGCTATATCAATACCAGCCTTTGCCATTAGATACGATTCTAATGTTTACTGGAACGGGTGTTATTTTTTTAATCTGCCGCTATTTTAAATTACATTTTGCTCAAAAAAATCCAACTGGCTTACTTTACCGCCTGCTGACTTGGATCCCTATCGCACTGTTATTTGCACTTATCTTTGTTAAAACAATGCCGAACTTGCTGGTCTGGGGTGTCCAAGGAATCGCTTTTATGGCACTTGCAGCTTTTATCTTTTCACCTCAATCACTTTTTAAGAAATAGGTTTGGTTTTCATGTTGGCTTATTGGTACAACGCTCCGCGCCACATCAAACTTATCTTCATTATTGTTGTTTGTGTTGCAGTTTATGCTGCTAATCAAGTTCAGCCCTTATCGCCGACTTACACTATTCTTAGTCTTGTATTAGGTTTTGGACTTCACTTCGGACAATATTTAAAAACAAAAATTTCAGTTCGTAGCTCACATAAATCTAACTTTCAGTTTCTACTTAAAATTTATCCTCTCATTGTTGTTGCTATTGTGATGTGGGTGCTGCCACCTCAACACAATTGGACTGCAACAATACAAGCTTTAGGCTTTGTACTGATTGGCTTTTTCCTTGTCTCGATTTATCAAAATCGTGCTAAACGTTTTTAAGCATAAAACTTAGCTCGTTTTTACTATTCCCAAAGCATGCTATTATCTTCCACGGTTTATTGATCCATGAACCGTATCCCTTCTATTTTATGGAATTAATCCGAACTCGAGAGTGTTATGCGTGCATATTTAGACCTACTACAACATATCCTTGATAATGGCGGTGACAAAGGCGACCGTACAGGCACAGGAACCCGTTCTGTATTTGGTCATCAAATGCGTTTTGATCTCTCTAAAGGTTTTCCTTTACTCACCACAAAAAAAGTTCACTTTCGTTCTATCGTGATTGAGTTACTTTGGTTTTTAAAAGGCGACACCAACGTCCAATATCTAAAAGACAATAAAGTTTCAATTTGGGACGAATGGGCAACGACAGAACAAACTGCTCGTTTTGGCCGCCCAGAGCATGAGCTTGGGCCTGTTTATGGTCATCAATGGCGTAATTTCGGTGCAACAAAAAAGGCGGATGGTACTTATAACCAAGATGGTTTTGACCAGATTAAATGGTTAATTAATGAAATTAAAACCAACCCAAATTCACGCCGTTTAATTGTTTCTGGCTGGAACCCAAATGAAGCGGGACAAGTTGCATTACCACCTTGCCATACGCTCTTCCAATTTTTTGTACAAGATAACAAATTGTCATGCCAACTTTATCAACGTAGTGCAGATGTGTTCTTAGGTGTGCCTTTTAACATTGCAAGCTATGCTCTACTCACCCATATGATTGCTCAAGTGTGCGGTTTAGGTGTTGGTGATTTTGTCTGGACTGGTGGTGATACACATCTTTATGCCAACCATTTTGAACAAGCTAAACTTCAATTGACACGTGAGCCTTTACCGCTGTGTCAATTGAAACTAAACCCAGAAATAACTGATTTGTTTGATTTCAAATTTGAAGATATTGAAATTGTAGGTTATGAATCACATCCTGCAATTAAAGCACCAGTTGCAGTATAACAAAGGCTTAAATTCATTAGGTTACGGTTTAGAGAATAAAGATTATGGCATGGCAAAATGTAGAAGTTGTCCACGTTGTGGCAATGGACAAGAATCACTGTATTGGTAAAGGCAATGCGTTGCCATGGTATATTTCTGCCGACTTAAAACACTTTAAAGAAATCACCCAAGGCGGTGTGGTCGTAATGGGCCGTAAAACACTTGAGTCTATGGGCCGTGCTCTACCAAACCGTGTGAACTGGGTAATTACCCGTGACATTAACTGGCAATTTGACGGTGTTAAAGTTGCATATTCAATTGAAGATGCTTTAAACGCAGCTTTAGAAGATGTAAAAAATACCGAAAAACAAGCATTGTTCATCATTGGTGGCGGTGAGATATTTAAGCAAACCTTGTCAATTGCAGACCGCCTTGAACTCACTCATGTTGACTTAGATGTGCAAGGTGATGCACATTATCCAACAATACCGAGTGAATTTTATAAAACTGCGAGTGAACAACAAATTGATGAAAAATCAGGAACTTCATTCGAGTTTGCAACTTATAAAAAATAATTGTATGGATGCCTATGCACAATATCGGAACACGTGAATTTATTATTGCTCTACTTTTTGGGCTCCTACATAGTCTATTCACGCTGTTTATTGTGTTCTCTAGTATTTGGGTATGTGTAGCACTCTGGGTTCAACAACCTTTTGGATGGTTAGGCAGCCGCATACTCATCGGTATCTGGATTGCTTTTGCACTGAGTATGGCGGGCTTATATGTTGAAGGTCATATTATTAGCCGCCGTACCGATCTCCTGATTTATCTTTTAGCATTTGCCTGCTCTCTTGTTTGGTATTTTTCCATTACTGCACGTCAAGATCGCGACTGGAATCCAGAAGTTGCCAATATGCTGAGCTATGAAAAGCACGGCGATGTAATCACTTTACACAATGTTCGTAACTTCAACTGGCATCCTGATGGAACTTATGATGTGCGATGGGAAACCCGAACATTTGATCTTAAGCAATTAAATGGCATAAACATCATTGCCTCTTACTGGATGGGACCACAAATTGCTCATACACTGGTAAGCTTCGAATTTAAGAATCAGCAACCTTTAGTCTTCTCAATCGAGATTCGCAAAGAAAAAACTGAAGAGTTTTCAGCCATTGGTGGCTTTTTTAGAAAATATGAACTTAGTTTAATTGCTTCTGATGAAAAAGATATTGTCTATACGCGTAGCAACATCCGTAAAGAGCAGGTTTATAATTTCCCAGTCAATATGCCACGTAGCGAGCAAAAAGCGTTATTTTTAGAATATCTTAAGAAATCGGATGAGCTACGTGCAGAACCGAAGTGGTACAACACCCTTACGAGTAACTGTACAACTTTAATTTTTGATATGGTTCAAGCAATTAACCCCTATGAACTTCCTAAAGATTATCGTTTAATCGCTTCAGGTTACTTACCTAATTATTTATATGACCTTAAAGCACTTAATCAAAATATCAGTTTAAAACAGTGGTATCAAATTGCGCATATCAACCCAAGAACTGAAAATTTTGAACAGCTTTCAGATCAGAGTAGTCAACACTTCTCTCAAATCGTTCGACAAGGTTTACCTAAAGCTAAATGAAATAAGTAATCCACTTTTCTTTACTTTTTTATACATGCTTTACTTTGTATTTTAAATACATAAACCCTATTGTAATAGGCAGGAAATAGAGGGAAAAACAATGCAACAGGCATTATTTGGCGGCGGCTGTTTTTGGTGCGTCGAAGCTGTATTTTTACAAATACGCGGTGTAGAAAAAGTAACTAGTGGTTATGCAGGTGGGCACACGACTAACCCTACTTACGAGCAAGTATGTCAAGGAGACACTCAGCACGCTGAGGTGATCTTAGTCGACTTTGATGAAGAGCAAGTAACTTACTCCCAGTTACTCGACGTGTTCTTTGCGACTCACGATCCAACGACTTTAAATCGCCAAGGTAATGATATCGGCACACAATACCGCTCTGTTATTTACTATTATAATGAAGAGCAAAAGCAGGCAGCGGAACACACGATTCAGACTCTAAAAAATGACGATCTTGATATTGTGACTGAATTGTCTCCTGTTCCGACGTTCTATCCGGCCGAAGAATATCATCAGAATTACTATGCAAAGAACCCTTCACAAGGTTACTGTAACTTTGCGATTCCACCTAAGCTGCTCAAGCTATATAGTAAATTCCAGCATCTGATGAAAGATCAATAAATTAGAGCAATAAAAAAGCAACCAATTTGGTTGCTTTTTTATTAAGTAAACTAAATTTTAGTTTTCACTTACAAAGGCAATATCGCTCAGTCCGGCTTCACTGGCGCGAGACATTACCTGAGCAACAGTATCGTACTTCGACTCTTTATCAGCACGAAGTTGAACTGTTGGTTTAACATCGCCTTGACCTGCTTCTTGAAAACGTTTTTGAAGCTCATCTAGGCTAATTACTTGAGTATCCCAAGCCACTTCACCATTTGCATTGATACTAATCGTAATTGCTTTTGGTGGTGGATCAATAATTTCAGCAGTTGTTTTAGGAAGCGTTAATGGAATCGATGGGTTGGCAACTGTTGCTGTGACCAAAAAGATGATCATTAACACCAACATAATGTCGATTAGCGGAATGAGATTCATCTCATTCATGCCACTATCGTGGTCTTCACCCAATTGAAAAGCCATTAAGCTTGACCTCCAACATAACTTTGCTGTGCAGTTTTAACATCAGACTTTACAGTTGAGTCTTGCTGCAACATCGTGTCAATTAACAAGCTATGCGCTTGATCTTGTAAGTCATGAGCAAGACCACGGTTTGCACGTACACAAATGTTATAAGCCAATACCGCTGGAATCGCAACTGCAAGACCAAGACCTGTCATAATAAGTGCTTCACCTACTGGTGTAGCCACTTGAGCCAAACCTGCTTGTCCGCTTTTACCTACCGCAACAAGTGCATGGAAAATACCCCATACCGTACCAAACAAACCTACGAATGGCGCAATTGAAGCAATCGTTCCTAAAACCGAAATACCTTTATCAGCATTGGCTTTTTCAGCAGAAATCTGACGAAGTAATGCCTGCTCTGCAACCGCTTTACGCTGTTCAAAACTCAAAGGTTGTAACTTTGCTTTTAGCGAAGTAATAGCCTGAGAGAGTTGAGCATAAGCTTGTTGTTTTAGCTGGCGAGTCCCCATCAAACGTAAGATGAAAACTGTCCAGGTAGCAATCGACATTGCCAATAAGATAAAATACAGGGTTTTACTCACTGCATCTGCATGTTGCCAATAGATTGAAAAGTTCATATTGAACTCCTGATTAAGGTTAGCCGTTGGGACTCAAATTCATTTAAGGGGTTAAATCAAAGGGTTGCTCTGCTCTAATTGGATAAGCAACTCCATTTTCCATATAAGGTTTAAATTTCGCACCGCGAACAGCACGGACAACTTTGTCGTCTAGACTTGAAATACCACTACTTCTAGTCACTCGTACATTAATAATTTTGCCTTTTTCATCGGCTTCAATGAGTACAACAACAGAACGTGCTTCGCCTTGTAAATCTTTTGGAGAAACTGTTAAACGTGGTGAACGACTCCATTGTACCCCCGAACCACCGATTGAAACTCGTTTTGGTGATGGGTCTGGAGCAGGTTGAGCTTTAGGCGCTTCTTGTACCACTGGCTTCGGTTTTTCTACGACCTTTTCAGTAACAGTTGTCGTTGTAGTCACTACTTTGGTTTCAACTTTAGGTTCTGTCTTTACTGTTTCTTTTGGTGTTTCAGCTTTTTTCACCTGTTGAATTTTTTCCACTTTTTTCGGTGGTGTCACAGGCTTTTCAACAACTTTAACTTCTTTTACCTCTTTCTTAGGTTCCGGCTTTTTAGGCGGTTCCTTTGGTTTAGGAGGTAGTGGTTTTGGTTGCTCTTGAATTTTTACGAAACGTACCTGTAAAGGCTTCTTATCGATTGGCTTTAATTCAGCAGGCTTAATATGGCTAACTGCCCATAAGACCCCGATATGACCAATTGCAACCGCAATTAGTGCCGTGATGACTTTCTTTTTCATCGGATTGGGAGAGTTTAAGGCTGCGGAAGATTGACTCATAAGAATCTAATTACCTAATGGATGATGATTTCAGATTTCTATTTACAGAAACGATTTCAAACATCGGATAGAACAATAAAGTGCCACAATAATAAATGAGAAGTGTTTTCATTTGCAACTATTTTTTGAGAAAAACATTTGCTCAAGATTACTCATTTGTATTAGTTGAGTGTCTTTGCTTTTGTTTTCTCATAGTTACATGAATTGGAATCTCTTATTCACAATGTGTTTATTCTCACTTATATAGTTAGACTAATTTCACTGTGAATAGTCCGAATCCTAAGTACAACTACCCGATATTGTTACGTTATATCATTTCAACAATATTTTTGATATAAAAAAACACGCAAGAAGCGTGCTTTTTTAAAATAAGCGTTATTTAGAAAACAACTGTCTTATTACCATCAACAATAATACGGTCTTCTAAATGCCATTTTACTGCACGAGCCAACACATTACGCTCAACATCTTCACCTAGCTCACGAAGTTGCTCAACATTATAGTCGTGGCTTACACGCTCAACGTCTTGCTCAATAATTGGGCCTTGGTCTAGATCAGCAGTCACATAATGAGCTGTCGCACCAATCAACTTCACACCTTTTTCATAAGCTTGCTTATATGGATTAGCACCCACGAAAGCTGGCAAGAAAGAATGATGGATATTGATGATTTTCATTTCCCACTTTGCAACAAAATCTTCACTTAGAATTTGCATGTAACGTGCAAGAACCAATAAATCATTGCCCTGCATCATTTCATCAATTTGCGCATAAGCTTCAGCTTTATTGTCTTTAGTTACTTTGATTACTGTAAATGGAATACCGAAGTTCTCAACAGATTCACGTAAATCTTCGTGGTTAGAAATCACGTGTGTAATTTCACAAGGTAACGACCCACGCGCATGGCGCCACAATAACTCAAGTAAAGCATGGTCGACTTTAGAAACTAAAATACCAACCTTTTTAATATCGTTTACGAAAGCAAGACGCCATTGCATGCCATAACGCTCAGCAACGTTCGCAGCAAATGTTTGAATTAGTGCATCTTTACGTGACTGTAAATGATCAAGTTCAAATTCAACACGCATGAAATAACGTCCGCCCTGAGCTTCCGTCGCATACTGGTCAAGCGCGGTAATATTTGCACCCTGATGGTACAAAAAGCTCGATACAGCCTGTACGATCCCAGGCTTGTCTTCACAAGTAATCAGTAAACGGGCTGTATTGGCAGTGGTCATATTCATTTGGTTAATATCACTTAATTGAGTCAAATTTTTAATAAGCCGAGTATTCTAGCGCTCTAAATAGGCAAGCACAACTATTCATCTTTTAGGGACGACAAGCTGGCAAATAGATCAGAAGGTCCCAGTGACTCAAGCAACTGCTCGTAAGTTGCTCGGCTTTCTCCCATAAGATAAGGACCTTCAAGGAAAACCATTTGGCGTAAAGCTTGCCAAACCCATTTTTCTTCTAAATGGTTATTGTCACTAATATGGCCAGACATATATAAAAAGTTTGTCCAATTCGTTAATACAATCCATAAGTTAATAATGAGCGCTTCAATTTCAGATGGCGTCATTTTCATAAGACCGGCATCGACAAAGGCTTGATAAATTTTTTGTCCTTGCTGCATGACCTGCCCTGCAAAACGCGGATAAATCTTTTTAAAGTCTTCGTTACTTTCAACTAGATGATACACATCACGATGAATAAAACGGTAACTCCAGAGTTGACCACTTAACACTTGAAAATAGTTAATTTTATCATTGGTCGTTAGTGGTCTGTCTTCAGGTAAAGAAAGCATGTCCAGAGTCTCAACCTGATATTGGTACATTAATTCCTTAATGATTTCATGCTTATTCCGAAAATGATAATACAAATTTCCAGGACTAATACCTAACTCCGCAGCAATATGATTGGTTGTAACCGACCGTTCACCTCGCTCGTTAAAAAGCTGCAAACTGATTTGTAAAATCCGGTCCTTTGTCTTCAGAGCTTTAGGTTGAGACATTTTAATAACCTTTAATAATTCACATGGTTAAGACTTGAACACATAAACTGACTTGACTATTTAGAGTATTTACTCTAAAAAATAAGTATATCAATATATTTGGTAAGTACCGATGAACAGTCAAACAAAAACAAATCCAGAGACTCAGCTTCCTTATGATGTTAAGCATTTACATGATTTGCTTGAACAACAAAAGCTGGCTTACCTACGCCATCCGGTACCCACTGCTAAAGAGCGTATTGATCGTTTAGCTCGTCTTAAAAGAGTCTTGGTAAAATATCAAGATCAGATTGCCGAAGCAATTAACCTTGATTATGGCAATCGTGCAGTTATGGAAACAAAAATTGGTGAGCTACTCACCAGTTTGGAACAAATTAAATATTACAGTAAGCATCTAACTGCGTGGATGAAACCATCAAAACGCCATATTAGTGTATTACATCAGCCTGCAAAAGGTTGGGTACAATATCAACCTATGGGTGTCATTGGTATTATTACACCTTGGAATTACCCATTATTGCTTTCAGTGGGACCTTTGATCTGTGCGCTAGCTGCAGGCAACCATGCCATGATCAAAATCTCTAGCGCTTCTCCAAACTTTGGACGAGTCCTTGAAAGTGCATTAGCTGAAGCATTCCCACAAGAATTAGTGGCTGTGGTGAATGGTGGTGGTGTGATCTCTGATGCGTTTAGTCATTTGCCTTTTGACAAAATGATTTTCACAGGCTCAACTTCTGTTGGTAAAACAGTAATGGCAGCCGCAGCTCAAAACCTTGTTCCCGTGATTCTTGAGTTAGGTGGAAAATCTCCAGCCCTTGTGCATGCATCAATGGACATGAAAGATGTAGCTCAGCGTATTGCTGTAGGTAAATTATGGAATGCGGGACAAACCTGTGTTGCACCGGATCATATTTTCTTACCACGCGGTAAAACTGCCGAGTTCATTGAAAACTTTAAATTGATTGTGGCTGGAATGTACCCTCATTTCCGCAAGAACAATGACTATACTTCTATTATTAATGATAAACAGTACAACCGTATTCAGGGCTATCTCGAAAATGCCCGTGATCAAGGTGCACGTATTGTTGAAATTAACCCGCAAAATGAAATTTTAGATGATGTCCGTAAAATTGCACCGACTTTAGTCACTGGTGTGACAACTGCAATGGATATTATGCAAAATGAAATCTTCGGGCCTATTCTGCCAATTTTAGAATATGACCAAATAGAAGAAGTCATCGAGTTTATTAATAGTCGTCCGCGCCCTCTAGCAATGTATTATTTTGACTATGATCAAGCACGAGCTGACTATATTGCACAGCACACCCATTCAGGGCATTTCGGAATTAACATGGTGATTACCCATGTGGCACAAGATGATTTACCTTTTGGCGGAATTGGCGCATCAGGTATGGGTAAATATCACGGACCAGAGGGCTTTTTTAGTCTTTCTCATGAGCGTTCGGTGATGTCAAATCCAAAACTTTATAGCCTTAAATACATTCTTCCACCATTCAATAAGCCTATTCATCGTTTCATTTCGAAAACCTTGTTGCGCTAACTGATCAAGGCATGATCTGTTATACTAAATCATGCCTCGTTTTTACCAATTTCGCTTGTCTTTTAATCGTATTTTTGGTATAAAACGCCCCTTGAATGAATTCATCCGTTTACATTTAGTATGACTGGCCACAGATTTGCTGTTGGCTGAATCAATGGAGTTACACCATGTCTAAGGTTTGCCAAGTTACCGGCAAGCGTCCAGTCGTTGGTAACAACGTCTCACACGCCAACAACAAAACCAAGCGCCGGTTCGAGCCGAACCTGCACCACCACCGTTTCTGGTTAGAAAGCGAAAAACGTTTTGTACGTCTTCGTTTAACCACTAAAGGTATGCGTATTATTGACAAATTGGGTATCGAAAAGGTTGTTGCAGACCTTCGTGCTCAAGGTCAAAAGATCTAAGGAGTCTGAGCAATGCGTGATAAGATTCGCCTCGTTTCTTCAGCTGGTACAGGTTACTTCTATACCACGACTAAAAACAAACGTACTATGCCGGAAAAAATGGAAATCAAAAAATTTGATCCAAAAATCCGTCAACACGTGATTTTCAAAGAAGCTAAAATCAAATAATTTTAGCCTCGAAAAAAGCGACTTCTTTATGAAGTCGTTTTTTTTTGCATTTTTTTTATACTTATCTTTTTGTTAAACTTTATCTATATTCCGCCTTGGCATTTTTTATGCTTGTCTTTAGCCTAACTCACGTAAAAGGAGTTTTTAGTGCCGCATGACGTAGATTTAATTATTTTACTTGCTGTTGGTTTCGGCGTTGCCCTCATTTTTGGCTATCTGGCAGCCCGATTACGACTCCCTCCTCTTATCGGCTATTTAATTGCCGGCATTATTATTAGTCCAAATACACCAGGTGTAGAAGCAGATATTCATCTTGCTAACCAGCTCGCAGAACTCGGGGTCATGTTCCTGATGTTTGGTGTAGGGATGCACTTTTCATTAAAAGATTTATTACTTGTTCGACGTATTGCCTTACCAGGCGCAATTTTACAGATCGCTGTTGCAACCTTACTTGGTATTGGGGTTTCAATGCTATGGGGCTGGAGTTTTGGTTCAGCACTTGTTTTTGGTTTAAGTCTGTCATGTGCGAGTACGGTTGTACTATTAAAAGCTTTAGGAGACCGTGGTCTTTTAGATTCAGTTAACGGCAAAATTGCTGTGGGCTGGCTGTTAGTCGAAGACTTAGTAATGGTACTGGTTTTAGTACTCCTTCCTGCTACAGCAGTTTTACTTGGTGGCAAAGCGCCAGCAGGTGCAGATGGTAATATCTGGTTAACCCTTGGAATCACCTTATTAAAGGTGATTGGCTTTATTGCCTTTATGCTCATTGTAGGTAAACGTGTAGTACCTATTATTATGCAGTTCGTTGCACGTTTAGGCTCAAGAGAGCTATTTACACTGACCGTCGTCGCTGCTGCCGTTTCAATTGCTTATGGTTCATATGCCATCTTTGGGGTTTCAATGGCATTAGGCGCTTTCTTTGCGGGCATGGTCGTTAAAGAATCAGACTTTAGTCATCGTGCTGAGGAAGAGACTCTCCCACTACGTGAAATTTTCTCGATTTTATTTTTCGTTTCTGTGGGCATGCTGTTTGATCCACACATTCTTGTTGAGAGCCCACTCCATATTTTAGCTGTTATTGCGATTATTATGGTGGGGAAGACACTTGCTGCAATGGCATTGGTTTTATTTTTCCGCTATCCAATCAATACAGCTTTAACAGTCGGGGCAAGCCTTGCACAAATTGGTGAGTTTTCATTTATTTTGGCCACCTTGGGCGTTTCTTTAGGGCTATTAAGCTTAGAAGCTCAAAATCTGATTCTAGCAGGCGCTTTATTCTCAATTACGCTCAACTCGTTCATCTTCTCAGCCATTGAGCCTGTCCAACGCTGGATTCGTGAGCGTTCTCATTTAGCCCGACTTCTTGAACGTAGTGGTGACCCATTAGCTATGTTACCCGATGAAGTTGATCAAGCTTACTTACGCGATCAGGTCGTGATTGTTGGATATGGCGGCGTGGGGCGACGCATCACTGAAAATCTAATTAATGAGAATATTAAGGTCGTGATTGCAGAAGAGAATCGTGAAATCGTAGAAAAACTGCGTCAGGCAAATATTGCTGCGGTGAGCGGTGTTGCTACCGAACCGAGCGTTTTAATTCAAGCACATATCATGCATGCACGGCTTTTGGTGATCTCCCCTATGGATATTTTAGATATCCACCGTATTGTGAGTATTGCTAAGCAATTAAATCCTCAAATTCAGGTATTAATTTGCGCAGAAAGCAAAGAAGAAGCAGCAATTATCCGTGAAGAAAATATTGGCGAAGTGTTCTATGCAAAAGAAGAAATGGCAAAGAATATGAGTCACCATATATTAAATCAGATCGAGCTTGCCCATCAGTCAACAATTCATTAACCCATATAAAAAGCGTACTTAAAAGTACGCTTTTTTTAACTCAAGAATTTAGGCTGTTCGTCTAATACCTCAGCCTGCCACTCGTTTACCTGCTTCTCTAGCAGTCCAAACAATGCAGCCTGAATCATATGCTGAGCAACAACTGGAGTCTGCTCACCCAAGATTGCTTTGACTTCATCGCTAAATTGAATTTTAACCAAGGGTTCATTTTCAGAACCTGCATTACGCAAGGCGAGTTCACCACCTTCGAGTTGAACCAATTCCAACACTGCTTCTTGATTTCCAAATAACTCTTTCAATTGCTGTATAGACATATACTTCCTCCATGTTTCAACATGGTGGCAAAGCACCCTTGCACTTTGCTTCTCTTGTCTTATTTATATAGGCACACCTAGTCTAAATTTCAAGCATCTAGGCAGTTTAATTTTAGAACTCGACCATTTCATTACGAAAACCATCAATTAAATGGCTTAATTCTCGGTGCCATTCACGCAAGATTTTAACATCTGGCAACCAAGACTGAGGACCTTGTGTCACTTTAATAATGAGATTAGAAGAAGTTTCTTCTTCTGGAGTCGGTTCTTTTGGTTCTGGGGCGTATTGGCACATACGATAAGCACGTTTTAACTCCGCAACAAAACCATCTTTTGCCAATTGCTGCAAAACGGACACTTCAGGAGAAACCTGCCCTTTTGCCGCCATATGTTCCTCAATAGATTTTAAAGTAGGTTGCAAATCATTTAAACGGTAATAACGTACCAATTCTTGTAAGAACGCTAACATTGCGCCATGTAAATGAAATACAGCTGTTTCACGATAAGCTTGTACCTGCTGCACATGATCGGTCTGCTCTGCCTGTTGACACGCTAGACGTGCAAAATAGAGCTTCTGATTGGTACGATCGGCATGATAACGAGCAACACGTGACATAACTAAACTTTCCTGTTCTAAAATCGCCATTGCAATAGCTATTCTTAGCTTAACGACTCCATTGATAAAATCAACGTTATTTATGGTAAATCCAGCTCAACTTGATAAATTTTACGTTTAGCTAAAACTTTTACTGGCTGTCTTAAAAGGCGAACATTACTTAAAACCCAAGCAAAATACCCTTCACACCAAGCAGATGCACATGCTGGCTCAATTTCATCATTTCGCCAACTATGAACAGAGTCGACATCAACTAAAGCGACAGCAACTCCTTCTTCTTGATCACTATCTTTGTTCAGAAAGTTGTGGTTTTCGACAATTAATAGATCTTTCACTGGTAGCTGTGTAGGTGTCCATGAACGTACTTCAAGTGTTTTTATACCTTGAGCGATACGAGTACCATTTGGCGTTACAATCGAAAGGGCTAAAAATTGTCTTTTCATAAGAAAAACTTATTCTTCGGCTGCTTTAACTCGAATTCCATAGCCTTTAACTTTAAGCGTATTTAAGCCTTTAATTGCCTTAATCGCTTCACGTGGATTAGGCATTTCAACAAAACCAAAGCCTTTTGATTTACCTGTGTCTTTATCAGTCACAAGAACACATGTATCAACTTTACCATATGCCTTAAACAACTCTAAAACTTCAGCTTCACTTACAGCACGATCTAAATTACGAACTAATATCTTCATTTTCTAACCTTAATTGGCAATAAAAGGGAGGGCCAATATACATTTAAGTAATCACAGCGTCTTATACAGTAGTTTAGTCCAGATCGATACCAAAACCTAAATTTACTGCAGGAGATCTGTTCCATTGTTTTTTAGTAAATTGCTGAGGTACTTGTCTATGTATCTTTGCTTGAACTAAATGTGTAGGTAAATCATTTAAGAAATAACTCTCGACTTTACGACCTTGCTCGTCATACGTGTCTTGCGACCACGTATTAAGATTTTGTTTCGTCAAGATTAATTCATTTTCAGCACGTGTTAAGGCCACATACAGCACACGGCGTTCTTCCTCAACATCATCAAAATCACCCTGTGCTCTTGCATAAGGATATTGATTTGGCGATACATGAGGTACATAACAAACTTTCTGTTCAGCACCCTTAGCTGAATGAATCGTAATTAGAGTCACCAAATCTTGATCAGCAGCTTTTTCAATTTCAGAAACTGAAATAGGTTCAAGCACATATTCTTCAAGGAATTCACCCAACGATGCATGCTTACGCGCAAGTTGCTTAACCAAATCAAAGTCTTTTAAACGGCGTGACCAGTCTTTAGTTTTATAATTTTGCTCTAGCTGCTCGCCTAAAGCATCAAGAGCCAAGCCAATACTTGCTTCAACATGCTGCTGTAGTACGTCTAGCTGTTTTAAAATTAAAATTGCTTGTAAAGGGACCTTACCATGGCGTTCAAGTCGTTGACAGCGTTCTTCAACATCAGCGATTCCCATTAGCTCTTGGGCTAACTTACTCGCTCCAACATCACCAATTCCATCCCATAAGGTTAAAAACCGCATCCAAGCCAAATCATCATGAGGGTTGCTCACAATACGTAGCAGGCTCAGTACATCTTTTACATGGGCCGACTCAAGAAGTTTTACGCCACCAATAAAGCGATAAGGTATTTCAGCAGCAATAAAAGCGCCTTCTAGATATCGCGCACTATAGCCAGAACGCACCAAGACCATATGATCATGCCAGTTTGCACCTTGTTGATGGCGCGTTATTAAATCTTGTGCAATCCAGTTTGCTTCTTCAAACTCATTACCAAACAAATGTAGCTGTGGCTTTTGTCCTTGGCCACGATGTGCTTGTAGCTGTTTTTGATAATCAATTGAGCTATGCGCCAATAGCCAATTTGATAAATCTAGAATTTCTTGGGTCGAGCGATAATTTAAAGCTAGTGTAAGTACTTCTGCATCGGGTATTCGTTCTTTAAAAGAATGAATATTTTCAAAGTCTGCACCACGAAAGCCATAAATGGACTGCGCATCATCACCCACACAAAATAACTTCACTTTACCAATTAAGGGCTGTAACAAAGCCCATTGCAAAGGGTTTGTATCTTGCATTTCATCAACTAGCAATGCCTGACAGAAGCCTGCCACCCAATTGGTGAGCGCTTCTGAGTTTTGTAAATGCACCGCCACAATCGACAAGATATCATCGTAATCTAAAAAATTACGCTCTTTCTTACGTTGTTCATAAGTTTTCATCAACTCAGCAATTTGTGCCTTGTGCTCATAGGCTTCTGGAAATTGCTTAAGCAGTGCTTCAGAAAGCTTAGTTTGAGTATTTCTTGCATAGGAATATAAATCGCACAGCTCTGCCGCTTTAGGTAAAACATTATCTTTGTCTTTACCTCTTAATAAGCGAAACATCAGCAACTGATCATCACGATCAATAATACTAAATTGATTTAAACCAAAAGCTTGTGGATTACGGCGCAGCAAATACATGCAAAAAGTATGAAAAGTCGAAGCTCTTAGGCCCTTTGCCTGTGCTCCTACATGCTGCTCAACTCTTGCAACAATTTCACTCGCAGCACGTCGAGTAAACGTTAAAATCTGAATTTGGTTCGCAGGCAAGCCTTGATCAATTAAATAAGCGGCACGAGCAACAATCGTCTTAGTCTTGCCACAACCAGCACCCGCCAAAACTAAACAGTTCTGAGCAGTCGTAGTGGCTGCTTTTTTTTGCTGAGCATTTAGTTCATTAATTAATTTTGCAAGACTCATAACACATATCGCTAAAACACCAAGACATAGTTTAACAGACCCCGACAACAGATGCGTCAGCCCTCCTAAAAACAAAAAAGAGCACCTCAAGTGCTCTTTGATACAGTATTTTTATTTAAGATACTGTTTTTGAACTAGATGGCAGATGCTTAATCGCAGAAGCTAAACCTAGAAAATTAATTCCTTGGAACAAGATATCTATGGCAAGAAACATGCCTAACACCCAAAAAGGTGAATCTTTAGAAACCAAAATCAAAATACCTGTAGCGAGTGTTAATAATCCTGAAAATAAGGTCCAGCCCCATCCAGTAATTGGCTTAAGTAAAATCGCGTTTACTGTACGTATAGCCCCGGCAATAATCAGTGCTATAGATAATAAACTCGTCAAAACCACTGCTGTGGTGACGGGAGTAGAAAAAGCATAGTAGCCCGCCATTAGATAAAGCACACCAAAAAGTGCCCATAACCATCGGCTAGCACCTTTAAAAACACTCATGGCCGCGACAAGATGTAAAACACCTCCCACCATCATAAGTATTCCAAATAAAAAAACCACAGAAAAGGTCGCAAATGGTAATGAACTAAACAAAATCAGACCGAAGCCAATAAGCACAAAGCCTAATATCAAATACCACTTACGATCAGCATGTAACTGATTACGCACCAAATCATTACCGACAGTTTTCATCATGGCCACTCTTATTATCAGGTATTAGAATTTCATCTACCTAATAATAGTGATGTACTTCACATTTTTTGTCTGTATAAAATCTGCATCGTTTCTTATCAATTAATGTGGATAAAACAGTATTTATCCACAGTTTTATTTCACCCAGCCAATTTCTTGAGCTGTAGGTAAACCTATGATTGTTTCATGTAAACCATTCGGCATTTTACTGCTCTGCTCAGATAACGGTGTTCGACCACCCATGATTTCAGCATCAGTTTGTGGATATAAAGAGACTTTTTCAGGTTGCGCATAACCTAAAGGATAAAGTGGTTGTCCTGTTTGTAAATCATATTTGTCTTGTGCCCCAAATCCATGTAATAGCTCATGAACAATCACGACCTGATTTTGTGAGGCTTGTGTTTTGGTCGCAAATAAATTCACACTACCAATACGACCTTTTTCTAAAGCAGTCGAATGGATCAAAACTTTTTGATAATTTGGGTCGTAATAGTTTAAGTAAAGTTTGAGTGATGCCCCATTGTCTTCAGGTTGTTGATGGCGCCATGCATAAAAACGGAACTTTAAACTCCACCACATTACATGAAAGATATTGGCATTCTGAGGAACCTCAGGAGGTCGTTGCTGTAACGGTTGCCCTAAACGAATAATAAAGTTCCCTGATTGACCACGATAATGTTGTGACCACTGCTCTAAATATTTTTTTATTTTCTCAAAATCAGAGTTTCGCAACTGATGAATATAGCTCTGTGATGTCTGTAAACCATCGGCATTAATAGGATGTAAAACAACAACAATAGATTGATTCCAATCTTGGTTTTGATCTCGCCATGCCTGAACAGCAACAATCAATAAAATAATTAACAAACATAAAACTCGAATGTTTTTCCACATTCTTTTTCCCCATAAAATTAAAATTTTCTTTTATTGTTTTAGATATAAAAAATGCTAGCTGAGCTAGCATTTTTTATTGTGGACTTAATTAGCCCTCAACCCATTTACCATTTTGATAAATTAGGCTCCATTTAGTTTGTTTGCCTTCTGGAGTTTCCGAACCTACATATTGTGATTGATTCTTACGACTGAATTTCACAACTGTCGGATTACCTTCAGGATCTACATCTGGCGCTTGTAAAATAAATTGATATTTAGGATCAAGCTGGGCTGCAACACTACGTAATTCTGCAACTTTTGGCGCACGTGTTTCACGAATTTTCGGGAATTTACTTGCAGCCAAGAATAAACCAGCAGCACCATCACGTAACACAAAATAGTCATCATGTTTCGTTGAGCGTAAATGTTCCATTTTGATCGGTTCTACACGTGGAGGCGCAGGCTGACCGCTTTTCAAGACCTTACGAGTATTGTCACAGCTTGTACAAGCGAAATACGGACCAAAACGGCCAGTCTTAAGCTGCATTTCACCATCACATTTATCACACGGAATGGTTGGGCCATCGTAGCCTTTAATCTTGAACTCGCCTTCTTCAAGCTCAAAACCGTCACAGTCAGGGTTGTTACCACATACATGTAGTTTACGACCGCCATCAATCACATAGCTGTCCATGGCTGTGCCACATTTTGCACAACGATGTTTTGACATCAAGTCGGCAGTTTCAGCACCATCATCATCAGACAGGGCAGCTAAGGACTCAACAGGTGTTAAGTTCAAAGTACCTTTACAACGCTCTTTAGGTGGTAAGTTATACCCAGAACAACCTAAGAATACGCCTGTTGTACCTGTACGAATCTGCATTGGACGTGAACATTCAGGACAATGTACTGCGGGCACTTCAACCGGTTGGTTACGGCGCATTCCATGCTCGCCCTGAGCATTGGTAAGACGTTTCTTGAAGTCACCGTAGAAAGTATCAAGTAACTCTTTCCAGTTACGCTCGCCTGTTGCAACTTTATCGAGCTGCCCTTCAAGGTCTGCTGTAAAGGCATAGTTCATCAAGTTATTGAAACTTTCATCAAGTCGATCCGTCACAATTTCACCCATTTTTTCGGCGAAAAGACGACGGTTTTCTAACTTAACGTAGCCACGTTCTTGAATCGTAGAAATAATCGCTGCATAAGTCGAAGGACGACCAATACTACGTTTTTCAAGCTCTTTAACCAAAGAAGCTTCAGTAAAACGTGCAGGTGGTTTAGTAAAGTGCTGACTTGGTTCTAACTTCTCTAATTTTAAGATTTCACCTACTTTAATTGCAGGCAAAATAATATCGTCATCAGACTTGTTAGCACCACGCACTCGTGTAAAACCATCAAATACAAGCGTACGGCCTTTTGCTTTTAATTCAACATTTGCAGCTTCAACCGTTAAAGTTGAAGATAAATATTCTGCTGGGGTCATTTGACATGCAACAAACTGACGCCAGATCAAATCATATAAACGCTGAGCATCACGCTCTACACCCGCAAGTTGATCGCCTGTAAGCGCAACATTTGACGGACGAATGGCTTCATGGGCTTCTTGAGCACCCGCTTTGTTACCATAGCGGTTTGGCTTTGCCGGTAAATATTTCTCACCAAATTGGCTTTCAATATGAGCACGTACCATGCTTACTGCATCATCACTCAAGAACGTTGAGTCAGTACGCATATAGGTAATAAAACCTGCTTCATATAAACGCTGCGCCAGCATCATGGTTTTCTTTACAGAAAAACCTAAACGTGTACTTGCAGCCTGTTGCAATGTTGAAGTGATATAAGGTGCACTTGGATTCACCTTAGTCGGTTTATCTTCACGCTGTGCAACTTTATATTCAGCACCTTTTAAAACCTCTAATAGAGCATCGGTTTCAGCTTTATTTTTCAGTTTAAGGGTTTTACCAGCTTGCTTAACTGCTTCAAGACGAATGTCATCTTTCTTGGCTTGCGTGTCTGCAAAAACTTGCCAGTATTCTTCTGGAATAAAAGCACGAATTTCTCTTTCACGCTCTACAACCAGTTTCACCGCTACAGACTGTACACGACCTGCTGACAAACCACGGGCAATCTTTTCCCAAAGTAATGGCGAAACCATAAAGCCAACAACACGGTCTAAGAAACGGCGTGCTTGCTGAGCATTAACTCGGTTTAAATCTAGGCGCGTAGGTTGTTTAAATGCTTCTTGAATGGCATTTTTAGTAATTTCGTTAAATACCACACGGTGATAACGGCTGTCGTCACCACCAATAACTTCTCTTAGGTGCCAAGCAATGGCTTCCCCTTCTCTATCCAAGTCCGTTGCGAGATAGATTGCATCTGCATCTTTTGCAAGTTTCTTGAGTTCAGCAACAACATTTTCCTTACCTGGCAGAACTTCGTAATGAGCTTCCCAACCATGTTCAGGATCAACCCCCATACGATTAACTAAAGCCTGACTGGCTTTTTGTTCTTTTTCTGCTTCAGTGAGTTTCGTCCGGGCAGCCGGCTTTTTCTCAGTTGATTTGCTGCCACCTGTTGGCAAATCACGTACGTGACCTACAGAAGACTTTACAATGTATTGCGAACCCAGATATTTATTGATGGTTTTCGCTTTGGCAGGCGACTCCACAATCACTAAGGCACGTTTATGTGCAGCAGGTGCAGTAGATGCTGTGCTTTGAGATGCAGAGCGCGAGGTATTCGCCATATAAAATGTTATTCCTATACCAATAAATTTAAAAATCAGGCTTTAGCCAAGTTCAACAGATAAGCCTTCATCTCATCTAATTGTGTTGCTCTCAGGTCTGATTCCTCATCCCAATAAAGCCCTACACAGTTTGCCTGCATATCAATAGCATAAATCCCTTTTAATGCAATGGGAGAATCATTAAATTTCTCATCACCCTGAACCACTTTTAATTTGCCGTCTACAACGCGAGCGCGCATTAAAGATAAACGGGCATCGGGAATCAATACACTATAATAAGCAACCATGCTGGCACGCTTTTCAGTCGCCATTGGGACATGTGTCCATTCAGGTGCAACGATTACACGTGGGTGTAAACCCATTTTACGAGTTTTATCACGCATAATACCAAGTGCCTTTTCACGTGGGCTCACTCTTAAACCAAAAATGGAGCCTAGTACGAAAAGAACAATGATAACGGTAACCCAAATTCCCATATTGTCCATAGCAAAACCTATTAATCTCTTTTATTAGAGTTGCATAAGCTGACCAGAAAACGCAAGTTTCATCATAAAAATAATGCCCGATACAGGGGCAAGCTTTAAAATAGTCAGATTTCACAGTGCAAATTGCAATGAGTGGACTCAAATATCTTTAAGGATTCGGATGGCCATCAACAAGTGTCAGCTTTCCAAACTGGTCAATATGAGCATCCCCCCATTGTTTTAAAGCAAACAGAATTTTCTCAAGACTTTGTCCCAAATCAGTCAGGCAGTATTCTACTTTAGGTGGTACCTGAGGATAGACTTCCCGATGAATAATTCCATCTTGTTCCAATTCACGTAGCTGATTTGTCAGCATTCTTTGGGTAATACTCGGAACACGCTTTCGAATTTCATTAAACCTCAAGGTGCCTTCACTAAATAAATGCCAAAGAATGACGCATTTCCATTTTCCATCAATCAAGCTAATCGCTGCCTCCACTGAACAACCCGGAGAGCAATCAAAACTTGAATGTCTTGCCTTTGCCATTTTACAGTATCCTTTTTGACACTATGAGCGTTATTTGTCTGTAGTCACTTATTTTAAGCTTACGTTATGATCAAACTCTCAACAAGAGGAAGGATAATTATGAAAGCTGTGGCATATCAAAAAGCTGGTCCCATTACATCGCCAGAAGCACTCGTTGATATTGAACTCGATGCTCCTATTGCTGAAGGACATGATTTACTTGTTCGTGTACAAGCTGTCTCAGTAAATCCGGTAGATACTAAAATTCGACAGAATGTAAGCCCTGAGAATAATCAGTGGAAAACGCTTGGCTGGGACGCAGTAGGTATCGTTGAAGCGATTGGAGATAGAGTTTCACAATTTAAGATTGGCGATATTGTTTGGTATGCAGGTGCTCTTAATCGTCAAGGTAGTAATAGCGAATTACAACTCGTTGATGAACGCATCGTTGGCCATAAACCAAAAACTTTAGAAGTAACAGAGGCGGCAGCTCTCCCTTTAACTGCAATCACGGCTTGGGAGATGTTATTCGATCGCCTGCAAGTTCCAAAGAACGCGCCAGAAAACACAACAATATTAGTGATTGGTGGAGCTGGTGGTGTTGGCTCAATCACCATTCAACTTCTTAAACAGCTGACTAACCTAACAATTATTGCAACAGCTTCACGAGCAGAAACTCAAGACTGGGTTAAGCAACTTGGAGCAGATTATGTGTTAGATCATCGTCAACCTTTAGCAGCCCAAATCAAGCAATTAGGTTTAACTGCACCTTTATATGTGTTCTCAACTACTCAAACAGATCAGCATTTAGCAGATATTGTAGAGTTGATTGCACCGCAAGGCCGTTTTGGACTCATTGATGATCCTGAACAGTTAGATATCAAACCGTTTAAAACCAAGTCCGTATCAGTGCATTGGGAATTTATGTTTACACGTTCAATGTTCCAGACCGAAGATATGGCAAAACAAAGTGAACTATTAAATGAAGTCAGCAAGCTGGTTGATGAAGGAAAAATCAAAACAACTGTGACTGAAGTTATAAGTCCAATTAATGCTGAAAATTTAAAACGAGTTCATCAGCAAATTGAAAGTGGGACAACAAAAGGAAAGATCGTCTTACAAGGTTTTTAAACAAAATTGAAAATATTCCCAAATAAAAAGGCAAGTATCGAACTTGCCTTTTTATTAATAGTGGGGAGGTTTATTCGTTAATGGATCAAAAGGTGCAATGCCTTCTGATAAATCCGACGATTCCACACGTTGATAAAGAAATTGCATTTGTTTTTTCAAATCAGCTATTTCTTGAGTTTGAATAGCGAGTTGTTGATTTAATTGTTCAACTAAATCATCCAAAAATGTAATTCGCACTTGCAAATCTTCAATGGGTGCGGAAAATGACGCTTGATCATCATGATATGGTGGTTTAGTCATTTAAATCCTCATTTGAGATTCTGGAAAACATTATGGCCTATATTACCCTAAGGGATGTCCAACTTGCTTTTGGCGGACCTGCCCTGCTCGATGGCGCGAACTTTAATCTAGAACGTGGCGAACGAGTCTGTTTAATTGGTCGTAATGGTGAAGGTAAGTCTACTTTACTTAAACTGATCGAGGGAAGCCTATTACCGGATTCTGGTGAAGTTTCTATTCAAAATGGTTTAACTGTTTCAATGTTAGCCCAAGACGTTCCAATGGATTCAGGTAAGGTTGCTGACATTGTGGCTGATGGCGCAGGCGAAGCTGCCGAAGTACTTAGAGCTTATCATGAAGCAACTGATGCTTGTATGCTGGGAGATATGGAAGCTTGTGACCGTATGGGCAACCTACAGCATAAGCTCGACCAACTCGACGGCTGGGCACTCGAAAACAAGGTCAATGCTCTATTAAGTAAAATGGGACTCGATCCAAATGCAGATTTGGCAGATCTTTCAGGTGGACGTAAACGCCGTGTTTTACTCGCTCGTGCTCTTTTAACGCAGCCAGACGTATTACTTCTAGACGAACCAACGAACCATTTAGATGTTGAAAGTATTGAGTGGCTAGAAAAATTCCTACTCGATCAAAATAATTTAACGCTACTATTTATTTCGCATGACCGTTCTTTTGTAGACAGTATTGCAACTCGAATTGTTGAACTTGATCGTGGCATCTTACGTGGCTATGAAGGTAACTATTCACGTTACTTAGAGCTTAAAGCTCAGCAAATGGAAGCAGAAGAGAAACAAAATGCTTTATTTGATAAAAAGTTAGCTGAAGAAGAAGCTTGGATTCGCCAAGGGATTAAAGCTCGTCGTACGCGTAATGAAGGTCGTGTGCGCGCCTTAAAAGCTTTACGTGAAGAATCGAAAGCTCGCCGTTCACAACAAGGCAAAGTGAGCATGGCGACTCAAGAAGCAAATCGCTCTGGTAAATTAGTATTTGATATTGAGCACTTAAGCGTATCTTATGACGACAAACCACTGATTAAAGATTTCTCTACACTAGTCATGCGTGGTGACCGTATTGGCCTAGTCGGTGATAACGGTGTCGGTAAAACAACCTTAATTAAAGCTATTTTAGGTGAAATCGAGCACGGTGGTTCTGTTAAGACAGGTACACAGTTAGAAGTTGCTTATTTTGATCAATTACGTAATGCCTTAGATCTTGAAAAAACAGTAATGGCAAACGTTTCAGAAGGCTCTGACTTCGTTGATGTAAATGGCAACCGCCGTCATATCTACAGCTATTTACAAGATTTCTTGTTTTCACCTGAACGCGCACGTACACCTGTAAAAGCCCTTTCTGGTGGTGAGCGTAACCGTATCTTGCTTGCTAAATTACTGCTTAAACCATCGAACCTGATTGTGATGGACGAACCAACCAATGACTTGGATATGGTGACTCTTGAGCTTCTTGAAGAGATGCTTTCTGAATATAAAGGTACCCTGTTACTCATTTCCCATGACCGTGCATTTATGGACAACGTCGTAACATCGACTTGGGTATTTGATGGTAAAGGCAATATTGCAGAGTACATTGGTGGCTACCAAGACTATTTGCAGCAACGTCCAGATGATAAAGTCGTAGACCAAAAGTCTGATGTTAAAAAAGCTCAGGCAAAAGCCGAAGCTGAAAAAGCCGCTGCACAAAGTAATATTAAAAAGGTCAAACTGAGCTATAAAGACCAACGTGAACTTGAGCAACTTCCTGCCGAAATCGAGAAACTGGAAGTTGAACAAGCAGAGCTTTCTGACAAGCTGGCAGATGGTTCATGGTTTGTCAGTAATGCCGATGAAGCAACTAAAGCAAGTCAACGTCTCGCAGAAATTGAAGAGGTATTACTTGAAAAATTAGAACGTTGGGATGAGCTTGAACAAATGAGCAAAGGAAATTAATTTATTTGCTTTCGCCTAGAGTAAATAAAAAAAGCCTCCTTAAATTAAGGGGGCTTTTTATAAAATATCTATAAATTTGAAAGCTAAAAATCTATGAAAAATACATGATGAGTGATTAAGTTTAGTCAGCCTTAATAGTTCAAAATATCGCCCTGTTTGAATATAAGACTTATAAAAATAATTATGTTATATCTACCAATATAATAATATTCGAGTATTTTTCATGCTAGATCTTTCTCAAATTTTAGCATTCGGATTAATCTGCTTGGCGATGGTGCTTACCCCTGGCCCAAACATGATTTACCTTATTTCTCGTTCAATTTGCCAAGGAAAAACGGCGGGATTTATTTCACTCGCCGGTGTTGGCGTTGGCTTTGTATTTTATATGCTTTGCGCTTCTTTCGGGATTACAGCACTTATTGTTGCAGTTCCTTATGCTTATGACACCATCCGTATTGCAGGGGCAATTTATTTACTCTGGCTAGCATGGAAAGCACTACGTCCCAATGCATCCCCAATTTTTGATGTAAAGCAATTATCAGTAGACTCTCCAGCTAAACTATTTTTAATGGGTTTCGCTACAAATCTACTTAATCCTAAAATTGCGATTATGTATTTATCGTTATTGCCACAGTTTATTCATCCACAGCAAGGCAGTATTTTATGGCAATCCATTCAGCTCGGTACTATACAAATTTTTGTCAGCGTTTCGGTAAATGCGCTGATTGTGCTTTCTGCGGGTAGCATTGCCCTTTTTCTTCAACAAAAGCCTCTTTGGGCAAATATACAACGCTGGCTTATGGGAACGGTGCTAGCTGGACTTGCTGTTCGTATTCTTTTAGAAAATCGTCGATAACCGCGTTTTATTTCCTTATCTTAACAGCTCAATTCAACAGTGTATTACGACGATAAATTCAGTTCGTGATACACTTTTGCCAGTTTTAATTTCGAATTCTTTATATCGCTATGAGCCAAAAGCAGACTTATACGCCCGGTGAGTTTCAATGGTCCTTTTTATTGCCTAAATATTGGGGTATTTGGATTGCCATCGTTTTTTTAATGCTTTTGGCTATTTTGCCGTGGGCAATTCAATGGCGTCTGGCTCATGGCTTAGCAAATCTTGCTTGGAAATATTTAAAATCTCGCCGAAAAACGACTATTCGTAATTTAGAAGTCTGCTTTCCCGAATGGTCAGCCGAAAAAGTACAGCAACAAGCTAAGCAAGTTTTTGTAGATATGATGCTTGGTATTTTTGAGACATTAAACGCATGGTATAAGCCTTACTGGTTTAAAAACCGTGTCACTATTGAAGGCTTAGAACACATTACCAATGCTCAAGCTCAGGGCAAAGGCGTTTTATTATTGGGTACTCATAGTACGCTTCTTGATGCAGGGGGTTATGTGTGCGCTCAATATTTCGAGCCAGATGTCGTCTACCGACCTCAAAACAACCCATTGCTCGATATGCTGATATATCGTTGCCGTGGCACCATTTATAAAGCGCAAATCGATCATGATGATATGCGTGGTTTAATTCGTCATCTTAAAGATGGTGATGCAATTTGGTATAGCCCTGATCAAGACTTCGGACTTAAACAAGGGGTTATGGCACCCTTCTTTGGTGTGCCAGCGGCCACAGTAACTGCACATCGCCGTTTATTAAAAATCTCGAAGGCAGTCGCAGTTCCTTTATATTTTTATCGTCACGGTGATGTACAAGACCCTAAATATCATATCTTGATTGAACCGGCGGTCGACAATATGCCAAGTGAAGATGAAGTTGATGATGCAACACGTGTTAATAAGATTATTGAAAATCAGCTTCGTATCGCACCAACTCAATATATGTGGTTCCATCGTCGCTTTAAAACACGTCCAGAGGGATATGAAGAGATTTATTAAGATAAGGCTGTAATAATTTTAGATTAGTAATAGGCACAGCCTCGATTTAAAGTGATATTCAAATACTATCCAATAGGCAGACCTTACTTTTTAGGGATAAAAAGTAAGCAAAAATCCTTTGTTCCGCTGATGTTACATCCTTGTAACACAGCGAAACGGCGACATCCATGTCGCTATCACGATAGTAAACTCTGGATAATGATTTAGTTTGAGATGATGTATCTGTAGATGATCCATCTTTTATGAACGTATAAGGCAAAAAACAATGAAAGTGATGCAACTTCTCCCAGAACTTAATAGCGGTGGCGTAGAACGCGGCACACTAGAAATTGCACGTGCACTGGTTGCACAGGGCCATCAATCTTTGGTTGTTTCAAATGGCGGACGATTAGTATCTCAACTTGAAGCTGAAGGTTCTACTCATTTAACGCTGCCTATCCATAAAAAATCATTGTCGAGCTTGTGGCAAATCCGTCCTTTACGTCAGTTGATTGAACAGCATCAACCCGATATTGTTCATGTGCGCTCTCGTATACCAGCTTGGCTTACTCACTTCGCTTTGAGAAAAATACCTACAAACAAACGCCCGCACCTCATTAGCACAGTGCATGGCTTTTATTCAGTTAATCGTTATAGTGCGATTATGACTCAAGCTGAAAAAATCATTGCTGTTTCTGACAGTGTGGTTAAGTACATCACTGACCATTATAAAAACTGTCCACCGCAAGATATTGTGCGGATTTATCGAGGGATTGACCCAGCTGCTTTTCCGCATAATTACCAGCCTTCAGCACAATGGTTTAATCAAGTTTTTAATGACTTTCCTGAGCTTGAAAATAAGTTTTTACTTTGCTTACCTGGTCGTATTACGCGTTTAAAAGGGCATGAAAGTTTAATTGAACTGATGCAACAACTTCAGACGCAATATCCTCAGCTACATGCAGTTGTTGTCGGTGGGGCTGATGCCAAAAAGCAAGCCTACTTAAACGAACTACAAAGCACTATCCAAGCCAAAGGTCTTACAGATAAAATCACCTTTGTAGGCCATCGCTCTGATATTCGCGAATGGCTGGCTTTTAGCGATATTGTGCTATCTCTATCCAATCAGGCAGAAACATTCGGTAGAACAGCCTTAGAAGCGCTTTCAGTGGGTACGCCAGTGGTTGGCTGGAACCGGGGCGGTGTTGCCGAGATTTTATCGAATGTCTATCCGCAAGGTCTTGTTGAAGTAGAAAATGAAAAAGCCTTAATAGAGACTGTAAAAAATCATATTGAACAACCTCAAATCGTTGCTCCTGTCACGATGTTTAGCTTAAAAGATATGTGTGATCAAACACTAGAACTCTACCAACGCGTTTTGAAATAACCCAATAAAAAACCCGCGATCTTCGCGGGTTTTTTTAGACTAAAAAACTTCTCTCTTATTTAAGAGATGCTTCATAAGCAGCAGCCTTTTCAGAGTCGTATTGCTTTTCCCATTTACTGATTACAAGTACAGCAAGTGCATTACCGACAACGTTCAATGCAGTACGAGCCATATCCATAATACGGTCAACACCAGCAATAAATGCTAAGCCTTCAACAGGAATACCAACGCTACCTAATGTCGCTAATAAAACAACAAATGATA
Source organism: Acinetobacter sp. WU_MDCI_Abxd143 (assembly GCF_025514195.1). NCBI lineage: Bacteria > Pseudomonadati > Pseudomonadota > Gammaproteobacteria > Moraxellales > Moraxellaceae > Acinetobacter > Acinetobacter sp. WU_MDCI_Abxd143. The sequence goes on from NZ_JAHPTH010000004.1 coordinate 153,653, forward strand.
CGCCAGGAACACCAGCAATACCCTTAGAAGTAATCATTAATGTTACAACCAAAATAACTTGTTGGCTGATTGACATTTCAATACCGTAAAGCTGTGCAATAAAGATTGCTGCGATACTTTGGTACAGCGTAGAACCATCAAGGTTAAATGAATAACCTGTTGGAATAACAAAACTGGAAATCGCTTTTGGGGCACCGTAAGCTTCCATCTTTTGCATAATACGCGGTAAAACTGTTTCCGAACTCGCAGTTGAATAAGCCAAAATCAATTCATCTTTCAAAATCTTAAACAAGATAAAGATATTGATACCGAAAAATTTTGCAGTTAAACCAAGTACCACTAAAGCAAAGAATAAAATCGCACCGTATACCAACACGACTAATTTGCCTAAAGGGATAAGTGAAGCAAAACCGAAGTTTGCAACAGTTACAGCGATTAAACCAAACACACCCACTGGTGCATATTTCATAATGATGTGCGTTACGCGGAACATCGTTTCTGAAACTGCATGAAACACGTTCAATAATGGGTCTTTAGTGGTTGCTGGTAAAGAAGATAAACCAATACCAAATAGCACAGCAAAGAAAATCACAGGTAACATTTCGCCATGCGCCATTGAACTAATAATGTTCGTTGGGATAAGCGATAATATTGTTTGAATTAAACCATGTGACTGAGACTGAACTTCTTCAGTTGTATGCTTGTACTGAGAAATATCCGACTGTACCAACTGAGACATATCAATGCCTGAGCCCGGATGGAAGATATTTGCTGCAACCAAGCCAACCAAAATAGCAATAGTCGTAATAATTTCAAAATAGAGAATGGTTTTAAAACCAAGTCGCCCTAAACTTTTCGTACTGCCAACACCTGCAATACCTAAAATCAAGGTAGAGAAAACGATTGGAATAACAATCATTTTAATCAGGCTAATAAAGATCTTACCAAGTGGTGTAAGAACATTATTCACAATACTGTCTTTGATTTCAGGCTGGTTATGTAAAACAGCCCCGACAACTATCCCTAGGATTAAAGCAATTAAAATTTGCCATGCAAGGCTAAATTTAAAATTCTTCATAAGACAATCCTTATGCACCGCAAAGTATCAAATATGAGAGGGAGAAGACCACTAACTAAGAGTGAAACCTCAATATGTACAGTAATTTCCAAACAGAAATTTAAATGCACAAACAAATCACAACTCGCCGATCCGACGAGAAAACAACAATGCCTGTTGACGATCCAACATGTCAACGATCGGCACATTCTATTGAGATTTATTAATTAAACAACCCCAATTTATCTTTAAATAGATCAAAGCCTATATTTATTCACCAATAATCTATAAAAACAAAAACTTAATAAAAAAAAATTTTGTATCTTTTTTCATTAAAAATTGCTCAGTTTTATATAAAAACACATAGGTATTTACCCATTGTTAAATAGATTTAAAAATTAAGATGAGCTTAAAAATATTTGTTTTATTTACACAGAATTAAATAAGGTATATAAAAATATCAACCCGAGTTCTGCGTCCTGCAAAACTCGGGTAAATGAGGTTGTGCTTTCAGGTTAATAATTATTTTTATCGTTTCCGTTCCAACATCTGATCCGTGATGCTATTCCATATCAGCTTTGTGTATCCTTACGTGGGACTATCCATTCCCGGTTCCGTGTGCCGATGAATGTAGAATAAGGTTTTTATAACTCTCTGCCTATTCGCCCTAGACTCAAATCTTTGTACGATATTGCTTACATCAATCTTTATATTCTTTTTATTTATAAGGCTGTGCTATTTTATCAGTCACTATTTTCTCTTCTGCTTCTGCTTTGGCAATTCCTTCTTGGATGGCTCTTTGCGCCTCCTCTTCATCATTTTGAGTTTGCTCTAACTCTTCTTGAATATGTTCAAATATTCGACCAGTCTGCAAAACCACATAGACAGGGAAATGATCAGAGCCGATATGAGGTAAACGCTGCATTTTAACCAAACCAAAATCGGTACTATGGAAAATATGGTCTAAAGACCAACGCAGCAACGGATAGTCTGCATGAAAAGTATTAATGAAATGTCGGCCAACTCGCGGATCAAGTAATCCACTAATTCGCTGAAATAAACGCGTTGTACGCGACCATGCTACATCGTTTAAATCCCCCATCACAATACAGCTTTCATCGAGATCTTTAATTTGATCACCCACAATTAAAAGTTCTGCATCGCGTAAAGTTGAATCTTTCGCCTCAGTCGGACTAGGTGGCTTCGGATGTAAACAATAGAGTTGAACCGGCATACCGGATCGTAAAGTCACAGTAGTATGAATAGAGGGAATTTCATCACTGAGAATAAATTTAACTTCAGTATTTGATAAAGGTAGACGGCTATATAAATGCATGCCGTAGAGGTTATCTAAGGGCACAGGAACACGATAAGGATAGTCGCCTTCAATCTCTTTTAAAGCATTCTCCCATGTCTTATCACTTTCTAGTGTAAGTAATAAATCAGGTTTTAATATCTGGATATGCTCAAGCAATAAATGATATTTATCATTCGGTGTGAGTACATTCGATACGATTAATGAAATCTGCTTTTGTGGATCTAATTGAGACGGCCTCACCTGTTTAACCTGTTTTTTCCAAAACAAGGTATAGGGCAAAACCATTTTAAGCTGGTAAGCAAGGGCGGCAATGAGCACAGCTAGGACTATTTCACGCCAGAGGTTCCATTCGGCAGGCCAAAACAGCATTCCAATAAAGGCTAACAAACCAACAAATAGAATCTGCAAACGAGGAAAATCGGCACCACGAAACCACCACTCATCACGAGGAATAAGTGACCAGAAACTTAACCAAATCACCAGACCAGCTAGAACTTCGATATAAATCATTGAATTTTCTCTTTTAAGATGATTTGTTTTTTAAAGTTTTTGTCATCTTTATCAATTTTGTATGTAACATAAACAAGATATTCTACTCAATAAACATGGTGTTTTGTTTCTGTAACGCTTGCAGTTGTGGACACTTTTGATACACTCAACTCCCCCTAACAATTTTAACGCACCGAGGCAAAATGACATGAAAGTAGGTCTGGTCGGTTGGCGCGGGATGGTCGGTTCCGTCCTTATGCAACGTATGGTTGAAGAGAATGATTTTGCTCATATTGAGCCATTCTATTTCTCTACCAGTAATGCAGGTGGTGAAGCTCCTTCATTTGGTGGTAAGACTGCCCCAGCACTTATGGAAGCTACAGACATTAATAGTCTGAAGCAAATGGATGTCATTATTACCTGTCAAGGTGGTGACTATACGTCTGAAGTTTTTCCACAGTTAAAAGCAACTGGTTGGGATGGCTACTGGATTGATGCAGCCTCTACTTTACGTATGTCAGATGATGCAATCATCGTTCTTGACCCAGTAAACCTTAACGTTATCAAAGACGGCTTGGTTAACGGCACCAAAACTTTCGTAGGCGGTAACTGTACAGTATCGCTTATGTTGATGGGTGTAGGTTCACTTTTCCAAAATAATTTGGTGGAGTGGATGACTGCTATGACTTATCAAGCAGCATCAGGCGCTGGCGCACAAAACATGCGTGAGCTAATTACTGGTATGGGCTATTTATATAACAATACCAAAACATTGTTAGATGATCCTAAATCTGCAATTTTGGATATTGATCGTCAAGTTGCTGAATTACAACGTGGTGAAGGTTTCCCTTCTGCTAACTTTGGTGTGCCATTAGCGGGTTCATTAATTCCTTACATTGATAAGCAACTTGAAAACGGTCAATCAAAAGAAGAGTGGAAAGGTCAAGTTGAAACCAACAAGATCTTGGGTAACTCACAAATTGTTCCTATTGACGGTCACTGTGTCCGTATTGGTGCAATGCGTTGCCACTCTCAAGCACTTACAATCAAGTTGAAAAAAGATGTACCGCTTGATGAAATTGAAGACATGATTCGTACTTCAAACCAATGGGCGAAAGTTGTACCAAACACTCGTGAAGCATCTATGACTGATCTTACACCTGTTGCTGTAACTGGTACTTTAACTGTGCCTGTAGGTCGTCTACGTAAACTCAACATGGGTAAAGAATATCTAGGTGCATTTACAGTGGGTGACCAGTTACTCTGGGGTGCTGCTGAGCCTTTACGTCGTATGTTACGCATCTTAGTTGAATACAAAAACTCATAATTTGATCTGAATTATTCAGTCAAAATAAAAAGCCGATCACATTAGATCGGCTTTTTCGTAACTGGTTTGTGAAAATTTTACAATTTATTTACATTTCATTATTGTATAATTTTGAATGACTTTACGACTTATTAGGTCATGGATTGAGATGACTGTTTATAACAAATTAAAAATTGCCATTTTCACCATTATGTCTTCGCCTTCTATTTATGCGATTACATTAGACCCTATACAAATTCAGTCCGCACCTGGCGATTTGTTATATGCAGAAATGAATTTTCAACAAGCTGACCCCAACGCTACTCTACAAGTCAGTTTGGCAACTCCTGAGGATTTAAGTGCTTTGGGTGTAACTCATCAGCCACCGGGTAATCTTAATTTTTACACACGCCAAAATGGCCAAGGTTCTGGGGTTATTGTGATTACCTCATCTCGTCCTGTGATTGATCCTGAATTAAATATTGTAGTCAAAATTAATGAAGGTTCTGCCACCCGTTTGCAGCATATCAAAACCGTAATTAAGCCTTCTTCTATAAAAAAGACTGAAAATAACGAAAGTACTTTGTCACCTCAGTTTATTGTCAATGAAAAAGACATTGCTCTAAATTTGCCAGAAAGTACTCGATATGCATCACCAACTTTGGCCTCAACTCCAACAGATTCGAATAGTGAACATAGCCTTAATATTAACTCTGGAACTGCTCCAGCTGTAAATACAAATTCATCCAATACACTTAGTGCAAATTCTTCTACTCAACTTGCTCAACAAGTTACAACAGCTACTACTCTAGATCAGACAGAAATTAAACCAACCAGCACTAAGACAGCTACAAATAATTCACCAAAAACTCCGGTCAACAAACTAACAGCGCAAAAGAAATCTGTACCTCAGAAAATGCTCAACCAAGATCCTGCGAAGAAACAATCCTTAAGCTCCTACAAAGGACCAGCAACATCAGGTAAATATGTAGTACAGCGCAACGAGTCTTTATGGAGCATTGCTAATCGTATCGCAGCAAAAACTAAACAACCTGTTGCGAAAGTCATGCATGATATTCAAACTCAAAACCGCCATGCTTTTATTCAGGGTGATGTAAATCGTTTACGTCAAGGAATTGCGCTTAACCTAGCCCACTCTCCTACTATTAAACCTCAGCAAAACAAGCCAAAAACAGACATAGCACATACTGCAAAATCAACTTCTGGCAAAGCAAAATACCGTTTGCAACAAGCCGAAATGAGTATTGTGGCGGAAAACAGTCAAAATTCTACGCATGGAAGTGCTAAAAAGAGCACACAACAAAGTCAAAACAATACTGAGTTAGCAGTAAAAGTTATGACAACACGAGAAAAAACCGTTACATTACAAAGGAGTGTAACTAAATTAAATCAAACTTTACGTTTAAAAGACCAACGTATTCAACTTCTGAATGCACGTTTGGCAGAGTTACAACAGCAGTTACAAGCACAGCAACAGACTCATAAGCAAAAGCATTAAGTTAAAACCAGAGTCAGCTCGCTTTATATTGCAAGTATTTATTTTTTAAGGGGAAAATAATGTTATATGTGATTCCATTCATCATATTGCTCGTGGTCGCTGTCATTTTAAAAAAACGCGAAAATAGTCAGAAGCAAGAGGCGAATTCCCCTAAAACAATAAATAGAAAAATCAATAAAAAAGCGAACGCTAAATCAAGTAAAAACTCGCGTGAAAAAAATAAAGTCAATGTGGTTGAAGAATCTATTCCCTCTACTCCACAAAGCACTCCTGTTCCAGACGCTGTTCGTCAAAAGATTCAGTTACTTATTCAAGAAAGACAATTCTCAGCAGCTGAAGCTCAAGTCAATCAGGCGCTAAAAAAAGATAATACGCAACATGAACTTTATTTATTGCTACTTGAAATTCATATTGCACAAAAGGATGAGTTTGCAATAACTCAACTGATTGGCCATATTCGCAGCTTGTCACTCAATGAAATAGCCATTCAAGCAGAAGCCAGACAAAAAGAATATGAGTCTTCAAGACAACCCGATGCCATCGATTTTCCTCAAGCTCAAACATACCAGGAGCCAAAAAATAAAGCTGAGACAACAGCTCAGTTTGACCAATTAACAGCAAGTTCATCTGAAACTTCTTTTGATGACTTGCAGCAAGACTATACCCCTGTAAAGCAAGAACCCGCTGTTGAAGTTGAACCTTTAGAGTTTAACTTTTCATTCGAACAAACTACGACTACAGAAAGTGGCAGCCAACCGACACAAGAATCAAAGTTATCTTCATCTCAACAAACAAATGACTTGGCTGACTTAGAATTTTCTCTTGATTTAGCGCCCTTGCATGAATCTGAGGAAAAAAACCAGACAGTAGCAGTACCAGCAGCTCAAGAGAACAATACGAATGTTTTGGATTTTAATCTTGAATTAACCCATGAAAATCCAGAAGTAAAAACTAATGAACAGATCTCATCATTAGATGAACTTAAATTGGTAGAACAAGCTCCATTAGAAGCAACTTCAATCGCACCTCTTGAGTTTTCGTTAGATGAGTCTGCGTTAGTTACAGCACCAGAGATTGAAACTCAAAATCATATAGATTTAGTAGGTGAAGAGACTACTCCAGATCAAACTCAAGACCCGCTTCTAGAAGCTTTTCCAGAATTAAAACAGCTAGATGAAAATGAACTTGATCTAAAATTAGCTGAGCAATACATCAAGTTAGGAGCGTACCCAGCAGCTCAAGCGTTATTAGCAAGTAATGAGCAAAAATTAAACACAGAACAACAACAACGCGCGAAAAACCTACTTAATCGCATAGCTTCTTAGAACTGTTCGATTTACCATAAGCAGTCAGAGATGACTGCTTTTTTATGCCTGCAAAAATATGAAAAAAATAGCTTTATTTTATATGGGTGGTACTTTTGGTTGCATTGGTGAACCTCTAGCTCCTATGCCTTATGAGCAATTCTTGCCTCAACTTGAAAAAGTGATTCCCCCACACTTAACAGTTGACTGCTTCGCTGCGCCCAATATTGTCGATAGCAGTGCATGTACGGCGCCTGACTGGTTGCGCCTGATTCAACGTATACAACAACTACAACTTGAAGGTTATCAGCATTTCGTTGTTGTTCATGGTACAGACACGCTCAGTTATGCGGCCGCGACCCTAGCCCGCTTTTTAGGCCAAAGCTGTCATATTGTAATTACTGGTAGCCAATACCCGTTACTCAATATTCAAGGCGATAACACCCGTGAATTTACTGATGCAATTGAGAACTTATACCTTGCATTAGAACAAGTGATTGCTTTACCTGTAGGTGCTTATCTCGCATTCCACCATCAAGTATTCCACGCGCAGACTGCATTAAAAACGCATACGACTGAACTTGATGCTTTTTCAGGATTAAGTAGTAAAGCTGAGTTTACGCCTCAGCAAAATGAATTGATCGTACAAGATGCCCAAATTGAACGAGCAGCTTCCTTCCAGATTTTAAACTGGATGATGCAACCCATTGCAACACAACACTTAGTACAGCAATTACGTCACTTACTTTCAGCCCCACCACACTTTTTAGTGTTACAAGGCTTTGGTACTGGCAATATTGCAGTAAACCAAGAATTACTCGCAACATTAGATGAGCTTTACGCACGTGGCTGTGTTCCGATTCTTACCACTCAGGTGACATTCGGTGGTATTGACCAACGTTATGCGATTAGTGCCTGGGCCAAAACTGCAAAAATTGTCATTAGCGATGCTAATAGTCATGCAGATCTCTATGCAAAAGCACTTCAAATCTATTTAAAATACCCAACCCCGGAACAATGGCTCAGCCATTGGAATGAAAATTAGCATTAAATAGAGGTGAAGCTATGCAACGTTATGCAGTCGGTATTGAATTTAGCGGAGTTCAGTACCGAGGTTGGCAAACACAACAGCCAGGCGTTGCCAGCGTTCAGGAAACGATCGAGCGTGTACTGAGTAAAATTGCAGATGAGCCCATTGCACTTCACGGTGCGGGTCGTACTGATGCGGGAGTACATGCAACAAATATGGTGGCGCACTTCGACACGAACGCTATTCGTCCAGAAACGGGGTGGTTAAGAGGGGCAAATAGCCAACTGCCTAAAGATATTTCCATTCAGTGGATTAAACTGATGGATGAAAATTTTCATGCACGCTTTAAAGCGACTGCACGACGTTACCGCTATATCATCTATAACGCACCGCATCGCCCAGCACTGTTACACAAGCAAGTTACGCACATTTACCAAAAACTAGATGTGCAAAAGATGATTGAAGCTGCCAGTAAATTTGAAGGAACGCATAACTTTGAAACTTTCCGTGCAGCAGCATGTCAATCAAACCAGCCTGTTCGACATGTAAAACATTGCCGTTTATTTGAACATGGACGCTATTTAGTTTTAGATATTCAAGCAGATGGTTTTTTACACCATATGGTGCGTAATATTGTCGGTTGCTTACTCGAAATTGGTCAAGGTATGTATGAGATTGATCATATCGATGCAATGTTTGCGGCACAGGATCGTAAGGCAGCTGGGGTAACGGCCCCACCCGATGGCCTTTATTTTATTCAATGTAATTATCCTGAGCAGTTTGATTTACCGCAGCCACCACTTGGGCCACATTGGCTAAACTTACCTGAGTAAGCTTAGCCAATTCAACATATACTTATCTAACGGTGTTGTTTACGCTTACGGTATTCAACCGGTGTTTCATTCGTCCAACGCTTAAATGCACGATAGAACGTACTTGGTTCAGAGAAACCGGTTAAATATACAATACGCTCAACACTCTCGTTGGTATTTGCCAAAAGCTTTTTAGCCAAACGGCAACGATAGTCAGAAAGTATTTGTTGAAAACTGGTATTTGCCTCACTGAGCTGAGTACGTAAGCGACGAGGGGTAATATTCAACTGAGCAGCCACCGTTTCCAAGGTGGTTTCTCCGCTTTCCAGTGTTGAACCAATCGCACGACGAACTTCACCCACCAAATCATAACGGGCCAGTTCCTGCAATTTTTCAATTGCGAGCTGCTCATGCAATTGCAATAACTCAGGCTCTGCTTGCCAAAGCTGGAAATCTAAAATAGCAGGGTCAAAATATAAACGTGTCTCTTTCTGACCTAAGCTAACTGGGCAGCCGAATACACGGAAATATTCATCCTCAGAAGCACCTTCACTAAAATTAAAATCGATGAAGATAGGATGAAATTGCCCTTCGGTAATGAACTTAAAGAATCTAAGTATGCCTGAAATTGCACATTCGGAAAAATGACGGTTGACTAGATTGTCAGCGCCAATCTGTTCGCCATTGGTTAAATAACAACGTCCTTCTTCAACTACCAGTTTTGCATCAAAAGCATCACTAATGAGTCGTTGATAAGCTAAGGCTCGTTTTAAACCTTCACCAAAGGTTTCACTACTAATAAATAGATGTTCAATCACTTGCCCTCGATACAAAGGCAAATGCTCACCTAAATGCAGACCGATGTCTGGATCTTTACTGACTTCCTGAGCGGCAGTCCAAAAGGCGTACTGTGCACTTAACGGTGTACGTGCATTGGTATCGACCTGATTTAAAGCAACTCCCGCTTTGGTTAATATTTCTTCTGTTGGCAAACCCGCACGACGAATCGCTTGGTAGCCAAAGCGTAATACAACTGATGCATCTGTTAGCTGACCCACGCAGTGCCCTTCCATGTAGATACTTCATTGATATTTAGGGCTGTTGACCTTTATGCAATTAACAGTCCCTAATAACTATGATTTTAGATTAGCGTTGATTGACCAAACTGACAACAGAATTACACTTCTTTTGTGAAAAAAATTACATCTTTTTTGATTAGTCATACTTTAACCAGATGCTTTAGCAGAAGTGTGTCTATCTTGTTTTTTTTAAAAAAATTGACTATAATTTGCGCCTTTCCAATTTGATCATCAGGTAGGCTATGGCCAATAAAGAGGAACTCATTGAGTTCGAAGGCGTTGTCACCGAAACGCTTCCTAATACGATGTTCCGTGTACGTCTTGAAAACGGTCACGAAGTTATTGCACACATTTCTGGTAAAATGCGTAAACACTATATTCGTATTCTTACTGGCGACAGTGTAAAAGTCGAAATGACTCCATATGACTTAACTAAAGGTCGTATTACGTACCGTGCTCGCTAATTAGTGAATGCAAAAAAGCCACTTCATGATGTGGCTTTTTTATTGCGTCATTTATTCATTTAAGCGACTGGTTTTACATCCCACCGTTTGGCATTCACGCAATCTTTCTTGTAGCCAATGGTTTCTTTCTTGCGTTGTCTGTAAACGACATTGCACGTCTACACTATTTCTATTTGAATCTGTACACTCGGCGTCACGTTGACGTATCCACGCGAGCTGAGACTTCTTAAGAATATTTTTCTGCGTGGTGTTTAACTTTACTCGCAGTGCTTGATAATTCTTATTCAGATCAGCATCAGCACTCGCATAAATTTTATTTGTACAGTAAATATCATCGTAAGTATTGCGGGCACTATCACAGTTATCTGCATAGACCGCAGTCATTCCAAAGCTGCATAAAAAAGCAAAAACTATTTTTCCCATACTTTTCTTCCTTAAGTTTTCTACGAAATTATTATTAAAGTGATTCGAATGTAATTGATAAATTGAAAGACAAATTTACCTTCCATTTATCATAATCCTCCTTTTTTACTTTACAAGCTTGCAAATACAACCTATTGTTCTTTAATAATAAATATAATTTTATATAGTGAGAAAAATGAACATATATACCCGATGCCAAATTGGCTTATTGTCTTTCATAATGATTTATCTTAACGGTTGTGCTAGCCACCTATACCAATCTGTAGATTTACAGGAATATTTAAAGGGCTTTCTAGGCAAATCATCGGCTAGCATTCAACAAGATATCAATTTACGTAGTCTTGGTTTTCAAGTCGCCAACACTCCACAAAAAACATCCAACCAGCTCATCTATACGATTTTGCGTCCGTTAAGCATCCCAATCCCGATGGTGAGTAATGTCGATATGAGAGGTGGTTCTGTTCCCATACAATCAGGTAATTTGAGTGGCAATTCTTATGATTTGAATTTCAACTGCAAAGTTATTTTTCAGCTTAAAAATGATATTGCCGAGTCAATTCAATATGAAGGTAAAGCCTGCTAAAACATAGGCACAAAAAAAACGCAGCGTTGAGCTGCGTTTTTTATAACAAGCTTTTAAGCAAGAGCAGCGACAACTGCCTCACCCATCTCAGCTGTACCTACTTTTGTCATACCTTCAGACATAATATCTGCTGTACGCAAGCCTTGATCAAGTACTTGACCTACCGCATCTTCAATTGCTTTTGCAGCAGCTTCTTCACGGAAGGTATAACGAAGCATCATTGCAACAGAAAGAATAGTTGCTAATGGGTTCGCCAAATTTTGACCCGCGATATCAGGTGCAGAACCATGGCAAGGCTCATACATACCTTTGCCATTTTCATCTAATGATGCAGATGGCAACATACCGATTGAACCTGTAAGCATTGCTGCTTCATCAGATAAGATATCGCCAAATAAGTTACCCGTTACGATCACGTCAAACTGTTTAGGCGCACGCACAAGTTGCATTGCAGCATTATCAACATACATATGTGAAAGCTGAATGTTTGAATAATTTGCTTGCTGTAAATCTGTGACCGTTTGCTTCCAAAGCTCTGTTACTTCTAAAACGTTAGCTTTATCTACAGAACAAACCTTTCCACCACGTAGACCTGCAAGTTCAAAAGCTACTTTTGCAATACGCTTAATTTCGCTTTCAGAGTAAACATCGGTGTTATAGCCTTGCTTTTCACCGTTTTCGAGTTCACGGATACCACGTGGCTGACCGAAATAGATCCCACCAGTCAATTCACGAACAATTAAAATATCTAAGCCCGCAACAATTTCAGGTTTTAAGCTAGAAGCATCTGCTAATTGTGGATAAAGAATGGCTGGGCGTAAGTTAGCAAACAAGTTAAGTTCACTACGAATTTTTAACAGACCACGTTCAGGACGAATAGAGCGCTCAATGGTGTCCCATTTTGGTCCGCCTACCGCACCTAATAAAATTGCATCAGCTTTTTTTGCTTGTTCACTTGTTACTGCTGGGTACGGTTCACCATGCGCATCAATTGCAGCGCCGCCTAATAAGCCATGCTCCCAAGTTAACGATAAATTAAATTTTTCATTTACTGTATTTAATACTTTTTCTGCTGCCCCAACAATTTCAGGACCAATACCATCACCAGCTAAAATTAAAATCTGTTTAGACATGAACTTTTTCCATTTTCCAAAAACAAGCAGCGTTACAACTACCGTGGTGTTAGTTTTTTCTGTTCGAGGAATTCACCTAGCCCTGTTGTAACATCAAATGGTCGACAAAAACGGCGAACTACATGCCCATCTTGTTCTAAGTCAACACATAATGGATCTGGTACAGAAACATTCAGCAAACTACCCGAACGGTTAGTTTTGTCTCGGTACATTTTAAATGTATAGCGATGGTTGGCATTAAATTGGTGAATAACATGAATTGTCTCAGCCCGATCTGGAGAAATCGGATAGAAACGGATCACCACTTCATATTGTTTAGCAGGCACAGATAAATATAAGCTGTTAGTTTGGCTAAGCACTGAACCTTGTAATCTCACAATTCCTTGATGAATTGCTTGATTACTAATTCTTCGTGTTTGCGCATCTACTACAGTAATATCATTTAGTCGTTCAAATTCACAACTCTTCGCGCCCGAACAATATATTGCTGCATTCTGCCCCAAATTTTCTTGTTCAGCCTGCTTAATACGGACAGTATCCACTACATTGTAAGTGCTTTGACAAGCACTGAGTGTTATTGCGCACAGGCTCAACAAAAAGCTATGAGTAACGTTCCTCTTCATTGTTCAAGCCCAATCCTCATCTAGTGCATAATTCTAAGGTGTTTTTATGCTTTAGCATGTTAGCAAGAGTTTGAACGCTACGCCATGGCTATGTTTAAAATGTACCAAAAGGTTAATTTAAATCTTGGAATACCCAAGGACGAACTTGTTTAGTTTTTTCTTCATACGCGCGAATTGCATCCGCATTTTGAAGCGTTAAACCAATATCATCCAAACCATTTAACAAGCAGTGCTTACGAAATGGATCAACTTCAAATTTAAAAGCTTCACCTGTTGGCGTACGAACTTCTTGAGCTGCTAAATCAATTATTAATTGATATCCTTCATTGGCAGCGCATTCTTTAAATAACTGCTCAACTGTTTCTTCAGGCAAAATGACAGGTAACATGCCATTTTTGAAACAGTTATTAAAGAAAATATCAGCAAAGCTTGGTGCAATAACAGTACGGAATCCATATTCATTTAATGCCCAAGGCGCATGCTCACGGCTTGAACCACAACCAAAATTAGTACGAGTAATTAAAACGGTTGCACCTTGATAGCGAGGCTGATTTAAAACGAAATCCGGATTTTTTGGACGTACTGAATTGTCTTGTCCAGGATAACCTTCGTCTAAATAACGAAGTTCATCAAATAAGTTGTCGCCAAAACCTGTACGTTTAATCGACTTTAAAAACTGTTTTGGAATAATTAAATCTGTATCAACATTGGCACGATCTAATGGTGCAACGATACCTTGTTCAACTGTATAAGCTTTCATGGTTTGCTCCAGACCGAATTAAAATGAACGAACATCAACGAAGTGACCTGCGATTGCAGCCGCTGCCGCCATTGCAGGGCTCACCAAGTGAGTACGACCACCATTGCCTTGACGGCCTTCAAAGTTACGATTAGAGGTTGATGCACAGTGTTCACCCGGTTGTAACTTATCGGCATTCATTGCTAAACACATTGAACAACCCGGTTCACGCCATTCAAAACCAGCTTCCAAGAAGATTTTATCTAAGCCTTCTTTTTCCGCCTGTTGTTTAACTAAACCTGAACCCGGAACAATCATGGCTTGCTTAATGCTAGAGGCTACTTTACGGCCTTTAACCACCTCAGCCGCAGCACGAATATCTTCAATACGAGAGTTAGTGCAAGAACCAATAAATACACGGTCAAGTTGAATATCAGCTAATGCCTGACCTGCATTTAAACCCATATATTGATAAGCACGCGTCCAGTCATTACGCTGAACATCATCTTTCGCTTGTTCTAAAGTTGGTACAGCTTCAGTAACTGGAATAACCATTTCTGGTGAAGTTCCCCAAGATACTTGTGGCTCGATCTCTGCGCCATTTAACTCAACGACTGCATCAAATACCGCATCTTCATCTGAATGCAAAGTGTCCCAGTAAGCAACTGCTTGTTCCCATTGCTCGCCTTTTGGTGCGTAGCTACGGCCTTTCACATATTCAATGGTTTTGTCATCAACAGCAACCATACCAACACGAGCACCCGCTTCAATCGCCATGTTACATACCGTCATACGTCCTTCAATCGACATATCACGGAAAACTTGGCCACCGAATTCAATTGCATAGCCCGTACCGCCAGCGGTACCAATTTTACCGATAATCGCCAACACCACATCTTTTGGTGTTACACCCTTGCCCAATACGCCATCTACACGCACTAACATATTTTTAGATTTTTTCTGGATCAAACATTGTGTTGCTAACACATGTTCAACTTCAGATGTTCCAATACCATGCGCCAAGCAACCGAATGCACCGTGAGTCGCTGTATGTGAATCACCACATACGACTGTCATGCCCGGCAAAGTTAAGCCCTGTTCAGGTCCAACCACATGCACAATACCTTGACGGATATCATTAATACTAAATTCAACAATATTAAAGGCTTTACAGTTGTCATCTAAGGTTTGAACTTGAATACGAGATGTATCATCTTCAATACCGGCGATGCCTTGGTCACGTTCCTTTTTAGATGTTGGAACGTTGTGGTCCGGTGTAGCAACGTTTGCACTTAAACGCCATGGTTGACGATCCGCAAGTTGCAAACCTTCAAATGCTTGTGGACTTGTCACTTCATGCAATAAATGACGGTCAATGTATAGTAAACATGAGCCATCATCACGCTGTGAAACAACGTGGTCATCCCACAATTTGTCATATAAAGTTTTGCCTGCCATGTCGTCTTGCTCCATTGGACTGGGTAATTCTGATCTTTATTCGATTATAGCCAGAGTTTCACATAAATCTAATTTATCATTTTTATAAATTAGAAAACTTTTTGGAATAAATCATAATTTCTATAAGGTGCATCAAATTTAATAAATCGTTTTTGTTAATGATTATCATTTGCATAATCAATTTTTAATCTTATACTCTAATGCCTATACTAAAAATATCTAAAGTGGCTAAAGAGAATGATCATGGCTAATATTCAAAAATTCGTTATAAATAATCAACGTACCTTAAAGAAAACCTTAAGCTATTACATTATGCATATTAGTGTAGCGATGCTCGTCGCATACTTTGTAACAGGTAATATCTGGATGGCTTTAACATTAAGTATGCTTGAACCAACCGTACAAGCTTTTGCTTTTTTCTTCCATGAAAAAGTATGGGCTGCTAAAGATCGCCGCGTAGCGGCCTTAGCTGAAAAAGAAACAGCGGCTTAGGCTAAGATTAGTGCGGTAATTCACAACTTTCTCACTCGATTCGCTGCAAGCATGATACGATTTTGGCTTGGCAACTTTAGCCTCTCGATTTTTCTATTCCAAGTTGAGTTGTATTATGAATCTTGCAGCCTTTGAAGCTTTTGTAAAAGTTATGGAAACAGGGTCTATCTCTGTGGCAGCAGATCAGCTATTTATTACTCAACCTGCTGTTACCAAACGGATTCATAGCTTAGAAGAATATTTTGGTGTAAAACTCTTTGAGTCCGCAGGCCGAGGTGTTCAAGCAACCCATGCTGCACATTCATTATTACCTAAAGTTAAAAACTGGCTAAATGAGCTGGGTGATATTCACCATACGCTTAGCCATGAACAAACTCAGGTGCAAGGCCGCTTAAAAGTCGGTACGAGTCATCATATTGGTTTGCACCATTTACCTGCACCACTTAGACACTTTGTTCAGCAATTTCCTCAAGTCACCTTAGATGTTCATTTTGTTGATTCAGAGCAAGCGCATGAACAAGTATTGGCTGGTGATTTAGAGCTAGCCTTTTTAACGCTTCCACCTTCAGGTGATGAGCGTCTTAACTATATTACAATCTGGAATGATCCTTTAGTTTTTGTTGCTGCCCCTTTTCATCCACTAGCACAAAAAAAGAATCTCACCTTACAAGATCTCATTGAATATCCAAGCTTATTACCCGCTGCACAAACTTATACTGCTCAAATCACTTTGGCTGAGTTTGAAAAACAAGGGCTCAAACCAAAAATTACCATGAGCAATAACCCTCTTGAGTCTATTCGCATGTTGGTGTCGATTGGTTTAGGTTGGTCAGTTTTACCAAAAACTTTGCTGAATCAAGATATGCAGCAGCTTGATTTAAATGTTGAGATGAATCGTCAATTAGGAATGGTATGGCATCCTGCACGCACTCAATCTAGAGCCATGCAGGAACTAATTAAAATGATGCAGGAGTAGTCAATTAAATCGACCAGTCCTGAATTTCCCATTTATGTTCTTGAGCCAGTTTTTCAAGGCGATCATCAGGATTTACTGCAATTGCATGCGTTGCATATTCAAGTAAAAAACGGTCATTAATTGAATCGGAATACGCCCAAGATTCAGACACGTTACGACCTTCCAACCACGCATCTAGACGTGCAAGTTTGCCCTTTTGGTAACATGCTAAACCAGCAACTTTACCTGTATATTTTCCGTCAGCCACTTCAGCATTGGTGGCTAAAATTTCAGTAATCCCAAATTCACGGAAAATCGGCGCAGTAATAAAATCACTTGTTGCCGTAATACCCACAATAGTATGGCCTAAATCTTGATGTTTTTTGATTGCATCAAAACCTTTTGGACGCATTTGCGGACGAATCACTTTTTGCATGAACAATTGGTGAAGCTCAGTTAAGTAGTCATTGTCATGCTGCGTTAAAAATCCAAAAACAAATTCATTATAAGCATACGGATCAAGTTGGCCTGCTTTGTAATCTTCATAAAATTTATCATTCATCTGACGATGATGAACCGGATCAACCAAACCTTCATTGACTAAAAATTCACCCCAAGAATGGTCTGAATCGGTATTTAACAAGGTATGGTCTAAATCAAACAACGCCAGTTTCATGAAAATTCTCGTTTAAACTGAAATTTAAGAAAAAAAATGTAAATCTATCTCCGCTAGTCGATAGAAATTCGTTAAGATCGTAGCAATTTAAACATTTTACTTTGATCTTTTCGAGCTGGACATAAAAAAGTATTTGTCCCCGCGATTAAAGTCAACGATATAGACAATATTTAGGTAGCCAAATGATCGACTCAGAAGGTTTCCGACCGAATGTCGGGATCATTTTGGCAAACGATGATGGACAGGTTTTATGGGCAAAGCGCATTGGTCACAATGCTTGGCAATTTCCACAAGGAGGCATCCAGTTTGGAGAAACCCCTGAACAGGCACTTTTTCGAGAACTGAGAGAAGAAATCGGCTTATTGCCCGAACATGTCCAGATTATTGCGCAAACCAAAGGATGGCTGCGTTATCGTTTGCCACATCGGTACATTCGGTCAGACTCTGACCCCGTATGTATCGGACAGAAACAAAAATGGTTTTTACTGAAGTTAACTGCGCCTGCAAAAAATATTCAGTTAAACCTCTCCGACCCGCCCGAATTCGATGAATGGCAGTGGGTTAGCTATTGGTATCCTCTTGGCCAAGTGGTGAACTTCAAGCGTGATGTTTATCGTAAAGCCATGGTGGAGTTGTGTACACAGTTGCCGATGCAACAATTACCCTAAAAATCATTTATCTAGCAAATGATTTTTATTAAAAGTGCTGTTATAAATACATTCATAGTCTAAAAAAATACTGGAGTATACATCCATGTCAAACATGCAACTCGACACTCTACGGCGCATTGTCCAAGAGGTTAATGCGTCCGTCAGTTTGCATGAATCGTTAGACATCATGGTCAATCAGGTTGCTGAGGCCATGAAAGTGGATGTTTGCTCCATTTATTTACTCGATGAACGTAACCAGCGCTATGTATTAATGGCCTCTAAAGGCTTAAATCCAGAATCTGTAGGCCACGTATCTTTGCAACTCGGTGAAGGCTTGGTTGGTCTGGTTGGGCAGCGTGAAGAAATTGTTAACCTTGACAATGCACCAAAACATGAACGGTTCTTGTATCTACCAGAAACAGGCGAAGAAATTTATAACTCTTTCCTCGGCGTACCTGTCATGTACCGTCGTAAGGTTATGGGTGTTTTGGTTGTCCAAAACAAACTTCCTCAAGATTTTAGTGAAGCTGCCGAGTCTTTTTTAGTTACGCTTTGTGCCCAGCTTTCTGGCGTGATTGCTCATGCTCATGCAGTGGGTAATATTGACGTATTTCGTAAGCCGAGTAATGGACCTGCCTACAAAACCTTTCAAGGCGCTTCAGGTGCAGGCGGTGTTGCTTTAGGTCGCGCTATTATTTTATATCCGCCTGCCGATTTGGGTTCTGTGCCTGATCGTGAAGCAGAAGATATTAGCGATGAACTTCGAATTTTAGATCAAGCCATTTCATCAGTTCGTTCAGAGATTCGTTCTCTGGATGAAAAAATGCATGATTCACTCATGGCCGAAGAGCGCGCTTTATTTAGTGTTTTCTTAAGAATGCTCGATGAAAATGCATTACCTGCAGAAATTAAAGAACTGATTCGTGATGGACATTGGGCACAAGGTGCAGTACGTCGTGTCATTGAAAAACACACTGCCCTTTTTGCACAAATGGAAGATGACTATCTTCGTGAGCGAGTGTCCGACCTTAAAGATTTAGGGCGACGTATTTTAGCCTCTTTGCAAGAAGAAGACTCTAGCCATCGTGACCTGAGTCCAGACAGTATTTTAATTGGTGAAGAGATTAGTACTGCGGCACTTGTAGAGTTGCCGGTAGACAATATCGCAGCGATTGTGACATCAGAAGGTGCAGCCAACTCACATATGGTGATTGTTGCTCGTGCATTAGGTATTCCGACCGTAGTTGGTGTAACTGAACTACCAGTGAACACACTTGATGATGCAGAAATGATTGTGGATGCCTATCAAGGCCGTGTTTTTGTAAACCCTCCACGTCGTTTACGCCAACGTTATAAGGAAATTCAAAAAGAAGATGAGCAAATCGCAAAAGATCTCAAACAATACGAGACCAAAGAAGCGATTACTCCAGATGGTGTGTCTGTTCAGCTTTATGTAAACACTGGCCTCATGATTGATGTTGTACGTGGTGTACAACGCGGTGCTCAAGGTGTAGGTTTATACCGAAGTGAAATTCCCTTCATGTTACGGGAACGTTTCCCGGGTGAAGAAGAACAACGTGCAATCTACCGTCAACAGTTGAGCCACTTTGCCAACAAACCTGTGGTGATGCGAACTCTCGATATTGGTGCAGATAAAGACCTACCGTATTTCAGTATTGAAGAAGAAAACTCGGCTTTAGGCTGGCGTGGTATTCGTTTCACGCTTGATCATCCCGAGATTTTTTCTTCACAAATTCGCGCTATGCTCAAAGCCAGCATTGGTTTAAATAATTTGCATATTTTATTGCCTATGGTCACTACAGTCAGTGAAGTCGAAGAAGTACTTTATTTACTTGAGCGTGACTGGATTGCAGTGCAAGAAGAAGAACAAGTTAAAATTACCAAACCAAAAATTGGGATTATGGTTGAGGTGCCGAGCGTACTGCTACAAATTGATGAGTTTGCTGAACTCGTTGATTTCTTCTCGGTCGGTTCAAATGACTTAACCCAGTATTTACTTGCAGTTGACCGTAATAATCCACATGTAGCAAACGTTTACTCACACTTTCACCCATCCATTCTACGTGCGCTAACCCGCTTAGTTAAAGAATGTCATGAATACAAAAAACCTATCAGTATTTGTGGTGAAATGGCAGGTGATCCGTTATCGGCAATTTTGCTCATGGCAATGGGCTTTAATACCCTTTCAATGAGCTCGAGTAATATTTTGCGTGTACGAAAAGCAATTTGTCATGTACCAATGACAGATGCACAAAAATTGCTGGATGATGTCATGAAAATGAATAATCCACTCATCGTGAAAAGTTGGCTTGAGTACTATTTTAAAACCCACGGTTTAGCTGATATGGTGAAATCGAATCGAATCGTAAATGTTTAATATATAAACAATAAAGGAGAGCAATGCTCTTCTTTATTATTTTGAGATCGCTTCTACTACAATTAAATATAAAAATTTCATCTCACTATTGCGCTCATCTTAATCTTTTAAATAAATATTTAATCGGTTTTTTAAATCAATATTGACAGTTTAATCCATTTGAAAAATAAGACTCCTACTCCTAGTATATTTACAGAGCGTTATTAAAAGATCCTACGTTGTTCCAACAATTGAAGAGGTAATTCTATGCATCGTTATTTACAAGTTTCATCTTATTTTTCCTCTTGTTTTTTAACCTTCATGCAGTAAATTGGAGGAATAACAACTAAACGAATCTGATGCATTATTAAATAAAAATAATGGGCTGACATCTTAGTGAAAAGACTTTTCAAACAATTTCTCTCACCATTTGTTCACTCATTTCTTTATTTGATAAACATGAGTTTTAAACCAGAAGTCCAGGAAAATGAGCCCTAACATTTTTACGAAGAGCTCAATAATTATTACCCAGAGAGAATATAACCATGTCAGACGAATCAAAATGTCCTTTTTCAGGCCATAAATCAAAACCAGAGATAACGGTCGGTGGTGGCACGCCTAGTTTACACTGGTGGCCAAAACAACTACGCGTTGATTTACTGAATCAACATTCAGAACGCTCTAATCCACTCAGTAAAGATTTTGATTATCGTAAAGAATTTAAAAAAATCGACTATTATGCACTCAAAGCTGATATCAAAAATGTGTTAACCGATTCTCAAGATTGGTGGCCAGCCGATTGGGGAAATTATACAGGCTTATTTATCCGTTTAGCATGGCATGCTGCCGGCACCTATCGTATGGGTGATGGTCGTGGTGGTGCTGGCCGTGGTCAACAACGCTTTGCACCTTTAAATAGTTGGCCTGACAATGCAAGCCTAGATAAAGCACGCCGCTTACTTTGGCCTGTTAAACAAAAATACGGTCAAAAAATATCATGGGCAGATTTATTTATTCTTGCTGGAAACATCGCACTTGAGTCTTCAGGCTTCCGTACCTTCGGTTTTGGTGCAGGCCGTGAAGATGTTTGGGAACCAGACAACGACGTAAACTGGGGCGATGAAAAAGAATGGTTAGCTCATCGTAATTCAGAAGCTTTAGAAGGCAGCAATCTAGCTGCAACCGAAATGGGTCTAATTTATGTAAACCCTGAAGGTCCGCAAGCCAGCGGTGATCCAAAATCGGCTGCGCCATTTATTCGCGCGACTTTCGGCAATATGGCAATGGACGATGAAGAAATTGTTGCCTTAATTGCAGGCGGTCATACCTTAGGTAAAACCCATGGTGCTGGCTCTGCTGACCACGTTCAAGCTGATCCTGAAGGTGCTTCAATTGAACAAATGGGCTTTGGCTGGTCAAACAGTTTTGGTACTGGTGTTGGTAAAGATGCAATCACATCAGGTTTAGAAGTCATTTGGTCACAAACGCCAACCCAATGGAGCAACTACTTCTTTGAAAACCTATTCAAATACGAGTGGGTACAAGAGCGCTCACCTGCTGGTGCAATTCAATGGGTAGCAGCAGATGCTGAGGCGATCATTCCAGATCCATTCGACCCATCGGTTAAACGTAAGCCAACAATGCTTACTACAGATTTGACCTTACGTTTTGATCCTGAGTTTGAAAAAATCTCTCGTCGTTTCCTTAACGATCCACAAGCCTTTGCCAATGCCTTTGCCCGTGCATGGTTCAAATTAACTCACCGTGATATGGGACCAAAAGCACGTTATTTAGGTCCTGAAGTTCCGGCTGAAGATTTAATTTGGCAAGATCCATTACCTGCTGCTAGCCTTATTCCATCTTCTGCTAGTATTGATGAGGCAAAAGCAAAAATCGTTGCACTAGGGCTATCTGCTGGTGAGTTGGTTTCTCTTGGCTGGGCCTCAGCGTCAACTTTCCGTGGTGGAGACAAGCGTGGCGGTGCAAATGGCGCACGTATTGCGTTATCGCCACAACGCGAATGGGAAGTAAACAAAAAAGCTGTTGAGACTTTAACTAAAATTGAAGAACTCAAAGCCTCAACTCAACTGTCATTAGCTGACTTAATTGTGCTTGCAGGTAACGTTGGCGTAGAGCAAGCTGCTCAAGCGGCAGGTTTCAATATTACCGTTCCATTTGCAGCAGGTCGTGTTGATGCATTACAAAGTCAAACTGATGTCGAATCTTTCCAATTACTTCTCGGCCTTGCTGATGGTTTTAGAAACTGGAAAAAAGACGGCGTCGGCGCATCAACTGAGGCATTATTAATTGATAAAGCACAAAAACTGACTTTGACTGCACCAGAATTAACTGCATTGGTTGGTGGGTTACGTGTACTGGGCACTAACTGGGATGGTTCACAACACGGTGTATTCACCCAGCAAGTTGGTGTACTCAGCACAGACTTCTTTACGAACTTACTCGACATGTCTACTGTATGGGCACCTGTTGATTCAACAAACGAAGTATTTGAAGGCAAAGACCGTAAAACAGGCGCATTAAAATTTACTGCAACACGTAATGATTTAGTCTTCGGTTCAAACTCAATCTTACGTGCATTAGCCGAAGTTTATGCTCAAGCAGACGGTAAAGAAAAATTTGTTCAAGACTTTGTTGCTGCATGGACCAAAGTTATGAATCTTGACCGTTTTGACTTAGCATAATTTTGTCAAAATAATAAAAAGCCAGTTCGAATTGAACTGGCTTTTTTAATATCAAGTATTTAGTTTTAGACAGTCAGTTTATGTCCTTCTCGAATGCAATAAAAAGGATTAGCAAGCTTTGAAGAGGCCTTAATTGCTTGACCTAGTGCATGCTCTGGATCTTCTCTGTCCTCATCAGTCAACTGGAAAGTCCGATAATGAATCGCAAGAGAACGATGAGCTTGTAAATCGAAATGTGCATGTAGTGCATCTTGTGGATTCATATGTACATAGCTCATCAGTTCACGAGGCTCATATGCACCTATTGGAAGTAAGGCCACTCGCGGCGCACCGTAACGAGCATGAATTTGCTTAAAGTGCCCCGCATAACCGGTATCACCCGCAAAGAAACAATGACCTGTTTTAGCCACAACCGAAAAGCCTCCCCAGAGTGCTTTATTCTGGTCACGTAAACCACGACCTGAACCATGCTGTGCAGGTGTATAGATTATTCTTAATTCGTGATAGGGAATTTCTTGCCACCAATCCATTTCAATCACATGGAACTCTTTAGGTAGATAAAACCCATTCCCGAGTCCAGTGTAAATTGGCATTTCGAATTTTTTGTGTAGCCATTCAAGCGTAGCCAAATCCATATGATCATAATGATTATGGCTGAGTAGAACTCCATGAATTGTCGGTAATTGCTCTAGTGCAAAACCTGCTGGACATACACGGCGTGGTCCACGCCCATGAGAGGGGCTGGCATAGTCACACCACACTGGGTCAGTAATAAAGTTATAAGGTCCGATCTGAATCAGTACAGTTGCATGCCCAACAAACCAAACTTGCCAATCATCTAGATCTGCTTGAGGTCGATTTTGTGGCAATGCTACAGCCGTATTTATACGGGTTTCATATTCATTTTGAATATCCACTTTCCATGTAAAAGACTCACGCGTAACTAACCAACGCAATAACTCTTTTGAACCACGTGCAGGTGATTTAGGCTGTTGATTATAAAAACGTGTATCCGTTTCATGCCCAGACTCGGGATGACAAAAAGGAGGTTTTATCCATGTATGCGTCCAACAGGACTGAGTCGGCAATTGATATGTTAATGTCGGCTTGTCTTTCATGGGCTTTTCTATGTTTTAGCATCAGCAGAATGGATGTGTTCAGGTTTCTATCTTAACGATTAAAAGAAATTAAGCTATGGCACTTACACTTATTTATCATATAAATATCCTTTTTACCGTGGACACAGCCAACCTAAGTCGAATTAGAGTGCCATAAAAAACACATAGATGTGTTGGGTTTATGCGTCAGTAATTACCATTCTTATTAAGACCTATTGTATAACATAACAATTAGAGAAAACCTAAAGCCACCATAAAACCGTACTGTTTCCTCTTTATCACTTCCAATTTTTAACTTTGAATTAGTTTGCTCAACAAAAAATAATATATTTAGTAACAATTATAGTTCAGTAGATTTAGGCAGCCTACAAGTTATAAAATTATTATATTATTCTCATTTTTGCATATTATGAGAATTTCTTAAATGAATATTCAAAACATTTAAAAAATTCTTTGATTAAGTAAAGATAATGTATTTGTTGACTAATCAATAATATATTTTATGAATTATTAAAGCCTACTCCCCTATATTAAATCTTTAATGAAAATTAAAATTCCATTTATTTTATAAATACCTAAAGCACCTTCACGCTATATCTATTTATGCTTTATACTTCACTTAAATCATAGTAAGACATTTTTTGGATTAGTCTTATGGAACTACGCCATCTCCGATATTTCATTACCGTTGCTGAAGAATTAAATTTTAGTAAAGCCGCTCTTAAACTTTTTACCGCACAACCCTCCCTTAGCCAGCAAATTAAAGATTTAGAAGAAGATGTCGGTGTACGACTTTTAAACCGCACAAAACGTAAAGTTGAGTTAACCGAAGAAGGTGAAGTATTTTTAGAGCATGCTCGGCTCACCCTCGCTCAAGCCGAAAAAGCGGTTGCTATGGCACGGCAGGTTTCTAAGGCGAAACAACAACTCTTACGTATCGGTTTCGTCCCCATCGCAGAAATGAAAATTTTCCCTTATGTTCTTCCCAACCTGCGACTACAACACCCCGACCTTACTATTGAATTATCTAACTTAAACAATACCGAACAGCTTAAAGCCTTAAAAAAAGGTGAATTAGACATTACATTTACCCGTGAAAATACAGATAGTGATGAAATCCAAAGCCAATTTGTTTTAACTGAACCCTTAATTTTCTTGCTTCCTAAAAATCATCCGCTTGCTCAATACGAAAGAATTCCCGTACATGCTTTACAAGGCATTGATTTTATTATTCCCGCTGCCGAACAATCACAAACATTACATAACACGATTTTAGACTTCGCTAAAACACACAATATCGATCTCAATATTGTTCAAAAAGCAGACAGCATGCTATTCAATATTAACTCTATTGGCTCTGGATTAGGTTGTACAATTTTACCCGCTTACGTGGCACCTTTAGGAATCAAAAATACGGTCGTTCGTCCACTTGACGTTGAGTTGCCGACACTTGATTTATTTGTAAACTACCGTAAAAACTCACAATCTGTAGGCGTGCAAAAGTTTATTGATCAACTCACTAAAGTATTTCATCTCGATAAAAACTTAAATCACGCTTAATTATTAAAAATAATTTTACTATTAATAAGACCATCTTTATAAAAAAGTATAAATAAATATTCTTTCTATTTATTTTATACTTTTTATAAACAGTCTAATCTTGATTATTGTTCTATTTTACTTTTCGGGTAAAAGCACACATCTCATAATATAAAAGTGAAAGAAATAGGAATAAAATCTATATAAAACTAGATATTATTTTCACCATTCAATAAAAAACAATATATGTAATACGTAATAAAAGGAGATAAGGAAAAATGGTTGGTATATTTCAACATCTTGGACGTAGTGTACAAAACCGCCCTCATTTCTTTATTGCTTTATTGATGGGAGTGATCACAGCCAGTATTTTGACATGGTTAACTTCATGGAAATGGTCAACTATTTTATTAGTCAGTTGGAATGCTTCGGTTAGCATTTATTTACTCCATGTTTGGCAACTTATGAAAAGTGCCGATCATTCACAAATGCAACAGCAAGCCAAAAAACAAGATGAAAGCAAATGGGTCATTATGCTGATAGTTTTATTGGCCTTAACCATGTGTCTGGTTGCGATTCTAATTCAACTATCACAACTACCTTCTGACAGTTCTGCAAAGTTAGGTCATGTAGCTTTAGCTTTACTCACTATTGTTTCTGCATGGCTTTTTATGCATACTGTTTTTGCCCTACATTATGCCCATGATTTTTATATGGCTTTGTCTAGAAATGAAGAAAATGGAGGGTTAGATTTCCCGGGAACACAACACCCCACTTATCCTGATTTTCTATATTTTAGTTATATTATTGGTACTTCTGCACAAACTGCCGATGTGTCAATTACCACTAAACATATGCGCCTTTTAAACTTATTTCACGCAGTGTTGTCTTTTGGATTTAATACTACCATTTTAGCGATCTGTATTAATGTGGCTGCGGGTTTTCTTACTAACTAAAACCTTTGTTCGAACAACAAAAAAGCCACCCTTTTGGGTGACTTTTAAGAATAGTACGTTTACAACAGTTGGCCCATAGTGCTTTGTTTTAAGCCTTCACGCTGTTTAATCGTTTCAACATAACGGGTAATAGCTGGATGTGATTCAATCGTTTTCATTTTTAATTGCCATAAAAGCATAGCACCAACACTTACATCTGCTGCGGTAAATTGTTCACCACACACATACGGATTGGCTTCACTCAAACCTTGCACTAAAGCTTGATAAGCATCATTATAATCGCCATAGCCAACAAACATTTTTTGCTCAGGCGATACGTCTATTCCTAAAGCTTTATCAACACCAGCAGCTTCCCAAGGACCCGCCATCACAAACAACCAACGATAGTACAAACCGCGTTTTGGATCATCTAAAGCAGGTGCTAAGCCTTTTTCAGAGAACTTATCAGCTAAATAAGCACAGATTGCGCCTAACTCATAAATAACCACATCGCCATCTACCAATACCGGTACTTTTCCAAAAGGATTAAGTTTTAGATATTCAGGTGACTTCATTTCAGTCTTATATGCGACTTCAATTCGTTCACATTCAACACCTAACTCGACCAAAAGCCAGTCAATAACTACACCACGTGACTCTTTGTTAGTATAAAGTTTAAGGCTCATTCTTATTGCTCCTTGTTTATCGTAGTTCCTAGTTTACAAATAACTTTTGTCAGTTTTTGTCAGTAGTCCTTTGCATTTCTTGTTTCCACCATCTTTGAAACAGATGTTTTTTAAATTCAGGATATATTTCCTCACTCATTTGCAAGTCATGGATACGATCTATCCGAAAATGGCGAAATGCCTGCCGTAATTCACACCAAGCAGCAAGTACAACTTTGTCATGTAAATACCCTAAAGCAAAAGGCCAAAGTGAACGTTCACTTAACCGTTTTTGCTCATCGCAATAATCGACTTTTATTTTTACTTGTTTACGAATCGCTAAACGTACTTGTTCTACTAAAGCTTCATCAACCGGATGCCAGTAATGTGTAACGCCTAGTGTCATGTCATCGATCAAATATTTCCGGTGCTCAGGTAGAACTGCATAAAGTTTAGAATAGATTGAAACGGCTGCCGATTTCATTGCCTGATCTGGAACGTCTTTCAACCACTCTAAAGCTAAAAATAGAGCTTCGGCTTCATTCTCATTAAAAGTAACCGGTGGTAATAAGATGTCTTCTTTAAGCTGAAAACCCAAGCCTGCCGAGGCATCAATTCTTACACCTTGCTCACGTAAGCTATCAATATCTCGATAGACACTTCGAATACTAATGTTTAAGCTTTCAGCCAAGACTTGTGCTGTGATTGGGTAACGGGCTTCACGGAGCTGTTGTAAAAGATTTAATAGACGAATTGAACGGCTCATTTTTCTCTTCTTATTGTTTTGTTATTCAGCTTAAAAAAAGAGGGAACGTATTCCCTCTTTAATACTATTTCAATTTAAGCGACATCTACAGTAGGTAACTGAGCATACCCTCTCAAAAAGCTGTGAAGCTCTTGTACATCTTTAGCAATCGTTAAAGGTTGAAACTTTTGCAGAACTTCAACCGAATGTACGCCATAGCCTACTCCGATACGCGGCATCCCTAAACGCTGTGCCATCTCAAGATCATAGCTGCTGTCACCAATCATAACCGCTTGCTCAACATTCACACCAGTTACAGTCAATATTTCTTGCAGCATGAGCGGATCTGGTTTTGAACGTGTTTCGTTGGCTGCCCGAGTCACATCAAAAAGATGAGTACTTTGTGTTTTTGCGATTACACGGTCTAACCCACGTCGGTTTTTACCCGTTGCAACTGCAAGCTTTAAACCTTGGGCTTTTAAATCATGGAGTAGTTCAGAAATACCCTCAAACCATGCGTCACTAGTCGAGTTCGCAATATAGTGATCGCCA
Source organism: Acinetobacter sp. WU_MDCI_Abxd143 (assembly GCF_025514195.1). Classification (NCBI taxonomy): domain Bacteria; kingdom Pseudomonadati; phylum Pseudomonadota; class Gammaproteobacteria; order Moraxellales; family Moraxellaceae; genus Acinetobacter; species Acinetobacter sp. WU_MDCI_Abxd143. The sequence goes on from NZ_JAHPTH010000004.1 coordinate 182,396, forward strand.
TATGCCTTTAAGATCGAGTCATGCAATTCTGGCGCTTCTGGAAATAAGGTCTGCATCACCTCAGGCAAGCCTAACCCAATAATACTTTTTGCGGCTTCATCGCTTAGAGACAATTCATGTTGCTCTGCTGCATGTTGTAAGCTAGCAACAATCTGGCCAACAGAGTTATATAAAGTTCCATCCCAGTCAAAAATTACTAATTCGGTTTTCAGACTCATTTTGCTACTCTCAAAGCCTTTAATAACTGGGTCATGTCTTCTGGTAACGGCGCTTCAATCGATGGATAACCCGGAATATCTAAACGCATCGCGTGTAAACATAAACGTCGTGCCTGCGGACCTGTGTACTCAGTGGCGTGTCCATATTTATCATCACCCAACAACGGATGTCCAATACTTAAACCATGTACACGGATCTGATGAGTACGGCCTGACAAAGGTGAGGCATGAACCAAAGTCGCATTTTTAAAGCGCTCTGCAACCACCCATTCCGTTTTACTCGGTTTACCTTCTTTAGACACCCGTACACGACGTTCGCCATTGGCTAACTCGTAACGAAATAAAGGAGCATCAATGAGTTGTTTATCGAGACTTACCTGACCTTTTACAATCGCTGCATAAGTCTTACGAATTTTGTGCTCACGCAACATATCTTGTAGCAGCTTTAAAGTACTACGTTTCTTGCTAATCATGACCAGACCAGAGGTGTCACGGTCGATGCGGTGAATCAGTTCTAAATATTTTTTACCTGTCGCGGCGCGTAAAGCCTCAATCAAACCATACGCCACACCACTACCACCATGTACGGCAATACCTGATGGTTTATTGATGACCAACAGGCCTTCATCTTCATAAACCACACGGCTAAGTAGGCTCTGTGCTACACCATCACTCACAGGAGCAGCTGTTTCATCCTTTTGTTCATAACGAATAGGAGCAACACGAATCTGATCACCAATCTCTAATTTGGTCTCAGCTTTAATACGTTTTTTGTTTACTCGAACCTGACCTTCACGAATCAAACGATAAATACGACTCTTAGGTACACCCTTTAAACGCGAAAACAGGAAATTATCAATTCGCTGTCCTGCTTGATGTTCATCCACCTCAAACCAAGTGACACTTTGCCATTGCTGTGTAGAATTCATACTAATATTTAAACCTGAAATTTTGCTAAATTTGATTAATAAATGACCAATTAGCTTAGTTTTTTCACAAGAAATCTAAGCTTAGCCCATAGGCAGATGCTGCAAGGTTTGATATAGTCAGCGCACGGATACCGCCGTAAGTGAACATCTAATAGGGAATTTCCCTGATTGAAACCTCAATCAAAATGATGCTTTCATCACCAGCTCGGATTGGTCCTAAAGAATTATGCCGACGCCGAAGGCTTATTATATCGGCAAAATGACAAACTGTTGCGTTTAATTCAGTTTGTTCAAAAAAATATGTTACCAACTCTAGTTGGTTATGGAACGTAAACTGATACACATCAGACAAATCGCTCCTTAATGTTGCCTTCAGGCTAAAGCGTTGATGCATTGGAACTGCCGAAAGCACTGATACGATGAGCATTCCGTATCAAACTTCCAAAAAGAAGTCACTTCGCGCCCAATGACAGTGAAAGTCATTAACCAATGCACCGCTCACCCGCCAGTGAAGCACTAAGGAAGTCCGATTTAAAGGTTGAAGCAGTATTGCCTACATCACAGACGAGAATCGAAGCTAAGGCTAAATGTAGCCGGTAACAGATGACTCAGACCACAAATATTTTGAGATCTGGGAAATGATCCGTCATGTTCGATGTTCGTTCAGAACCTTTAAGTTTGTGCGATATGTTTGTGTGGGTCACTATTAGGTGTCACACCCATGAAACGTATGTTGATTAATGCAACTCACGCAGAAGAAGTCCGCGTTGCACTTATCACTGGTAATCGTCTTTACGATTTTGATTTAGAGAATCGTACCCGAGAACAGAAAAAATCCAATATCTATAAAGGCCATGTAACCCGCGTAGAACCCTCTTTAGAAGCTGTTTTTGTTGAATACGGCGCAGGCCGTCAAGGCTTCTTGTCTATGCGCGAAATTGCTAACAGTTATTTCCAAGCAGACCCACGACAAACTTCAAACATTCGTGAACTTATCACTGAAGGTACTGAATTACTTGTTCAAGTCGAAAAAGAAGAACGTGGCAATAAAGGTGCAGCCCTTTCTACTTTTATTTCACTTGCAGGACGTTATTTGGTTCTTATGCCAAACAACCCGAAAGGCGGCGGTATTAGTCGTCAAATTTCAGGTTCTGTACGTGAAGAATTAAAAGAAATTCTAGCTTCTTTAAATTTACCACGTGGTATGAGCGTTATTGTACGTACCGCTGGTATTGGCCGTACCCAAGAAGAATTACAGTTAGACTTACAGCATTTGCTTGACCTTTGGGCACAAATCCAAGGCACAGCGAGCTCTGGTCCTTCTCCAATGCTGGTTCATCAAGAAGCTGGTGTTGTTACTCGTGCTATCCGCGATTATTTACGTGATGATGTTGCAGAAATTTTAATTGATAGCGAACAGGCTTATAACGAAGCTTATAACTTTGTTAAAGCAGTGATGCCTCGTCAATTAGACAAACTCAAAACTTATACTTTAAACGAGCCATTATTTGCTCATTTTGGTATTGAAAGTCAAATTCAAACTGCTTATGAACGTGAAGTAAAACTTCCTTCTGGCGGTTCAATCGTGATTGACCAGACCGAAGCTTTAGTTTCAATCGATATTAACTCTGCGAAATCGACTCGTGGACATGACGTTGAAGAAACTGCGCTTAATACTAATTTAGAAGCAGCAGAAGAAATTGCTCGCCAACTTCGTCTTCGTGACATTGGTGGTTTAGTTGTAATCGACTTCATCGATATGACTAAAGAGCGCAACCAACGCATGGTTGAAGCAAAACTTCGTGAAGCAACTCAAAGCGATCGCGCACGTATTCAGTTTGGCCAACTTTCTCGTTTTGGCTTAATGGAAATGAGCCGTCAACGCTTACGTCCATCTCTTGAAGAAGCAACAGGTTATGTGTGCCCACGCTGTCATGGTACAGGCATGGTTCGTGACCTACGCTCACTTTCGCTTTCAATTATGCGTAAAGTAGAAGAGATCGCGCTTCGTGAACGTCATGGTGAAGTACAAGTAGAAGTACCGGTTGAAATTGCAGCATTCTTGCTCAATGAAAAACGTCATAGTCTTGTTTATTTAGAACAAACTTCTAGTGTTCGTGTGACTGTTTTACCTCACCCGCACTTAGAAACACCTCACTACGAAATTCAGTACAATCCAGATGGATTTGCACCATCTAGCTACGAACGTACTGAAGCAACTCGTTCAAGTGAAAAAGAGTTAGGTTATGAATCTTCTGAATGGCATTTAGAAGAAGCCGATCATGGCCATACTCATGCTGCCCCTGCTGCCAATAATGCAGCTAATCAAAAGAAAGCAAATCAAGCGGCTCAACCTACTGCTCAGGCAAGCGCTCAAAAAGCAGCGAGTCCTTGTGCATGGTTAGAAAACCTTTTTGTTCAAAAACAAGCTCAAACAGTTGATCAATCTCGCTCAGCACAAAATGCTGCTGCCGCAATTGAACAAATGGTGAATACTGGCGCCGTTAGCCGTGGACAGTTTGGACAAGTTGTAGCACCAGCAGTTGCTGAAGTTACTTCGGCTCCATCTAACAATGCTTATATTTCTCAATCTCCTGTTAAGCAGGAAACACGTGAGAATGTTGAGAAAGACGATAAAGTACAACAGCAGCGTCCAAACAACAAAAAACGTAAGCACAAAGAGCAACGTGAACAACATCAACATCACCACAATCAGGAACCACAGCAACAACAGGTTCATGAAGAGGTTGTACAGTTATCACGCCAAGAGCAACGTGAATTAAAACGTCAACAAAAACGTCAACAACAAGATCAGCCGCATGCGCAACATCAAAATGATGGGCAACAAGCTGAACATGCTGTGCCACGTCGTGACCGTAATAATCAACAACGTCCAAACCGCCCGAATCGCCACCGCGATCCAAGCGTATTAAATGAAAATCAAAATACGCCAGCACCAGCAGTTGTTGATGAAAAACAAATTAAGGTTGATTTGATTGATGCTCCACAGCATGAAGTCATGAATACAGCCTTAGTTATCAATGTTGATCAAGCACAAAGCGAAATTATTGCTTTAACGCCTGAGCAACCTCTTGAACGTACTGAAAAAGCACCTGTTGTTGAAGTTGTTCAAGAACCAGCTCCAGCACCTGTTGCTGCTGTGGAAGAGACAGTAACTGCTGAAGCAGAAGCTCCTCAACCAAAGGCTGAGAAAACTCAACCGCAAATTCAACGTGCGAGTAATGATCCTCGTATGCGTCGCCGTGAACAACGCAATGCAAAACGAGCTAAAGCTGTTACACCATCAATTGCCCCATCGCAAATTCCAACTTTGGCGCAATATACGATTGGTAGCTTGATCCGTCATGTTTACGGTGAAGACTGCACAGTACTGATTGAACAGTTTGGTTTAGTTCCAACATTCAATCGTGCATTGCAGAAATTTGCAGAGCAATATGCAAGTACTCTAGTAACTGAAGTCGCAGCTGAAGCTGAAGACAAAAAACCTGTTACTCGTGATGCTGAGCTTCCAAGCAACAAGCCTTCACAAGAAGCAGAACCTGCGCCAGTACTTCCGTTGACGCCACCAAAAGAAGCGACACCACGTGTTGCTAATGATCCGCGTGAACGCCGTCGTTTAGCGAAACTTGCAGCTGAACAAGCTTTTGAGCAAGTTAAACAACAACATTCTGCACCAGAAGAAGCTGCCCCTGTAGCTGAGACTGTAGAAGAAACCGTTGTTGCTCCTACTGCTGAAACACAAGCACCTGTTGAATCAAAACAACAACCGCTTGAGCTTGATCAGGAAACTGAAGTAGCAGCTAATGTAGAAGAGACACCAGCAACAACTGTAGTTGAAGCTCCGGTTGCAAAACAGCCAAAGGCAGCTGCAAAAGCAAAAGCAGCTACAGAACAGGCTGTAGAGCCAACTGAAGCTCCTGCCGAGAGTGAATCAGAAGATTCTAAAGCTGATAAGGACAAACCAAGTCGTCCTCGTCGCCCTCGTGGCCGTCCACCAAAGAAAGCAAATCCTGTAGCTGAGTAAATCATTTGCTCAATTGCAGCTAATTTAAACAAACCTAGTCATTTCGATGACTAGGTTTTTTTTGTTATTTTTAACCAATTAGGTTGATTGCACTAGAAGAAAAGTTTTAAAAGCATGGTGAACCATGAAAAATACTGTACTTTTGCCAACGCAACCTTTTTTGGATTGATCGAAAAATAAATAGGATTGATATGAGCCAGACAACACAGACCGATATCATTACGCTTGGGGATGTTGCCACTAGACTTCCTAGCTTTATTCCCAAAGTACCCCATATCCTGAATGGTCTTAAACAGGCTTATTTAAGAACAGCAAATACACCAACTGGATTAGGCGTAGCTTTTGAGAAAGCTGTTAAGCGAAATCCAAAAGGTACTGCTTTATTATTTGAAGATCAAAGTTACTCATACGAAGCTTTAAATGAATGGGCTAACCAGATTTCTCACTATTATTTATCTCTCGGCGCACGTAAAGGCGATGTGATTGCCGTAATGGTTGAGAACCGTTCAGAGCTCATTGCTACTATTGTGGGTTTAGCTAAAATTGGGGTAACTATTGCGCTTGTAAATACATCTCAAGTCGGTAAAGTTCTCGCTCATAGCATCAATCTTGTAAAACCAATTGCAGTCATTGCAGGTGAAGAAGTTCGTGCTGCAATTGATGAAATTCGTCAAGACTTAAACGTTCCTAAAGACCGTTTCCACTGGTTTGCAGATCAGGCTACTCGTCAAGATGCAGGAACAGCACCTCAAGGTTATGCCAATCTTGCAATAGAAATTGATCAATTCCCGAAATTCAATCCATCGACTACACACTCCGTTCATGGAAATGATGGCCTGTTTTATATTTATACTTCGGGAACAACAGGCTTACCAAAAGCAGTTATTTTTAAACATAGTCGTTGGACTCTCGCCTATGGTACTTACGGTCACATTTTAAACCTTGGCCCAGATGATGTGATGTATGTCACTTTGCCACTATATCATGCAACAGGCGTGGTGGTTTGCTGGTGTGGTGTGATTGCAGGAAGCTCTACCCTTGCCATTCGACGTAAATATTCAACCAGTGCATTCTGGAAAGATGTACAGAAGTTTAATGCGTCTGCAATCGGCTACGTAGGTGAACTTTGCCGTTACTTAATGGATGCCCCAACTACAGAACTTGACCGTGCTCACCGTGTAACCAAAATGATTGGTAACGGCATGCGTCCAAACATCTGGGATAAATTCAAACAGCGTTTTGGTGTTGAAGAAGTTCTAGAGCTTTATGCTTCAAGTGAAGGCAATGTCGGCTTTAGTAATATTTTCAACTTTGACAATACGGTAGGCTTCTCTCCTACGCCATACGCAATTATTGAATTTGATAAAGAGAAAAACGAACCGATACGCGATAAAAATGGCTGGTGCAAAAAAGTTAAAGCTGGTGAAGTCGGTTTATTGGTAGGCAAAATTACTAGCCGCTCCCCATTTGATGGCTATACCGACCCAGAAAAGAATAAATCTGTGATTATGCAAGATGTCTTCAAAAAAGGTGACTCATATTTCAACACAGGTGATCTTGTTCGTAATATTGGTTTCCGTCACGCTCAGTTTGTTGACCGCTTAGGTGATACCTTCCGTTGGAAAGGCGAAAATGTATCTACCACAGAAGTTGAAAACATGGTGTGTGAATATGACAAGATCGCTGAAGCTGTGGTTTACGGTGTAGAAATTCCAAATACTAATGGTCGTGCAGGTATGGCAGCAATCACGCTTGCTGATGGTGCCGAGTTAAATGACGCTGATTTAACAGAAATGGTGACTGTATTTAAAAAATGCTTACCTGCTTATGCGGTACCAGTGTTTTTACGTATACAAGCTAAAGTTGAAACTACAGGTACTTTTAAGTACCAAAAGAATAAATTGAAGGAAGATGCGTTTAATCCAAGCAAAACTTCTGAACGTTTACTCGCTTTATTGCCTGGTGAAAGCAGTTACTGTGACATCACAAGTGAAATTTTTGACAACATTCAGGCATATAAATACCGTTTTTAGTTCATTTTTTAGCTAAACAAGAGGAAATCGTGCTTTTTATAGGCAATCATGCAAATGTTTTTAAATTTCCTCTTGTGTTAGTTGAATAACTTGCTAAAATACGCGACATCAAAACGATACGGGTCGTTAGCTCAGTTGGTAGAGCAGCGGACTTTTAATCCGTTGGTCCCGCGTTCGAGTCGCGGACGACCCACCACTTATCTGTTTTGAACCTATTTGGGTCGTTAGCTCAGTTGGTAGAGCAGCGGACTTTTAATCCGTTGGTCCCGCGTTCGAGTCGCGGACGACCCACCAAATTCTAAAAAGCCTCTCAGTTCGAGAGGCTTTTTTATTGTTAATGTATTTTAGTTTTATGACTAAAAGATGACGATGCACTTCTTATAGAGAACATTCCTAGCCCATTCCATAAAGATTTCCAAGCGTTTAGGAATATAACTTCGGTTCGGATATAGAATATTAAGTGGAAGTGATTGAGCCGTATAAGTGCTTAACACTTCAACTAAAGTTCCCTGCTCAATTTTGTCCTGAACATCGTAGTATGGAAGTTGGATAATTCCTAAACCTGCACTAGCTGCTGCAATATAGGCTTCCGTATTATTTACGCTTAAAGCACTATCCATCATCACAGCTCCATCTTGATATAAAAATACGCCCTGTTTCTCTCCTACCGCTCCTGCATAGTTAATAAGTTTGTGTTGAGATAGATCTTCTAATTGTTCAGGAATACCGTACTGTTCTAAATAGTCAGCACTTGCACAGTTCACCATAATCAAGTTACCAACGAACTTCGCGATCAAACTACTATTATCTATCTGCCCTACTCGAACAACACAATCAATTCCTTTCTCGATTAAATCAGTAATGTCATCAGAGCTATGAAGTTGTAAATGAATGTCTGGATAGCGGCTATAAAAATCGGGCAGTTCAGGAATAATCACTTGATGCACGATTCGGCTGGGCATTGAAATTTTTAGCGTGCCACGATAATGCTGCTTTTGCGTTTGTATGAGTTGTTCGAGCTGTTCATAATCAAATAACAGGTTTTGGCATTCGGGCAATATTCTTTGTCCATCTTGAGTGAGGCTTACTTTACGCGTAGTCCGATGAAATAAGCGTACTCCATAGTGAGTTTCTAACTGTTGAATAGCACTCGTCACTGTAGAGCGAGGTAAATCAAGCTGATTTGCCACTTCACTAAAGCTTTGTCGTTTAGCGACTTCTGTAAAAATAAAAAACTGCTGTAACCGATCCATTTAATTGTTCGTATTTTCTGAATAGTTAAACCAAACTAGCATAATTGATCAACAATTAGCGCCAATCTAGACTAAAAACACATTAAAACAAGTCATCATAGGAACAATCATCATGGCAACTCATACTCTAAAAGATAAAGTTGTACTAATTACAGGCGGTGCAAAAAACTTAGGTGGACTCATTAGCCGTAAATTTGCAGAACAAGGTGCAAAAATTGCAATTCACTACAATAGCGCTGAAACTCAAGCAGACGCAGAGCAAACGCTCGCAGAAGTTAAAGCATTGGGTGCAGATGCTGTTTTAATTCAGGCAGACCTAACGGATATTGATAATATCGAAAAGCTCTTCTTAGACACTAAACAGCATTTTGGTGGAATAGATATTGCCATTAATACCATTGGAAAGGTTTTAAAGAAATCGTTTTTAGACACCACAGAACAAGAGTTTGATAGCATGAGCGATATCAACTCAAAAATTGCCTATTTCTTTATTCAATCGGCGGGTCGTCATTTAAATGACGGCGGCAAGATTTGTTCAATCGTGACTTCTCTTCTTGCAGCCTACACTGGGCTCTATTCAACCTATGAAGGTTTAAAAGCACCTGTTGAACATTACACTCGCGCTGCATCAAAAGAATTTGGTAATCGCCAGATTTCTGTGACTGCTGTTGCCCCTGGCCCAATGGATACACCATTCTTTTATGGTCAGGAATCTGCCGAAGCAGTCGCTTACCATAAATCAGCTTCAGCTTTAGGTGGACTCACCAAAATTGAAGATATTGAACCTCTAGTTCGCTTTTTAGTAACCGATGGTTGGTGGATTACAGGACAGACAATTTTTGCAAATGGTGGCTACACCACTCGCTAAAATCAAAAAAGCCGCATCTCATCGTGCGGCTTTTTAGTTTGCTTCTTACAAGAACTCTTCGAGTACCGAGTTTAAGAAAATATGTCCCTGCTCTGTACAAGCCAAACGAGCGTCATCCTCTACCAATAGCTTTCTAGCTCGTAGTGAAGTGAGTAAGTGGTTCAAATGATCTAAGCTTAACCCTGTACGCTGCTCATATAACTCAGCTTTTACTCCGTCATTTAAACGTAAAGCATTCATCATAAACTCAAAAGGTAACTCTTCTGCCTCGATCTTTTTCATTTGCAAATGTTCGGCTGGAACCTTAGCCAAATAGTCTTTTGGCAAACGGGTTTTTTGGAAACGATACACACCATCTGGTCGTGTCACTTTGCCATGTGCCCCTGCACCAATCGCAAGGTAATCACCAAATTCCCAATAATTTAAATTATGGGCTGACGGTTGTTCTTTACGCCAAGCCGATACTTCATAGTTTATAAAACCATTAGCTTTTAGATAAGCCTCACCCTGCTCTTGAATGTCTTCTAGCACTTCATCTTGAGGTAAAACGGGTTGGGTACGGAAGAATACCGTGTTTGGCTCAATAGTAAGTTGATACCAACTGATATGTGTCGCGCCATGCTCTACAGCGACCTTTAAATCATAAAGCGCTTGTTCTAATGTTTGCTCAGGTAGGCCATGCATTAAATCGACATTAACTCGCTTAAAGCCTGCTTGTCGTGCCTGCTCAATTGCATCCATAGCATTGTTGGCTGAATGAATACGCCCCAGTTTTTGCAAGTGCTCTGTATTAAAAGTCTGCACACCAATCGATAAACGATTAATACCTGCGTCTAAATAGCCTGCAAACGGGTCATGTTCTAGTGTTCCGGGATTTGCCTCTAGGGTGATTTCACAGCCATCTTCAAATTTGAGCAATGACTTAAGCTGTTCAAACAACCATGTATAACCTTTGGCAGAAATAAGTGAAGGCGTTCCACCACCAATAAATACGCTGTGAATTGAACGTCCCTGTGCCATGCCAACTTGAGTTTCAAAGTCGGCCACCAACGCTTTTAAATAGGTTTGCTCAAGCTCTGACGAAAGTACCCCATCAGGCACCGCATGCGAGTTAAAGTCGCAATATGGACATTTACGCACGCACCAAGGCATATGAATATATAAAGATAAAGGAATAGAAGCAGGGTTTAATACGGCCAAGGAACAGGTCCAATTTACACAATATTTCTATTTTAACATGACTGCATCAATGGGCTTATGAAAACATACCTTAATTGCTTTAGACTAAATTTAAATAATCTTAAATATTGATAAAAATGATGAAATTCTCTAGCCAACTTTTCCTATTTTTACCCTTAGCTTTGGGAATCGGTGTTGCCATGGCTTTTCAAACCGCAATTAATGCTCAGCTTCGTGAGCAGTTACATTCACCATTGCAAGCAGCATTATTATCTTTTTTCATAGGTACTATTGTTTTAGCAGTTATGGTTTTCTTTCAAAGTGCCGAGAAGCCTACATTAAGTGAAATATCAAATATTCCATGGCTTCTTTGGACAGGAGGATTCCTTGGGGTTTATGCAATTAGCATGAGCATTTATACTGCACCTAAGCTTGGTTTTTTAACCTTTACAGGGCTAGTTGTTTTTGGGCAATTAGTGATTTCTATGTTACTTGATCATTTTGGCTGGTTAGGTACAGAAAAAACACCTGTTACATGGCAACGGTTTCTTGGTGGAGTCATCATCTTTGTTGGTGTGGTACTCACTTTGCAACGTTAGCTTCATTTTTATATTTATAAAGAGTACCTTTTGTGTCGAATGTCACATCTTTTCGGTCTGAACTAAAACAACTCTTCCACTTAATGCTACCGATTTTAATTACCCAGTTTGCTCAAGCAGGATTTGGGTTAATTGACACTATTATGGCTGGGCATTTATCTGCAACCGATTTAGCTGCAATTGCAGTAGGGGTCGGTTTATGGATTCCAGTCATGCTCCTGTTCAGTGGCATTATGATTGCAACAACCCCTTTGGTCGCTGAAGCAAAGGGTGCAAGAAATACAGAACAAATTCCTGTCATTGTTCGTCAATCATTATGGGTCGCGATTATTTTAGGCGTAATGGCTATGCTTATTTTACAACTTATGCCGTTTTTCTTGCATGTGTTTGGCGTACCAGAGAGCTTACAGCCTAAAGCAAGTTTATTTTTACATGCGATTGGTTTAGGCATGCCAGCTGTGACCATGTATGCAGCTCTACGCGGTTATTCGGAGGCATTAGGCCATCCACGTCCTGTAACGGTCATTAGCTTACTGGCCTTATTGGTTTTAATCCCTCTTAACATGATTTTTATGCATGGATTAGGACCAATACCTGCTTTAGGTAGCGCAGGCTGTGGTTTTGCAACGTCCATTTTACAGTGGCTCATGCTAATTACATTAGCTGGCTATATTTACAAAGCTTCGGCTTACCGAAACACGTCTATTTTTAGCAGATTCGATAAAATTAACCTGATTTGGGTAAAAAGAATTTTACAGCTTGGCCTACCCATCGGTTTAGCCGTGTTCTTTGAGGTGAGTATTTTCAGTACAGGTGCCTTGGTCCTTAGCCCACTAGGTGAAGTCTTTATTGCCGCGCATCAAGTTGCAATTTCAGTTACCTCAGTGCTGTTTATGATCCCGCTTTCACTCGCGATTGCCTTAACTATTCGTGTGGGAACCTATTATGGTGAAAAGAATTGGGCTTCCATGTATCAAGTCCAAAAGATTGGTCTGAGTACAGCAATATTTTTTGCTTTATTGACCATGTCTTTTATTGCTTTAGGTCGTGAACAAATTGTTTCGGTGTACACTCAAGACTTAACTGTATTTCCTGTTGCGATGTATTTACTCTGGTTTGCCATGGCTTATCAGTTGATGGATGCATTACAAGTCAGTGCGGCAGGCTGCTTAAGAGGTATGCAAGATACGCAAGCACCGATGTGGATTACACTCATGGCGTATTGGGTGATTGCTTTCCCTATCGGACTTTATTTAGCACGTTATACCCATTGGGGTGTAGCTGGCGTGTGGTTAGGCTTAATTATTGGTTTAAGTATTGCTTGTGTTTTATTACTTTCAAGGCTTTATTTAAATACCAAACGTTTAAGCAAAACCTAATAAAAAAAGCCGATTATTCATCGGCTTTTTTTATTTTATGCAGACTTGGCTCGCGGGCTTGCTCCAATTTGCCAGACAAAAGGTAAATCGGTACGGTTTACTTCCCAATCTCCAATCACCTTTTCTTTATAGATGAGCGGATTATGTGAAGATACCGTGCGTGCGTTACGCCAGAAACGGTCGAGTTGTTTGACCTGACTACTTGCCGATGCGCCTAAAGCATTAAATAATTGGCTGGTTAAATCCAGTACCAAATTAGAAATCACCACCTGCCCTTGCGCCGACTCAAGCTCTGCATCTACGTTAAATTGATGTTCTTTCACCTCTAACTCACTAAAGTGACTTTCATAAGCCTTTTGTAATGCTTCAGCTGTTTTAATCGTAATTGCTAGACTTCCATAAGCTTGAGCAGAGGCTTTACCCACCACCTGTAAAACTTGTGGATCGTGACGAACAAGGTCTCCATTACCATGACTAAAAATACGCTTTCGCTCTCGTATTTCTTGGCTAAAAGTTTCGACCGCAGCATGCGCAATCCCTGTTAGGGTTGCAAGGTGGACAACCTGATAAAAAGCGGTCTGATATTTAAAACGCTGGTCAAATGGAATAAGGTGCGAAGCCGGCAAGTGAACCTGATGCACTTTTAAAGTACCACTGCCCGTTGTCTTTTGACCAAAGCCATCCCAATCATCAATCACACTCACGCCTGTTTCATGACGATAAATAGCAGCAATCACATGACGGTCATTTACTTCATCGTAGGCAAATAAATCGATCCAGTCTGCAAAGATACTTCCGGTTGAATAGTACTTCTCACCATTCACTATCAGGTTACCCGAAGCATCTTTGGTTACTCGTGTAACGACATCACCAATCTGTACATTTCCAACTTCGGTCCATGCATTCCCGACTAAATCACCTTGCACAAAACGCTGAAACCAGACCTCTTGTGAGTGCTCTTTATGCGCAACCAAACGGTCTTCAACAAAAGCGAAGTGTCCACGCAAAGCTTGCACAATATTCGAGTCTGCTTGGGCTAGCTCTGCTAAAAGCTGGAAAAGTTGTGGCAATGACACCCCATCTCCACCATATTTACGCGGTACCCGTACTGCACCTAACTTGAGTTCTTTTAACCACTGAATCGGTTCAAAAGGCAAGATTCGTTCTTTTTCACGTTGAATTGCACCTTGGGCAATTTTTTCAAAAACTGGACGAAATCTACTTGCTACCTTTTCATAATCGGCGCCTACTGATAGCTCTTCTAATTCAATTTGGGTAATTGTCATCTTTATTCTCCTAATCTTATTTTTTCTTCACTTTAGCTCCATGCATGACGAGGTGGATGGATGCCATTTAGGTAGTAATTACCGACAATGTGATATTTCCAACGTACTGGATCATGCAAGGTGTGAGTACGCGCATTACGCCAATGGCGGTCCAGATTAAGCTCTGACAAAGTAGAACGTGTTCCAGACAACTCAAAAAGCTTATTCGCTGCTAAAATCGCAACTTCTGTAGTGAGTACTTTTGCTTCGGCAACCAGTAATGTGGCTTGGTTTACATGCTCTTCTGTCGTATCGGCAATTGCTTGATCGATCGCATCTCCTGCTAAATCTAATACCGCTTCTGCTGCACGCAGTTTTATTTTTAAATCACCAATATTTGCAATCGTATAGGGATCATCGCTCGCTTTTTCTAAACCTGAATCGACCCATGCACGGCTATGATTTTTGACATAGTGAATTGTTTCTTCAATTGTGCCGCGTGCAATACCTGCGTCGACAGCAGCTTGAATAAATTGTGAAATTGCACCTGCTGGGGTAGGACGTTCGAAAGCCTGATAAATCGGAATTAGATATTCTTCACGTACTGGAACTTGATTTAACTCTACCGTACCACTGGCTGTGGTTCTTTGCCCGAAACCAGACCAGTCATTAATAATATTAACGCCAGAAGTTTCCCGAGGAACTAGCGCCGCATAAGGCTGCCCTTGTTCATTTACAGCGACAATTGGAACCCAATGTGCAAGCAATGCGCCAGTTGCAAAAAACTTCTTCCCATTAATTTCATAACCGTGCTCAGTCTTTTTTAATGTGGTAGTGAGGTCAGCCACTGTTTTGCTATGTTTTTCCGAAAATGCATTGCCAAAACGAATCCCTCTCAACACTAAGTTAAAGAAGAACTGTTGTTGTTCTGGGCCTGCATCAAGGCGTAAATGTTCAATAAAAGCCAAGTGGTTTTGGGGAAGCTGTGCAAGAGATGGATCAACACTCGCAATTGTTTTGATGACCTCAGTCAAAGTTCGATATTTGACTTGTGCACCACCGAATTGCTTAGGAACCGTAATGGCCCATAAGCCGCTTTGTGAGAACTGTTGGATTTCGTTTAGAGGTAACCGGCGTTCTCTGTCTCGCTCAGATGCTTCTTGTGCAAATTCTTGAGCAAGTTGTTTGGCAACCTCAATTGCTTCTTCATCAGAACGAATAATATGCGCATCTTTTGACTGCTCAAACACAGATAAAGGAACCGCCTGAGACCGCCCATGGGCTGAACTTAAACTTGTCATAACTTTTATTGTCTCTATTTCTTATTTAACCTGCCATTCACATTAGCACCAAAAAAATAGACACTTTATAGATATTAAAGCTTTGTTTATGAAATGGATTTTCACAAGCTTTTCATATTTTTTACTATAAAAATAACATTTTGTTTTTCGAAAATTTTCTTACATGAGATAAACAATTTCATATAGGCTTTTTAAGCTTTGTCACCTATGATCAAAACTAGGCAATATTATGTTGTAGTCAATGAGGTATCGAAGATATGGCAAAGAATGCAAGTTCACCCGGCAAACGATTTATGAAACTTGCAGGAATGACCGCGAGCATTGCAACGAAAACCGTTTCTAACTCGATTCGAAACTTGACCGCAGATGAAGAGCAAAAGCTGGCTTCAAAAACCAAGCTATTTCAAGATATTGGTTTGCAAATTGCCGACACCTTAGGTGAAATGAAAGGTGCCGTCATGAAAGTTGGTCAAATTGCATCGCAATATAAAGATATCTTCCCACCAGAAGTTGCTAAAGCAATTTCTAAGTTGCAGCGCCAAGCTCCCCCTATGCCCTTTGCTGCTATTCAGCAACAAATTGAACGCGAGCTTGGAAAGCCGCTGAATGTTGCCTTTAAATCTTTTGATCAAGAACCTTTTGCAGCTGCTTCAATTGGACAAGTTCACAAAGCTGTCCTGCCAAGTGGTGAACAAGTTGTTGTTAAGGTGCAATATCCGGGTGTTGATGAAGCCTGTGAAAGTGACTTAAAACAAGTACGTTTGGCACTTCGTTTAATGGGTGTGCTTAAAATTGATAAAAAGCTACAAGATCAGCTTTTTGCAGAGATTCAAGATAGTCTGTCAGCAGAGCTTAACTATGAAATCGAGGCTCAAAACCTTGAAGTTTTCAAAACATTTCATAGCCAATTAGATGACAAAATTATCATCCCGACTGTTTATAAAGATTACTCTTCAAGACGTATTTTAACCTTGAGTCTCGAACAAGGTGACAGCATTGAAACTGCCAGCGCTTGGCCTATTGAAATTCGAAATACCATTGGACGCCGCTTGATTCGTGCTTTAGGTCAGGAAATGTTCTTTTTAAAACGTTTTCACTGTGACCCTCATCCGGGTAACTTTGCTTTTCGCCAAGATGGCAGTGTCATTATTTATGACTATGGCAGTGTTAAAACGCTTTCAAATGAAATCGTGCAACACTTTAAACGTTTAGTAAATGCAGCTCGCCATGAAAATATTGATTTGATTGAAACTGAGTTACTTGAGCTACATTCACTTGCTGAAAAAGGCAAGTTCCCGAGTGATCTATATAAACTCTGGATTGAAGTGTTATTACGCCCGCTTACCACTACTTATGATTTCGCCGAGAACTCATCACATCATGATGGCATGTTACTTGTGAAAAAATCTTTGAAGTATTGGGATGTCTTTAAACCATCACCCGATACTTTAATGGTCAACAGAACCATTTCAGGACATTACTGGAACCTGATTCACTTAAAAGTTCATGACAATCTAAACGATCTATTTGAAGAGCTTGTTCCACCTTCTAACTAACTTAATTTACTGATCAGTGTAGCCTTTTATGGGTTACATTGACTTTTTAATTGTTATATTATAACATTTCTTTAATCAAAATAATTTAGGACAATCTCTCATGCGTAAAGATATTCATCCTGCTTATCAACAAGTGTTATTTCATGACACCAATGCAGACGTGTACTTCTTAATTGGTAGTACTCTTCAGTCTAAACAAACCAAAGAATATCAAGGGAAGGTTTACCCGTATGTCACTCTTGATATTTCAAGTGCATCACACCCTTTCTACACAGGTGAAGTACGTCAAGCAAGTAACGAAGGCCGTGTAGCAAGCTTCAATAAACGCTTCGCTCGCTTTAATCGTAAGAGTTAATCTTGCGTTAAGATTCGACCAATACACTTAAATCATTGGAAGCCTAAGACTATCTCCTCCACTTAGGCTTCTTTTTTTATGTGGATTTTTTCTATATTTTTTTCAGTTGTGTATAAACTAAAACTTATCCACATCTTGTCTAAAAAATATTCTCAATTTTCCAAATATCCCATCATTTTTTTATAGCTCCCACCCTTTCAAAGCGTGTATTCGATGCTATGCTTAAGCCCCATTTGATAGGAAGTTTAAGATTATGGCACAAGAGTTACTTGCCCAATTACAAGCAGGCACAGCAAAATTTTCAGACGTTTTAGCTCATATTGAAGCACGTTACCAACATACTCCAACAGCTTTTCAAAATGGCACACAGCATAATGCTGCTACTGAAAATCAAGGCAGTGCGAAAGTTTTCTCTTTTGCCAAGTTACAAGGGTTAGACCAAGCACAAACTTTGAGTTTATTTGCAGAACACTACGCATCTGTATTGGCTACACCAGAAGGAACTGATCATCAAAATATTCGTCAGTTTATGCAAAATGGTTGGGATGGTGTGAAGTTTGAAGGTCAAGCTTTAACTGAAAAGTAATTAATAATTTGTGAATACACGACGGAGTCTTACCGTTTATTCTCAAATGAAAGTAGCTAATTCTGTTACTTTGGTTTTGCCCAAAGTAACCAAAGGCATTTGTCATCAACAGAACCTGTTCCCTGTTTACACTTATCAACTATCTTGCAAAAACAATATATAGCTGATTTCAGCCAGGCTGTTGATGACTTTAACGCGTATCAAATCCCAAGAATAAATCAGTTGTTTTTAATTCTTCATTTACTATCGTGACAAGTGGCATGGATGCCGCTGTTTTGCTGTGCTACATGGATGTAGCATCAGCATAACAAAAGATTTTTGCTTACTTTTGATCTTTCAAAAGTAAGGTTCGCCCATACGTATGGCTTATGCAAATCCCATAAAATGGAGGCCGTATCCATCTGCTCTTAAATATAAAAACTCAATGCCCTGCCACCCAATAATAAGTCGCCAGCCCCAAACACGTAAAAATTAAAGACCCGATTAAATGTATAGAAACCCCCAACATCGCCATACCCAACTTACCACTTTGTAATAAAGTGACGATCTCAATCGAGAACGTTGAAAAGGTAGTTAAAGCACCACAAAAACCAGTAATCACAAAAAGCTTATAGTTCGGACTTAAATCACTTTGAGCAAAATAGGCAATTGCAAAACCAATAATAAAACCACCGACCAAATTAACAGTGACGGTACCCAGTGGAATCTGCGGGTAAATCGGGTTGAGTTTTAGACCTAAAAACCAACGCAGCCATGCCCCTAGAACTGAGCCTAAAGCAATTGAAAGTAGAGAATAATACATAGGACCACCCCTTTAGATAGACCCTAAAAGAGCAAAAAATAATGAAGGGAAATATGACATGGCGTACTCCAAAAATAAGCAGAGTACGCAATAACCTACGTACCCAGCGATATAAATACATGAGGGTAACGTAGGCATCATTAGCCAATACGGTGGTTTTTCAAGGGAGGAATGCCATCTCCCCGTTTTAAGTATATTAAATCATCTAAAATTTGATTAAAACATACTTTTTAAAATCATGGGCGTTCATCATATTGCGGTAAATTGTCACAAATGCTTTCCCACTCTGCTTTTGAAGCAGCAAAAATATGCATTGTCGGCTTTTTGTCTAGTGGTGTATCGAGTGACCCAATTCTTAAGCGATATAATTCAGGCTGAGCATCACGAGAACTAATCAAAGGTGAACCACATTCGCTACAGAACCAACGGTATACGCCTTCTACAGCAAATTTTTTGACTAGGTCTTCACCTTGGGTAATTTTAAAATCTGTACTTTTAACAGGAGCATTGGTGGCAAATGCTGTTCCATTGGCTTTTCGGCAGCGTTGACAGTGACATTGAATAATATCTCCGATATCACCTTTAATTTCATAGCGAATACCCTGACATAAACAACTTCCTTGATAAACTGATGATGCTTGAGACATGTTCTCGTAAATCCTATTATTATTGATCGCTCAAAAATAACACTTTTCACATATCAAACATAGCACCAAATTATCCTGTTATTTCTCTAAGAATAAATGCACGCCTTCACCAGCCGCTCGCCCTGTAGCAAAGCATGCTGTAAGTAAATATCCACCTGTAGGCGCATCCCAATCCAGCATTTCACCACAGCAAAAAACACCTGAAGTTTGTTTAAACTCTAAGCTTTCAGTTAATGCATTCTGCTTAACACCACCAGCACAGCTAATCGCTTCCTCAATGGGTCTAAAGCCATCTAACTTAATTTGAAGTGCTTTAATTTGCTGAGCCATAACCTTTGGTTGGTTCCATAGTGCTTTATCAACGACTTCTCTAATTAAATTAATTTTAGCTGTGTCTAAGCCTGCTTTACGCCAGATGTTGGTGAGTGATTGTTTTTTGCTAACTTGTAATTTTCTAACTAACTGTGACAACTCTACATCAGGCAATAAATCTAAAAATAAATTTAAGCTTTGCCCTTGTTTTTGCTGTTCTCTTAAAGCTCGTCCAAGTTTATAAATGACACCACTTTCTAAACCATAGTAAGTAATCACAATATCGCCATGAGTAACTTGGCTGGGTTCAACCCATGCATTGATACGTTTTAAAGGTTCACCAAAACAGCTTTCCATAAAAGCTGACCAAGCGTGCAATACGCCTACATTACTTGGCTGGAAAGGTTCAATATTGGATTGATCCATCCATTGCTGCCATGCACCATCACTACCTAATTGTGACCACGACACCGCACCACAAGCCAACACGACTGCATCGTATTGCTGGTTAAAAGTTTCAGTGCTTTGATTATTTTGGTTTTCTAAAGTCACCGTTGTGCCTTGCAAATTAATACAACGATGACGATAAAAGAATTTAACCTGCTGTTCTGCCAAACGTTTTAGCCAAGCACGTAACAGAGGGGCCGCTTTCATTTCGACAGGAAAAATGCGACCTGAGGTGCCAACGTAAGATTCAATTCCCAGATTTTTCATCCAGTTTTGAATCCAGACTGCATCCCACTTTTCAACCCACGGTTTGAGCCATTCTGCATGGTCATAGCGCTCAATAAACTGCGCTAATGGTTCAGCATGTGAGATGTTTAATCCCGTTTTCCCTGCCATCAGAAACTTACGTGCAGCTGAAGGTTTTTGCTCGTATACATCAATATCATAAGCATATTGGCTCAACACCTCAGCTGCCATTAAACCAGCCGGACCCGCACCAATAATGGCAACCCGCTTATTCGCCATGCACTTGACCTTGTAATGGGGCAAACTCATCAAAACGTGTGCTGTAACCTTCAGGTTTAGTGATCACAAGCTGTTGGCAAAGTTCTCCACGTTCCAAATACTTAATTTCAAAATGAGTACGTGCAGATGTTTGAGCAATTTTTTCTTTTTGGTAAGGCAGCTTCCAGACATTAATTAATTGTTGTTCAGCTTCTTCAATATATTCAGGAATATTACTTGCCAAAGTAATGGTTCCACCTGTTTGCAGACGAGAGATTAAGAACTCAAAAAATGGCATATTCAACCAGCGCTGTGCTGGATTATGGGGTTCTGGGTTTGGATAGAGAATAAAGAAATGTTCAACTTGAGCAGGGTGCAAAGCATGCACTACCCAAGGTAAAGCATCTGCATGTACAGGCACCAAGTTATCTCGTGGTTCCAAACCATGCTGCTTTTGCATTGCCAAGAATTTTTCTCGGGTTCGTTCAATTGCATACAATGTGTGCTGCGGCTGTTGCCCGCTAAAAAGCAAAGCATGTTTACCCTTGCCCGCTCCAATTTCTACACAAATCGGGGTATTTTCAATTGGGGTAAAATCGCGAGGCGCTTGCATACGTTGTGCTTGAAATTGACGAATCTGCATAATCACATCAAACTAAATAAAAATCGGCATAAGTCTAACAAGTCACCTGACTTTTGCCTAATCTATTTCTCTTCACTTTGAGGATATCGCTTTATGCCACGTACATTCCCCTGCCCACGTTGTGGTGAACCAAGTGTTTGGGAAGGTAACGAATTTCGTCCATTTTGCTCTGAACGCTGTAAATTAATTGATTTAGGTGCGTGGGCAAATGATGAGTATAGACTGCCTACCCAAGATGCGCCTCAGCATAACAAGGGTAGTCAAAATGAAGATGATTACGAGGATTAACCTGCTTTACCCGCGATAAACGGGTTAAATTGTTTTTCATAGCCAATGGTACTCATTGGACCATGTCCCGAAATAAACTGAGTATCATCTGGCAAACTAAAACACTCTCGTTTAATCGATTCAATCAACTGATCATGGTTTCCACGCGGGAAGTCTGTTCTGCCAATCGAGCCTTTAAACAAGACATCACCAGTCCAAAGTAAACCATGATTTTTATTATAGAAAATAACATGTCCTGGTGTATGACCCGGCGCAAAACGTACCTCAAACTCATCTTCACCCAGTTTTAGCACTTCACCGCCTTCAAGCCATTGATCGACTTTAACAGGCTGTGGAATTGGAAAGCCATAACGTGCTGAAACTTCCTGAATCATATCTAGCCAGAACTGATCTTCTTTATGGGGCCCAACAACGGGAACACTCCATTCTTTGGCAAGTTCACCCACCGCTCCAGCATGGTCTAAATGTCCGTGAGTGAGCCAAAGAGCTTTCACTTTTAAACCTAAGGCTTCTACTTCTTTTTTCAAAACCGAAGCGTCACCACCTGCATCAATCAAAACTGCTTCTTTGGTTTCACTGTCCCAAACAAGAGAACAATTTTGGGCAAATGCAGTAACTGGAACAATTTTGACTTGCAGCATAAGAACCTCTGGCTAAAACGCAATTAACGGTGGGCTAAGGTATAAGTAAGGGCATCAAGATTAGCCTGAACTAACCCTGCAAGCAAATCAATATGAGCTTGATCGCTATTTAAAGCAGGAATATAAGCATAGCTGCCACCACCAGCTTGTTGAAACAACTCAGCATTTTGGATGGCCAACTCTTCAAGTGTTTCCAAGCAGTCAGCAGAAAAAGCTGGGCTTAAGACCTGAACAGACTTAACGCCCTGCTTCGCCCAATCTTGTAAAAGCTGATCAGTATAAGGTTTAACCCACTCTTGTTTTCCAAAACGTGACTGAAAGCTAATCGCCCATTCATCATCTTTCAAATGTAAGGCTTCAGCGACTAACTTTGCTGTGATGCGACAACGGTCTGCATAAGGATCGCCTTTGTCTGCATAAGGCTGTGGAATACCATGAAATGACATCAACAGTTTTTCAGGTTTCCCATGTTGCTCTTGGTAAGCTAAAACACTTTCTGCCAATGCCTGAATAAACATGGGATGCTGATAATAGTCTTTAATAATTGTTAGACCCGGCAAGTTTCGCTGGGCTGGAATCCACTTGGCAAATGCATCGTATAGCGGTGCTGTAGAAGTGGCTGAATATTGAGGAAATAAAGGCAATAAAATGACATGCTCTTGCGGGTTAGCGGCCAGTTTTTCTAAAACTGCATCAATACCGGGATTACCATAGGTCATCGCCGGTATCACGGTTAAATCAAACTGATTATTTTCTCGCTGCAAATAAGCCTGAATACGTTGAGTTTGCTCAAACACAATTTCACGCATCGGCGAATCTTTTGACCATACCGAAGCATAGGCATGTGCTACCCTTTTTGGGCGAAAAGGTAAAACAAACAGATTTAAAATAATCCACCAAATGAATTTCGGTATTTCAATTACACGTGAATCAGATAAAAACTGCTTTAGAAAACGGCGAACCGCAGGAACAGTGGCCTCATCCGGTGTACCTAAATTCGCTAAAATGACTGTGACTTTCGGTTTTTGTTCAAACGACATGTGTAAATGCCTTTCAATTCATCTTATGTCACTAATGTAACAGCTTTTATTGTCATATATAAATTGAATCGCTCTAAGCTTTTAATCGAATGCCCCGATGATTCCATTTATAGCTAAGTAATAACTTTTGAGCTTTAGCTGTGACTTTCCATAAGCTATAGGATTGTTCAGTCTGAGTTGGAACAATCCAGCCCTGTGACTGCATTTGCTTTTTGATCCGAAACAATGCTTTATGGTTAATCTGAGCGCAGGCAACAGCATGAGCACGAGGTAACTCCTGACGAGCATCTTCTAGGCCAGCCTGATTCAAATATTCATTTAAACATGTCCCAAAATTCTCTTCTGGTGTCGCTGTTTCAAACTGCTTTGCCAATATACTTAACAACTGCGACCAAGTCATTTGTCGTTGTCGTTTAAGCTCTTTAAAATTGCCATCCTGAAATGCTTGAATTTGATATTCAAATACAAAAATATCTTGGGGAGCAACTTCGTTTACTTGAGTTGATGACTCTGTTAATTGCTGTTCTAACTGTAAAATTTTACTTTTTAATAGCTTAATTTCATCTTCTAAGTGATGAGCTTGATGAGCAGGAACCCAACCTTGTCCCATATGCTGTTCAACTATTAAAGGCATATTTAAACGGACAGCCAACTCTAGTTCACGTGGAGTTTTAAAGTAAAAAATATGATTTACATCAAGTAGTAACTTTTTTCTAAATGCGAGAAATTTATCTTTAAGCTGTGGATGTGTTTCTTGTAAATGTATTTCACGACTTTCGGGCTGCTCATGCATGAACACAATAATGGGTTTAGCCTGACTTAACGCATATTCATATTCTAAAGATAAATAACTCACACCAGCAATCGACTGCTCTCCATACTGGCTGCCTAAAAGTAGGATTACATAATCACATTCATCAATTTGTCGACGTGCAAGCGTAGTGGTTAGGGGTGTTCGTTGTTCTAATCCCCAAGCAAAGAAACCCATCCCTACCAAGGTTTGAGACAGAACCATCCGCTCTGGCTGCATATCGCGGCCGGATGTTGAAATAAAAATCTGATAGCGTGTATCGAGCATAACAATACCCTTTCGCCCCATGATCTGTCCGTGACTTAATATCAGCCAAGATCATGAACCGCCCCAAATAAAATAATAAATCTAAAAAAACACTACTTTCTAAATGATGCTAAAAGATCAGTTCAGATTATGAAGTGTCCAAGTTAACTCTTGTGGAATCATATGTTGTAAAACAGGTTGCAGTGCCTCAGCATTATTACCGCTGACATAACATTCAATACGTGCAACATTCTGACCTATTTGGTCACATAATAACTCATTTTTTATTAAAATACGGGCTGTTTGTCGGGCAACTGCCAACCCAGAATCAACCAGTGTGAATTGGTTATCAAAAAGATGATGGATTGCTTGATTTAAGAAAGGATAATGCGTACAACCGAGCACTAAATAGTCGGCACCTTGCTCAGCAGCAGGCTGTAAAACTTCTTTTAATGCCTTTAAACATGTCTCACCCATTTGCTGACCTGCCTCGACACAAGGAACAAGTTCAAGGTTGGTTAAAGTCATCACTTTAACACCTGCCGGAATAGCAAACTTCTCGACAACATCTTTAATGAGTTGGCCACGAAAAGTAGCAGGCGTCGCCAATACAGCAACCACTTTAGAACGTGTCTGTAATACAGCAGGTTTTAATGCTGGAACCAATCCAACAATTGGAAAGTGTTCTCCATAATGCTCACGCAAATGATCAAGGCTAAATGCGGAAGCCGTATTGCAGGCTACGACTGCAATTTTACAACCTTGGCGATATAGCCAATCGACTGCTCGAGCCGTGAGTTCTCTGATTTCTTCATCCGAGCGTGGTCCATAAGGAACGTAGGCAGTATCGGCATAATACACAATACGTTCATTAGGCAAATATTTAGCAATTTCTGCTGCAACTGACATCCCTCCAATTCCCGAATCAAAAATACCAATTGGGGCATCTGCTGATGCTTTAGGCATAGGTTCTAGCTCGAAAAATAAAGGTTGTATGGCGGTCATAGCTGTACTGAAGTGTCAGAAAATTTCACTCCCTAAAGCTTAAACCTCAAGTGCCTAATTGCAAGAGCAAATTACCACTTTTTAGCTCTAAAATGGTTTCACCTTTATCGTTTTCAATCAGTGTTCCATAGTTCACCAAATGATAGAAAGCCTGACGTTGAATCAGCGCATTAATCCCAAAACGGACATGCACATAAGGACGCAACTCTCCTGCATATTCACGCATAAAAATAGGATGTTCTGCATCAACCAAAATTACATCTTGGTTGGTGGTGGTCAGTTGTAAAAACTGCTCACCTGAAATTTCGACCTGATCAGCCTGATTGACTAATAAAGGTTCATCTTCAACTTCGATTTCAATTTGTTCTACAGGGGTTTTCAGGTAGAATTTACCCTCTTCTTTCCATAGGACTTTGGTAAACAGATCTAATAGAGCTTGGCGCTTGATTAATTGACCTTCGTGCCACCATTCTCCATTGGATTTCACCGTCAAATCCATTTTGCCGCAATGCTTTGGATGCCACTGCTCTAAAGGTGGAATTGACCTTTTGTGACTTTGCTGTACACCTTTTAAGTATTGTGCAATGTTCATTAAGTTTTTATCATCAGATAACGGTATTTTTCCCATATCCGATGGTGAATTATTTTGATTTACCATAGTTTATGCCTTGCTGACGAAAAAATGTTACGACTCAGCCAATTGGCTAGATCATGGTTTAAAACTATACTAGCCCAAACGATAAAAGGCACAATAGCATATTTGCGCCTATGGATTAAAACACTCACGGCAGCACCGAATTATCTGAATATGACGGTTGCCACCTTTAAGTATTGAGGAGTCCTACATGGAACACATCGAACGTGAATCGATGGAGTTTGACGTTGTCATCGTAGGTGCAGGACCTGCAGGTCTATCTGCTGCGATTAAGATCCGTCAATTAGCGATTGAAAAAAACTTACCCGATCTTTCTGTTTGTGTAGTTGAAAAAGGCTCTGAAGTAGGTGCGCATATCTTGTCTGGTGCTGTGCTTGAGCCACGTGCCATCAATGAACTTTTCCCGAACTGGAAAGAAGAAGGCGCGCCTCTTAATGTCCCTGTAACTGAAGACAAAACTTTCTTCTTACTTTCAGACACCACCTCAAAAGAAGTTCCTCACTGGATGGTTCCTAAAACCATGCATAACGATGGTAACTATGTGATCTCTTTAGGTAATGTAGTTCGCTGGTTAGGTCAAAAAGCTGAAGAATTAGAAGTTTCTATCTTCCCTGGCTTTGCTGCATCTGAAGTGCTTTATCATGAAGACGGTACTGTAAAAGGTATTCAAACAGGCGACATGGGTATTGGTAAAGATGGCGAACCAACGCATAACTTTACTCCAGGCTATGAGCTTCACGCTAAATATACCCTCTTTGCTGAAGGTTGCCGTGGTCACTTAGGTAAACGCCTAATTGCTAAATACAACCTTGATAAAGATGCTGATCCTCAGCACTACGGTATCGGGATTAAAGAGCTTTGGGAAATTGACCCAGCAAAACATAAACCGGGCTTAGTCATGCACGGTGCAGGTTGGCCTTTAGCAGAAACAGCTTCTTCAGGTGGCTGGTGGTTATACCACGCTGAAAACAACCAAGTGACTTTGGGCATGATCGTGGACTTGTCTTATGAAAATCCACACATGTATCCATTTATGGAAATGCAGCGCTGGAAAACTCATCCACTGATTAAACAGTATTTAGAGGGCGGTAAGCGTATTTCTTACGGCGCACGTGCTGTAGTGAAAGGCGGCTTCAACTCATTGCCTAAATTGACTTTCCCGGGCGGTTGCTTGATTGGTGATGATGCAGGTTTCTTAAACTTTGCAAAAATCAAAGGCTCACACACTGCCATGAAATCAGGCATGTTATGTGGTGAAGCTGTATTTGAAGCGATTGCTGCGGGTGTAGAAAAAGGCGGTGATCTTGCGATTGCACGTGTTACTGAAGGCGAAGATTTATTCGTTAAAGAATTAACTTCATACACTGATAAATTTAACAACAGCTGGTTAAAAGAAGAGCTTTATAACTCTCGTAACTTTGGCCCAGCGATGCATAAATTTGGTCAATGGATGGGTGGTGCATTTAACTTTATCGACCAGAATGTCTTTAAAGTGCCATTCACTTTACATGACTTGAAGCAAGACTTTGCTGCATTGAAAACTGTTGATGCAACAAGCTTTAAGCCAAACTATCCAAAACCGGATGGCAAACTTACATTTGACCGTTTATCTTCAGTATTTATCTCAAACACTGTACATGAAGAAAACCAGCCAGCTCACTTGAAGCTTACTGATCCTTCAATTCCAGTGAATGTGAACTTACCAAAATGGGATGAGCCTGCTCAGCGCTACTGCCCTGCTGGTGTTTACGAAATCATGGAAAATGATGATGGTTCTAAACGCTTCCAGATTAACGCAGCGAACTGTGTTCACTGTAAGACTTGTGATATTAAAGACCCATCTCAAAACATCACGTGGGTAACGCCTGAAGGCGGCGGTGGTCCGAATTACCCTAACATGTAATTCCTTGCGCCGCTTTAGCCGCGGCTCATATCCTAATATGTAATAAAAAAGCCCCGATTATTCGGGGCTTTTTTATTAGTATCTACTTATTGAAAAGGCGGTATTTTTGCTACGTTTAAATTAAAATTCTTTTTATAGAAAATAAATGTGCCTAATAAAAATAAGCTAAGAAAACCAAAGTTTCGCGCTAAATCGTAGTACCAAACTGATTTACCAAATAATAAATCAAGAATTAACATCAGCCCGATAAACCTTGTATGCAAGATCAAACTCATCTTTATCTTTGGTTCAGGAGCAAAATATGTATTTCTATAACCGAGTAGAATTGAACCTAAAACAATGAGAATAGATATAATAATGATAGCAACAGTTGCAGATAACCAAGAGATCTCTAAATGTAATAAACCCGCAATAGTGAAAAACCAAAGACAGATTAATAAGCTTCGTTTCACAAAATAATCATTCATTTTTATACGTCATTTATATACTTAATTTTATAAATTATATAACGATTCTTATTTGTAAAAAATTATCATTTCAAATTAAAGTTGAATTATTCATGGCTTCTAATCGTCTTTATTAGAAGCCTATTATTCTTTTAACCTTTCTTCACTAAATAATGAAATTCTTTATGACCATTTTCATCTAAGCGTTCTTCTTGCAACAACAACTCATGGCCTAAATGCATACAAAACTTAGGAATATCCCACGAGGTCGAATTATCAGTTGCGAAGACTTCAACCACATCCCCGGACTTAGATTTGCGGATGGCTTGATGCAACATCATGACAGGTTCCGGACAACGTAAACCACGCGTATTGAGTTGTACAGTAGGTGAAATGGGTTGCTCTGACATAACAAACTCGAACAAATAGAATTTTCACATTTTAGCATAAACAAATTACTGAGCTGTTAACTGTAACTGGCTTTTACATAACAATATACGTTTTGTCTTTTAGCTTGTTTTATAGATGCATAAGCATCTTTTCTTCGGTATGATCTGTGTATTCATTTGATACATTGAGTCTTTAGGAAAGATCATGCAAGAGGAACCAAGTCCGTCGTGGGGAATGCGAGGCTTACGAAAATGGTTAGGTACAGCGCCAGAAACCCGTGATGAATTATTAAAATTAGTCCAAAATTCACGCCGCTTTTTAGAACCAGATACTGTTGCTATGCTTGAAGGCGTTCTTGACCTTCCAGCTACAAAAATTCGTGAAGTCATGACGCCACGAACAGCAATGATCAGTTTACAAGAAGATGATCAATTACTTGATATTCTTGATGTACTGGTTGAGTCTGCTCACTCACGCTTTCCAGTCTTCTCTGCCGATCAGCCGGACAATGTTGTCGGGATTTTGCTCGCAAAAGATTTGTTGCCGTTTCTAACTGAACCGAATACCAAAGTCGATATTCGAGTTCTTATGCGCCAACCGTTATTTGTTCCTGAAAGTGCACGTTCCGATCAAGTACTACGCATGTTAAAACATACTCAGACTCACATTGCGATTGTGATTGATGAATATGGATCAACAGCCGGTCTCGTTACGCTTGAAGATATTCTTGAAGAGATCGTTGGCGAAATTGAAGATGAGCACGACACGGTCGATGAAGATGCTCAGTACATTGTTCCTGACAATGACCATACGGTAGCAAATGCGTGGATGGTGCAAGCACTTACACCAATCGAACATTTCAATACTGTTTTAGATGCTGATTTTTCTGACGATGAAGTAGAAACTGTCGGCGGTTTATTGCTTCAAGAGATTGGTCTAGTAAGTGATTTACAAGGTCAAACTGTTGAGCTTGGAAATTGGTTATTTACAATCGTTGAAGCAGATGCCCGCACTATTCATCTGATTCGAGCTGTACGTCAATGAGAGCATACTTTGAAAAGCTGTTAGATTCTTCGCAACAACAAAAACAGCTTCCTTTAATTTTTCCTTTACTCATTGCTTTATTTTCAGGTGCCGTGTTCAGTTTTTCACTGGCACCTTATTATTGGTGGTGGTTGGCAATTTTATCTCCAGCCCTACTCTATGCAACATTACATAAGCGCTCAGCTAAACAAGCCTTTGCTATTGGTTGGAGCTATGGCTTTGGTTTATGGTTTGTAGGCGCTTTCTGGCTCTATACTTCCATCCATGTATATGGCGATACCAATGCATTTCTAAGCGTATGTATGATCGCTGTTATGGCCCTTGTCATGGGTTTATTTACAGCATTTCAGACATGGGTTTACCGACGATTCTTCCCTGAAACACCACTTACTTTTGCCCCGCTCTGGATTGTTTTCGAATGGGCAAAAACTTGGGTATTTACAGGTTTCCCATGGTTGTTTGTAGGTTACGCTTTTACTGAACGTTTACTCGATGGTTATGCACCGCTATTTGGCATTTATGCAATTTCCTTCGTCGTCATTGTATTAGCATGTGCTTTAGTTGAAGTTCTGCGTAAACATATTTTCTGGGTTATCCCTTCTGCCCTATTGGTTTTGGGTGCATGGGGAGCATCGTATATACAGTTTGTAAAACCTAAAGCGGCTAAACCACTTAGCGTTTCGCTCATTCAAGGTAACATTCCACAAGATTTAAAATGGCTGACTGAATACCAAGTTAGAACATTAGAAATTTATGCTGGTTTGACTCAATCTGAATGGGGCCGTGACCTCATTGTATGGCCTGAGTCTTCAATTCCGCTCTTCCAAACCGACATTGAACCGTTTTTGGATGCAATGGATGCACAAGCTAAAAAGAACCATACCGCTTGGGTAACTGGCATACCTTATTGGGATGTAGCGAAATCGCATCAAGTTGGTAGCCCGCTGTATTACAACAGTATTATGGCTTCTGGCAGCGATTCAAGCGGCCTTTATAAAAAGCAGCGTCTCGTACCTTTTGGTGAATATATTCCGCTGTCAGGTTTGCTTTCTTGGGTTTTACCAGCCATGCAAAATGATATTAGCATGAGCGGTTTTACACGTGGTGAGAGTGATCAGAAACCACTTTTAATTAAAGGGCACGCGCTTGCGGCTGCAATTTGTTATGAAGTGGCTTACCCGAATCTGACACGCCGTAATGCAGAAGATAGCGACTTTTTGGTAACTGTATCTAACGATGCTTGGTTTACCGGAACAGCTGGCCCATGGCAACATTTACAAATGGTGCAGATGCGTGCGAAAGAAAATGGCCGCTGGTTTATTCGTGCAACTAACACAGGTGTAACAGCGTTTATTGATCAAAATGGTCATATCACTGAACAAGCACCGATTGATAAAGAGTTTGTCTTGAGAGGCGATTTACCAGCCATGCAAGGTCAAACTCTCTATAACCGTCTAGGTGATTATCCAATTTTAGGATTTGCAGTATTACTGCTGGTTTTAGGTTGGATCTATCGTCCACGTAAAGTAGACGTGTCTTACAAATCACGTCGCTAAATTATAATAACTTTGTACCCAGAGGTACTTCAAACTCTGGGATACAAAGTACTACATCCCCATCTGCATTATGAAACCCTGTTACCAAACATTCCGATTGGATAGGACCAATTTGTTTCTTAGGGAAATTCACTACCGCAACAACTAATTTACCAATCAAATCCTGCGGTTGATAAAGTTTAGTAATCTGTGCACTCGATTTACGTACACCCAATTCTTCACCAAAATCTACATGCAAAATATAGGCAGGTTTACGCGCCTTTTCAAAAACCTCAGCTTGAATAATTTTACCAACACGAAGCTCTACTTTTAAAAAATCATTCCACTCGATTTGTTCCATTTCATATTTCTCATTTTCTTAAATTGCTGATTTGAAGCATATAATATGTACAAATGAAGAAACACCCTGTTTTTTAAGTCCAGTTAAAAAATAAAACGTAGATGTTGAGTCTACGTTTTATCTAAAAATTTGGTTTTAAAATATTATTAAAAAGCGATTGATAATTGCAGAGATAAATATGCAACTAAACTCGATAAAAAGACCATAGGTACATAACGATAAGCTTTAAAAAGGAATTGCTCATATTGAGTAGATATTTGTTTAGCTTGCCACACGCTCGCTTTTAATGCAGTAAAGAAGCTCACCATTAACCATGCACTCGCAATACTTAACGCGAAGAAACCAATCATGATTTGGCTACTTCCCTCTGTACTCAGCCATAACTTTAATGAAACTTCAGCAATCGGCAATAAACCCAAAATCAATAGGACAGATTTGAGCATTACCCAATGAAACTGAGTCAGTTCATCTACTATGAGAAATGCTTTCATTTAATCTCTCCTTTTAATTGAATAAAGTGCTTTTTATTTATTATGCAAAGCTTTCATTTAAATATATAGCTTATTTTTCTCTATATTTTAACTTTCTTGTAACTATTAAATATGGGAATAATTCTTATTATAAATCTCAAATATCAATATTAATTTTAGTTTATAATTTTCAATTATTTATTATATTTTTCTGATTGAGAGAGATTATCAATTCGTATTATCATTTTAACTGTTTAACTGAATTGATAATCTCCATTACATTTTAATTAAGGTTGGTAATAAATATCTGCATCATTACCTTCACCACCTTCTTTGCCATCTGCTCCAAATGAGTACAAATCAAAAGCTCGCCCATCTGCCCCAGGAATGACATATTGAATATCATTTTTCCAGCTGTCTTTAGGGTAACCACCTTTTACATAACCACCTGGCATCCAGTTTTTCGCTGTAGCTGGCTGGTTAACCAAAGCATCTAGCCCACCTTCTTGCATGGTTGGGAAATGGCCATTATCAAGCTTGTACTGATCTAAAGCACCGGCCACACCCTTTAATGCAATTTGAGTCGTATCAATTTTAGCTTTTTCACTACGCCCCATGACATTTGGTACGATTAACGCTGCTAACACGCCTAAAATTACAATCACGACCATGACTTCAATGAGAGTAAAGCCTGAGGCACGTTTCATTCGAGCACCGCTCGAACGTGCCGCAAGTCCGAAAGCTGTGCTTGAGGAGCAAACATCTGATAGAGAGCTATGCTCGGAATGGCACGTTGGCTCAAACTGATTTGAAACCGCAGATTCACTATGTTGTTCCATCGCTGTTTCGCTTTGAATATTTTTTACTTTCATCATTATCTCTAATATCAAAGTTATTAAATCATATTGTTCATATTTACGATTGGCAGCATAACCGCGATTACAATAACCAGTACAATGCTTGCCATTAAAACCAGCATAAGCGGTTCAAGTAATGCCAGTAAGGTTGAAATAAATGTCGTCACCTCACGGTCTTGCATGGTCGATGCTCGTTCTAACATTCTGTCAAGCTCGCCTGATGCCTCTCCACTTCGAATCATTTGTACCATCATTGGTGGGAAATAACCACTGCGCTCCAGTTGCGTACCTAGGTTACCACCTTCGGTAACACGCTCAGCCGCGTGGGCAATTGAATCTCGGATGACCCAGTTATTGGTCACAGCAGCACCAATCTTTAAGGCATCTACCAATGGCACGCCTGAACGAGTCAAAATAGATAAAGTACTGGCAAATCGTGCAGCATTAATACCACGTGATAGTTTACCGAATAATGGCAATTTGAGTGTTAATCGATCAAAAGCATAATGTCCAGCAGTGGTTTTTAAAAACCTTACGAATGCAATAACACCCACCACTGCAAAAAGAATAATGAACACCCACGCGTGGCGAATAAAATCACTGGCTTTCATTAAAGCGACTGTAATCCACGGTAAAGCATCTTTATTTTGATCAAAAGTTTTTACAATCTCTGGCACAACATAAGTCATTAAACCCATCACAATACCAAAAGACATCAGCATTAAAATGATTGGATAAATCATGGCACCCTGAACTTTCTTTTGCATGGCAAAGCGGTTTTCAGTGTAATCCGAAAGCTGATCTAAAATGAGATCTAAATGTCCCGAGCGCTCGCCAGCAGCCACCGTTGCAATATAAAGGTCAGGGAAACGTCCAGACTGCTGCATACCTTGTGCAAGTGAATGCCCTTCTAAGACTCGAGAACGAACAGATAATAAAAGATTTTGTACATGTGTTTTTTCACTTTGCCTACTCACGGCGCGCAAAGCTTCTTCAAGTGGAATAGCAGCGGCAACCAAGACCGAAAGTTGTCTGGTCATGAGCGCCAAATCGTAAGCACTGAACTTTTTTTGGAATAACCCCTGACTCTGATGTTTATCTTTTTGTTCAACAGGATCGACACTAATAGGAGTCCATGCTTTATCGCGTAATTGTTGGCGAATCTGGCGCGCTGAGTCTCCCTCAAGCACTCCTTTTTGCTGCTTCCCTGAAGCATCAATGGCAGTAAATTGATATGCAGGCATGGTAATGTTCTAATTTTCCAAAAATAATAGTCGCTGCTGTTGCATCTATGCTACGCAATCATTCATATTCGTTCTATAGCCTGTGTAGAATACCCAAGTCCTCTTCACGACGCTATGCCGTTTTTTAAAATTGACGAAATGAGCCTCTATGACCATAACGCCAAAGCCTGATTCAGTTGTTTATCGTGTGCGTGTAGCCGTACCTGTACATCTGTACGACACTTTTGACTATACACTCACCCAAGCACAATATGAACGGGCTCATGTAGGCTCGCGCGTCGCTATTTCATTTGGACGCCAAAATCTGATTGGCATCATTACTGAAAAAGTTGACCCAAGTGAATCATTTACAGGCACCTTTCAGCTTAAAGCCATTTCTGACCTTTTAGATGAAGAACCAATTTTAGATGAACAAGTTTTAAGTTTATTGACATGGTCCGCGCAATATTACCAATTTCCAATTGGTGAGGTCATGCAAACTGCCCTACCCGCGTTATTGCGTCAGGGCAAACCGATGGATGTTTTGTTCCATCTCTGGAAAATCACACCATGTGATAATGTTGAAGCACTTCTTAAACGCTCTGTTAAGCAACAAGACGCGTATCAAATTTTAAAATTACACTCTGCCGGAACTACAGAGAATATTCTTAATTTAAGTGGTGTAGAAACGGCTACGCTTAAAGCACTTCAAAAGAAAGGACTGGTTGACTGTACGCTTGAACCGCACGACTTTAGCCCATCGCCCGTTGAATTGGCACAAATGCCGCTCACGCTAAATGAAGACCAAAAGAAAGCAACCCAGCACGTCGTAAACGCACAGCATCAATACCAAGCCTTTTTATTAGATGGTTTAACAGGAAGTGGTAAAACTGAAGTTTATCTGCACATCATGCACGAAGTGCTAAAGCAAGGTAAGCAAGTACTGGTGTTAGTCCCTGAAATTGGTCTAACCCCTCAAACGATTTCTCGTTTTAAATCTCGTTTTAACTGTGATATTGCTCTATTACACTCGGGCTTAAATGACTCCAAACGCTTGCAGGCATGGCAACAGGCCCAGACTGGCAAAGCATCTATTATTTTAGGAACCCGCTCTGCCATCTATACGCCACTGCCACGTTTGGGCCTCATCATCTTAGATGAAGAACATGATCTCTCTTATAAACAGCAAGAAGGCTTCCGCTACCATGCACGTGATGTCGCTCTTTATCGAGGTCACTTACAAAGCTGTCCAGTTATTTTAGGTTCAGCAACACCGAGCATAGATAGTTATTATTTGGTCGAAACTGGTAAATTAACTTCACTGCAACTTAACCAACGTGCAGGCCATGCGCTTTTACCTAAAATGCATTTGATTGACCTTAAAATTGTCAAAAAACAGCATGGAATTAGTCAGCCTTTAATCGAGCAGATTAAAAATACGCTAGCAAGAAAAGAACAGGTTTTAATCTTTTTAAACCGTCGTGGCTATGCGCCTGTACTTGTGTGTGAAAGCTGTGGATGGCAAGCGAATTGTCCACATTGCGATGCGCATTTTACTTTGCATACTCAGCCTTATTCTTATTTACATTGCCACCACTGCGGCACTGTTCATCGCTTGCCAGACCATTGCCCTGAATGCCAGCAAAAAAGCTTAAAAACCTTAGGGGCAGGAACTGCCAAGGTTGAAGAGCACTTACAAGAACTATTTCCAGACTATGATGTGATTCGGGTTGACCGTGACAGTACCAGTCGTGTCGGTAGCTGGCAAAAAATTTATGACCGTATTCATCAAAACAAACCAACAATTTTGCTTGGCACTCAAATGCTGGCAAAAGGTCATCATTTCCCACACGTGACTTTGGTTGCCATTTTAGATATTGATGCGGGGTTACTTAGTGTCGACATTCGCGCGCCAGAACGTACTGCGCAGTTAATTGTACAAGTCGCTGGACGTGCAGGCCGTGGTGAACATAAAGGCCATGTTTATTTACAAACCCTAAGACCAGATCACCCTTTACTAACCACACTCATCGAAAAAGATTATCGGGCGGTTGCTAAACAGACTCTTGCGGAACGTAAAGTCGCATTGCTGCCGCCTTATCGCTATGCCGTACTGATACGTGCAGAGTCCAAAGATCGTGACTATACCTTACATTTTTTACATGAGGCGGCAGAACAATTACGCCAAATTGCAGGTGAAATTGTTGATATTTGGGGTCCGATTCCAGCACCGATGGAACGTAAAGCTGGGCGCTACCGCGCCCACATGGTGATTTTATCTGCTGACCGTGCTCGCCTACATTTTTACTTAAGGCAATGGTGGTCACAATTGGTTCATGCACCACGGCAGCATCAACTTCGGCTATCAATTGATGTTGATCCGCAAGAATTTAATTAGATGGCTTGAATATCATGGTGTGAAGAAGCCTTTTTGGCTTTACACTTAAAAGAGACTAATACATTCGAGGCAATGAATGTCATTCTTACTGCAAGCAACAATTTTTCTTGGAGCTTCTCTGATTTTAGTCCCTCTTGGCAAGCGCCTAGGGATAGCAACAGTTTTAGGTTATTTATTTACAGGAATACTTCTGGGCCCTAGTGTTTTAAATATTGCACATGACCCTGAAGCAATTATGGAACTTGCCGAATTCGGTGTCATTTTATTGATGTTCTTAATCGGCTTAGAGTTACGCCCCCAACGTTTATGGGAAATGCGTGACTCTATTTTTGTAATGGGAAGTCTGCAAGTCCTCATTAGTGGGGCTATTCTTATGCTGATCGTACTATTACTCTTTCAACAGCAGCTTTCTGTCAGCTTTGTCATTGGTTTTGCCCTTGCGCTGTCTTCTACAGCTTTTGTATTACAGCTTCTGACCGAAAAGCAGCAACTCAATACGACTTATGGTCAGCAGTCTTTTTCCATTTTACTTTTCCAAGATATAGCGGCTATTCCGTTGCTTGCCATCATTCCACTCTTGGCAGGAACAGAATCAACCCATCACGGCGTCGCTTATTTTGCAGCTATTATTGCAACCTTTACTGGCCTGTTTCTGTTTAGCCGTTATGTAATGCGTCCCTTCTTCCGCTTTGTTGCTAAAAGTGGAGCGACTGAACTTATTACAGCAGTAGGATTATTTATTATTCTTGCTGTTGTCTTGCTTATGGATACTTTGGGAATTAGCACCACATTAGGTGCATTCCTCACAGGCGTATTATTAGCAGATTCAGAATTTCGCCACGAAGTTGAAGCGAGTATTGCACCGTTTAAAGGCCTACTGCTTGGCTTATTCTTTATGACCGTGGGTATGACCACACAGCTATCACTACTGATTGATATGCCTTTGCTTATTATTGGTGGCGCAGTCGGCTTATTGCTCATTAAAACACTGATATTAACTGCAATTGCCCGCTATAAAAAATACAGCTGGAACAATAGTTTGCTTTTAGGTACGTGCTTGGCACAAGGTGGAGAATTTGCTTTTGTAATTTTGAGCCTTGCAAAAAGTGAGAAGATTTTAACTCAAGCTCTATTAGAGCCAGTGACCCTTATTGTGACGTTGTCGATGGTACTTACTCCAGTAATTTACTGGATTATGGCAACTCAGATCATTCCTCTGTTTAATAAAGAACGTCCACCTGAGTATGACGAAATTCCTCAGCAAGACAACCCGATTATCATTGCTGGTTTTGGCCGATTTGGACAAATTATCGCGCGTATTGCCCGCCTACAACATTTAGGCTTTACTGCAATCGACAACAATCTTCATCAAGTAGACTTTGTTCGTCGCTACGGCGGTAAACTCTATTATGGCGATGTAACCCAGCCCGATTTACTGCGTTCTGCCGGTATTGAAAAAGCTAAAGTATTTATTTTAGCGATTGATGATGTTGAAGACTCCATGAATGTTGCTCGTCATCTTAGATTAAATTATCCAAACTTAAAGCTATTAGCCCGTGCTCGCGACCGTCACCATGTCCATCTTTTAAGAGATTTAGGCGTGGAATATATTTGGCGTGAAACGTATTTATCTTCATTAGGTATGGCTTATCGCGCTTTACGAGAACTTGGAATCTCTGATGAACAAGCCTATAACAATATCGAAATCTTTCGGGATTATGATGAGAAATTGCTCATACAGCAGCAAAGTATTTATACTGATGAACAGAAGATTTTTGAAACACATCGTAATGCCTTAGCCGAGCTTGAACATTTGTTTGAAAGTGATGCGCAGCAACAGGCTACATCAAAGCATGATGTTAATTTAAAGCGTCATTTACAACCAAATCGCATCGACATTACAAGAGATCATCTAGAATAACTTGAGATTTCAGAAAATGGCTATATTAAGGACTTATTCACATTGCCTAAATAATTGGACAATGGGCACAAAGCTGCCCCTGTCCGGCTTGCGGCTTAGCTGCATTTCCTGAGCTTGATTAAAACGAAATAGTTATACTCTGCTTAGGGCCCTGGAGAATATTATGTCTGATTTACGCCAACGCTTTTATATAGAGAACTTTCCAGTACGTGGAGAAGTAGTTCATCTAGAAGAAGCCCTACAAACTATCTTAGCTCAACGTGACTATATGCCTGCGGTTAAAATTCTGCTAGGTGAAATGTTGAGTGCGACTGCATTACTTGCAAGTACACTAAAAATCAAAGGCCGTATCAGCTTGCAAATCCAGGCTAGCGGCACCTTCAAATGGGCGATGGCTGAATGTAACCATTTAGGAGAGGTTCGTGCTTTAGCGGACTATGAAACCGACCCTCGCTTTGTTGAAGCAACAGACAGCAGCACAGTTCTTGGTGCTTTAGTTAATCCGGTTTTATTTATTAACATTGAACCGGAATTTGGCGAACGTTATCAAGGGATCGTGCCGCTTGATCAAGTGACTTTAGCGGGTTGCTTAATGCAATATTATGATTTATCTGCACAAATTCCAACTCGTATTGTGTTGGCAAGTACAGATAAGCGTTCTGGCGGTTTACTGATTCAACTCTTACCACGTCATGATGAAGAAGAGCAAAACTTGGTCGATGAAGATTTATGGCCACGTTTGACGATGTTGACCGAAACATTAAAAGCTGAAGAGCTGACCAATTTAGATGCAAATGAAATCTTATATCGTTTATATAACGAAGAAGAAGTTCGTTTACCAGAAATTGAAGCATTAAAATTTGGCTGTACATGTTCAAAAGAACGCTGTGCAAATGCCCTGATTCAAATTGGTGTAGACGCTGTTCATGAAACTCTAGAACAGCAGAACCCGATTCGTATGGACTGTCAGTTCTGTAATACGCAATATACCTTTACCGCTGAAGAAGCTTTAGCGTTATTTGGTGAACATTTAAGTTAATATTTTAACTTTATAAAAAGGCGGTTATACCGCCTTTTTATTTACCTGTATTTTTTGATGATAATTTTCAACATGTTAATTTAAATAGGATAATATAAGGCTACTTTATAGCCTAATAAATAAGATGCCTAAATACCATGAATTATTTTGATTATTTTCTCTTTATTTTTAGTGTAGTTATCATGATTGCGACCCCTGGCCCTGTCATGATTTTAGTTGCAAGCGCTGGACTTAAAGGGGGCTATAAAAAAGCACTAGAAACCATTTTTGGTACAAACCTAGCATCCCTTGTTTTAATTTTTATTTCAGTACTGGTTTTAAAAGGAGTACTGAGTGTCAATGATAGTTACCTCAACATCATTCGTATTTTAGGCTGCCTATATATTGGTTATTTGGGTTTTAGTATTCTCAAAGAAGTGATTCAGGCTCCTCACCCAGAAGCGATACAAACAGTTTCAGCACAAAATGGTGGCTTTAAAAAAGGCTTTCTTGTCGGTATTTCAAACCCAAAAGATATTATCTTTTTCTCGGCTTTCTTTCCGCAATTTGTTTCTATTACACCTCAGTTAAATTTAAGTCTAACCCTACTTACACTGACATGGATTGTTTTAGACTTCCTCACATTATCTTTGGTTTATATCTTTTTCCGCCGCCTTTCTAACAGTCATTTATATCCAAAAATATTAGGCCTCTGCGGTTTATTACTTCTACTTATTGCCCTGTATGGCTTATATCAAAGTTTCATCTAAATCCTGAGAGATATGGGCTTCACTTGCTTATATCTTTTCTATCAATTTCATTTCGTAATAGAACAACTCTTATACAATCTAGCTTATTGAAAACTCTAAAAATCGTTTCATAATGAAATAAACAACACCATCGTGATAAAACATTATGGCAAAAAATTATTATGAAGAATTAGGGGTTACACGCAAAGCCTCTGCTGATGAAATTAAAAAAGCTTATCGGAAATTAGCCCGTAAATATCATCCCGACATCAGCAAAGAAAAAGATGCAGAAGAAAAAATGCAGGCCATTAATGTTGCCTACGACACACTAAGCAATGCGGATAAAAAAGCTGAATATGACCAGATGTTAGATCATCCTCAAGGTTTTAATAACTTTGGTCAAGGTGCTGCACAAGGGGGCTTTGATGGAGCACAGTTTTATCGTCAAGGTTTTACAGGCAGTGAACAAGCAGACTTTAGCGGTTTTGAAGATTTATTTGGTCGCTTTGGTGCAGGCTTTGGCGGTGGACAACAACAATATCAAAGACAACAACGTAGTTATCGCGGTGAAGATCAACATGCCAGCATAGAGGTTGATCTTGATATTGCCTATCATGGTTCAACCCAGCAAATTACCCTGCAAATCCCAACCATGAATGCTTATGGCGAGCCTGAAGTTCAACGCAAAACCTTACAGGTAAAAATACCAAAAGGCATGAAAGAAGGTCAGCAAATCCGCTTAAGTGGACAAGGCCAAAGTGGGATTAATGGTGGTGCTAACGGCGATCTTTATATTGAAATCCAGTATAAAGATACAGACCGTGTTCATGTCGAAGGCAGTGATGTGTATTTGACTGTAGATGTAGCTCCATGGGAAGCAGCATTAGGCCAAGGTATTGAAGTGAAAACACCTGCAGGATCTTTACATGTCAATTTACCTAAAAATGCAAAACAAGGACAACAGCTACGTTTAAAAGACAAAGGGATACCAAATAAAACGCCAGGGCATCTGTATTTAATTTTAAATATTGTATTCCCCCCTGCAAATTCTGAAAAAGAAAAAGAAGCGTATCAGCGATTGGCAGAAGCCTTTGCTTCATTCGAACCTCGTTCATCTCATTAGGGAGCAAGATCATGACAACCATTCACTATCGAGAAATTGTATATGACGGCCATACCTTTAGTGCAGAGGTCGTTGATGAACAATCGACATTTGATTTACAACAATTTGCCCAAGCTTGCGGCCAAAGTCCTGACTGGATTCTTCAGCTCATTGAATATGATATTTTATCAGTCGAGAATAAACCTGAAGCACATCAGTTTATGGGCGAAGATGTCGCACGCGCACGTAAAGCGTATCGTCTACAACGTGACTTTGATGCAAGTTTGGCGGCAGTTGCTGTGATGTTAGATTTGATTGATGAAGTGCAACAACTTAGAAAACAGTTGAAGCATTTTCATTGAGTCTTTTCTTCTAAATAGCCATTCAAACAGGTATGAACTAAGGTGATGGGCGGCATGGATGCCGCCTTTTGGACTGCGGTAACATGGATGTACCGTCAGTCCAATAAGGGGTTTTGTTACTTTTGCCCAGTCAAAAGTAAGGACAAGCCTATATAAAAAATATCTAATTAAACCCTATAGTCGAGGCAATGCTAACCAAACAACTTTGTCATTTTTGGAAGTCTTTATTACTTTAACCGAGTAATCTTCTCCACTTCCTTCAAAGTCTGCTTAATCGGTTCATATTCCAGAAACCAAAACAAATTCATCCGATCTTGGCGATGCTGTTGAGCCAATAAATCAATCACACTTTTTTCACCGCGCCCGACCAAATGTTGACGATAAAAATAGTACAAAAGCAAAATGGTACTCAGTAACATCACCCCTAACATTATCCAGAAGCCAATTGGCGATTTAAGGCCTGGAATAAACTCAAAGTTCATTCCATAAATACCCGTTAAAAGAGTAAGTGGTGCAAATACAGCAGTAATAATGGCAAGAATACGCATATTCTCATTGGTCTGGTTTGCAATTGCCGAGAAATGCAAATCAATCGCCGACTGAATAGCGCTACGTAAACGTAAAGTATGTTTTTGAATACGTTCGACATGACTCATTAAATCATTCAAACGAACTAACAAAAGATCTTGAGAACTATGCGTCTTCTCACCAATAACATGATGATAGTTTTCTACAATTTCATCTCGAAACTCTTGTAAGGTTTCGATTTGCTCTTCGCATAAATTTTCAACCTGCTGAAAGGCCATGTTTTCATGAAACAGCTGATGCCATTGTTTAAAACGGCGATTACCTTGCAGCAATTGTTGTTGCCAATGCTCGACTCTTCTAGTCAAAGGTGAACGGATATCAAGGTAGCCATCCACCATACTATTGAGCAATCGTAAACATAAATCTACAGGTGAATTAGGCAGCTTACGGGTTTTGTTTTGTTCTTCCAAAGTTTTACATAAAATATTTTCGAGACGTTGAATATAGTTTTCAATCGACTTATTGCCCTGCTCACGAACACTAATCAGAACTTTAGGAGTAAAAATAAAGCTAATTGGCGTAGTTGCTAGGCCAAATACACTCTCGTGGGATTCCCCATTTTTAATTTCATCATCAGGTGTAACGAGCTTTCTAAAAATAAGCAAATCATATTCTTCAAGCGTATCAAATGCACAAGGGTGCTCAATATTCGCAATATCCCGTATATGAAATTCATTAATAACCACGCCTGAAAGCTGTTGAATCTTTTGTTGCCATTCTTCGTTATGGTTCACCACATCAGCTCTGACACTATCAATCCAGAAAAACTCCAGAATGTGTTCATTATGCTGTTCACGGCTTAAAAAGACATAGCCGTCAGCTTGATGGCGATAAAAGTAATAAACCTGCATACCACAATGATCTGTTTTTGTATTACTTGCATCATGCCATAAAAAAAGTCCGCATCAAGCGGACTTTTTCATGTCACCAGAACAATTATGCTTGTTCAATGTCTTTCATAGTCAATTTGATACGACCACGATTATCAACATCAGCAACTTGGACTTTCACTTCCTGACCTTCTTTAAGAACGTCAGTTACGTTCGCAATACGTTCATTTGAAATTTGCGAAATGTGAAGAAGACCATCAGTACCCGGCATGATGTTTACAAACGCACCGAATTCTACGATACGGATTACTTTACCGTCATAGATCTTACCTGGTTCAACTTCAGCAGTAATTGCTTGAATCTTAGCAATCGCAGCTTTAGCAGCAGCTTTAGTTTCACCAAATACGCGAACTGTACCATTGTCTTCGATATCAATTGCAGCTTTAGTTTCTTCAGTAATTTGACGGATAGTTGCGCCGCCTTTACCAATAACATCACGGATCTTGTCTGGGTTAATGTTAATCACTTCAAACGTCGGTGCATGAGCACTGATTTCAGCACGAGCACGTGAAATGACTTTATTCATTTCGTTTAAGATGTGCATACGACCAGCAAATGCTTGGTTTAATGCAACTTCCATGATTTCTTCAGTAATACCTTCAATCTTGATGTCCATTTGAAGCGCAGTAATACCGTTTGCAGAACCTGCTACTTTAAAGTCCATATCACCTAAGTGATCTTCATCACCCAAGATGTCAGAAAGTACTGCGAAACGTTCGCCTTCTTTCACTAAGCCCATTGCGATACCCGCAACTGGCGCTTTAAGCGGAACACCTGCATCCATAAGTGATAATGAAGCACCACATACAGAAGCCATTGAAGATGAACCGTTAGATTCAGTAATGTCAGATACAATACGAATTACATACGGGAAGCGGTCAGCAGCAGGAAGAACTGCTTGAACACCACGACGTGCTAAACGACCGTGACCAATTTCACGACGCTTAGGACCAGATTCACGGCCTGTTTCACCTACAGAGTATGCAGGGAAGTTGTAGTGCAACATGAAGTTGTCAGTTTTAGTACCAGCAAGGGTATCAACCATTAACGCATCACGAGTATTACCCAAAGTTGTTGTTACTAACGCTTGAGTTTCACCACGTGTAAATAATGCAGAACCGTGTGCACGATCTAATACGCCAACTTGAACGTCGATTGCACGAACAGTTTTAGTATCACGACCATCAATACGTGGCTTACCTGACAAGATGTTGTCACGTACTGTACGGTATTTAAGGTCTTCGAATAATTCGTTTACTTCATCAGCAATACCAGTTTCGTCATTTTCTGGAACGAACTGAGCTACAGCTTCTGCATAAAGTGCATCAAGTGCTGCATAACGATCTTGTTTAACCGCAATTGTATATGCTTCAGAAATTTTAGCTTCGAAAGCTGCTTTTAATTGCTCAAGAAGAGCTTCGTTTTTAGTTGGAGCAACCCAAGTTGACTCAACAGCACCAGCAGCGGCAGCAAATTCTTTAATCGCTTGAATTGCGATTTGCATTTCGTCATGACCGAAAAGAACAGCACCAAGCATTTGGTCTTCTGAAAGTTCTTTCGCTTCAGATTCAACCATCAATACAGCTGATTCTGTACCTGCAACCACAAGGTCAAGGTCACTTTCTTTCAACTGTTCGAAGTTCGGGTTAAGAACATATTCACCGTTGATTAAACCAACACGTGCGCCACCAATTGGACCACGGAAAGGAGTACCAGCAATAGACAATGCTGCTGATGTACCAAGCATTGCTGCAATGTCAGCATCCATAGTTTTGTCAGAAGAAACAACTGTTGCTGTTATTTGGATTTCGTTGAAGTAACCTTCTGGGAACAACGGACGAATTGGACGGTCAATAAGACGTGAAATTAAAGTTTCAGCTTCAGAAGCACGACCTTCACGCTTACCGTAGCCACCAGGGATACGGCCAGCTGCATATTGTTTTTCTTGATAGTTAACTGTTAACGGGAAGAAGTCTTGACCCGCTTTTGCTTTAGGTTGAGCAACAACTGCAACTAAAACAGTTACGCCACCCATAGTGATTAAAACTGTGTTTGCTTGACGTGCAACGCGA
Organism: Acinetobacter sp. WU_MDCI_Abxd143; assembly: GCF_025514195.1. Classification (NCBI taxonomy): domain Bacteria; kingdom Pseudomonadati; phylum Pseudomonadota; class Gammaproteobacteria; order Moraxellales; family Moraxellaceae; genus Acinetobacter; species Acinetobacter sp. WU_MDCI_Abxd143. The sequence continues at coordinate 227,332 of NZ_JAHPTH010000004.1, forward strand.
CCCGTTTCTAAAACGACTTGATGTTGACCGAATTGGAATTCTTTACGAACGATATTAAACATTGACATGTATTGTATTTTCCTAATTTTATTCTAGTGAGACCCCTAAGGTTTGGCATTCAGACTACACCGATTGGTAGATAAATGACAAAGCTTAGAAGCCATCACACTAGATCAATTATTTAAAATAAGTTAAACGCAAAGAAGGAGCGCACAAGCGCCCCTTCTAAAAATCACTTAACCTAACATTAAGTGAAACTCTCTTTTCAGCGATAAAGCATTGCGACATGCGAAATAGCGAAAACAAAGTGAAAATCGAATTAACGACGTAAACCTAAAGCACCGATCAAAGCAGTGTAACGACCGTGGTCTTTACCATTTAAGTAGTCGAGCAATTTACGACGTTGGTTAACCATACGGATCAAACCACGACGGCTGTGGTGGTCGTGTTTGTGAGCTTTGAAGTGACCTTGTAAATCATTGATTTGAGCAGTCAATAAAGCTACTTGTACTTCTGGTGAACCAGTGTCATTTTCAGCGCGAGCAAATTTAGCAATGATCTCTGCGCGGTCTGCATTAGTTAAAGCCATTCGATTTCTCCGAGATGCTTAAAAAAGTAAACGATATGAATCAGTTGAGGCAACTGACTGCCGTGCATCACTACAGCAAGTCGCCTATTTTAAGGTATCTATAGGTGGATTGCAAAATAGTTTTCAGTAACTTGTCATTTTAGACACTGACATGAGGACCTTAACCCTGCACACTAGCCTCGAATAAAAAGAAAGAAGCGCGAGGGACGTGTGAAAATTTTTTCAACCAACACTTGTCCAGTACCGGACAATATTGAGCAAGTCATTCGACAAAAAGATGAAGTTGCTGCTGAACAGGGTGGAGTGAGTGATTATCAGATTCAAAAAATCTGGAAAAGTATAGAAGCACTATATAAAACCGGAAACTATCCACTCATTACCTTTTGTTTACGCAGGCAAGGTAAAATTTTGCTAAATAGAAGCATTGGATATGCCCAAGGGAACTCTCCGGCAGGACTTCAAGAAAATGCGCTGATTGCAACACCAGACACACCAGTTTGCCTATTTTCAGCATCAAAGATGATCACAGCCATGTTGATTCATTTATTAGATGAAAAAGGCGAAATTAATTTGCTCGATCCCGTGAGCTATTATGTTCCTGAATATGGGGTCAATGGTAAGCGCCGTGCAACGATCTTTCATTTATTAGCACATCGCGGCGGCATTCCCTATATTGATGGCGATGTCACACCAGATTTATTATTTGATAAAGACGAAATTTTAAAACGTTTATATGCTGCCCGACCTGTGTCTCCTGCTGGTAATCATCTTGCCTATCATGCGGTTACGGCAGGTTATATTTTAGGAGAAGTCATTGAACGGGTGACTGGGCAAGACTTACGTGAATTTGTACATCAAACTATCGAAAAACCAATGGGGATGCCTTATTTCAATTATGGCTTAAAACCAGAATATCGTTCAGAAGTCGCCTTAAATTGTGCAACAGGTCTGCACCCTCGCCTTGGTACCGATCACTACCTGAATCATGTATTAGGTGGCGGTTTACAACTTGCAGTTGATGTGACTAATGATAGTCGTTTTATGGACACCATTTGCCCAGCTGGAAACATCTATACCAGTGCAGAACAAGCCGGCCGCTTCTTTGAAATGCTTTTAAGTGGTGGAAGCTACGGCGGTCAGCAAATCTTTAGTGAGAAAACAATTTTCAGAGCAACGCTGCCAACCACAGGCGTTAACATTGACCGTACTTTGCTAATTCCAATGCGCTATGCTCTGGGGCCAATGTTAGGTAGCAATCCTATAGGTCTTTTTGGCCCAATGACGGGGCAAGCTTTTGGTCATTTAGGATTCTCCAACATTTTATGCTGGGCTGACCCTGAAAGAGATATCAGTGTTTCCCTATTAACAACAGGTAAATCTGTAGTGGGTACTCACCTGCCTGCTTTAGCTAAAGTTCTCTATCAAATCTCAACCCAATATCCGCGTATACCGAGAGATCAACGCCGTTCTTTATTCGGTAGCGACTCTCATGAGACTGACTTAGTGTAGAGGCAAATAAAAAACCCAAGCATTTCTGCTTGGGTTTTTGGCGCTGTAGTTTTTGTTTATCGTGTTATTACTGTTTTTTATTGTCGTTGGTGAGATGCTAGTCACATCCTTCTTGTTGTTTTAACTCACTTCCGTTGTTTTTGTTTCTATTTCCTTATGTGATGTATTTTGACATATCCAATTATGAAGAAAAGTAGTATTTTTCTTATCATCATGTAAGTAAAAACGTACAGGTCTGTCTAATATTTGGCAAATGACCACTTTTAACATTTAACGTACAGTTCTGTATAACATTTAACTTAACAATTCACAGGAAAAATGCCTGTTTTAAAAACATATTACAGATAAATATATTGATATTATTGATTTAAATCTTTACAAGAATACATCGTGTGGAGAGCGCTAAAAGCAAAGCTTTCTCATACTTTTTGAAAGGTAATAAAAATTAGGATATAAAAAAGCCTTGTAGTCTCTCCCAAAACTACAAGGCTTAGCGGCTGTAAGTTTCCTCTTTATACACCTACTTCATTGTAAGTTCGCAGTCTCTCGACTTAAGTTGTTATTATTGTGCGATTTTGCCCGACATTCCTTGCCAAGCTCGTTGTGCGTTTATAATCTCAAAAACACGGGGTGTACTCTAGCAGCAAATATCTCGAATCTATGTAAGCTTTTTCTTACAAGTGTAAAAATATTAAGTTTGGCTTAACGAACTAACCGATTAACTTTTTGAACTAAACCACTTTTTCGTGTCGTACGAACTGTAAATGCCTGTAATAAAGCCTCTTGGTCAACTAAAAGACTGACTATCTTCTTAGCTCGTGTAATCGCAGTGTAAATAAGTTCTTGGCTTAATAAGTTCTTTGCAGCCTGATCAAGAACAACAGCAGTATGTGTAAATTCAGACCCTTGTGATTTATGAATTGTTAAGGCAAAAGCACTTTGAATGCTTTTAGGCAATCGATTTGCAGCGACCCATTTATTCAAACTTGGGAAATATACTTCAAACTGCTGTGGCTGAGTTCTATGTTCAAAACACAAACCAATGTCTCCATTTGAAATACCGAGTTGATAATCGTTATAGGTCATCATTACCGGACGGCCCACATACCACCCTCCGACAGTCACGATTGATAACTGTTGCTGTATCCAACGCTGCGCATATTGGTTTAACTGCTGCAACCCAAACGGGCCATGACGAACAGCCGTTAAAATACGGTAGTCATCAAATGCTTTTACTACATTTTGGATCTGTTCAATCGAGCGCTCTTCCTGCAAATAGTTCTTTAGACTTTGTACATACCCTTGGAAACCGAGCATTAGCTTTTGATAATAAAGATCTAGGTCTAATTGATTCCCTTCTGGTAAATATTCAAGCTGAACTACATCGGGCATATCTGTTTGTAGAAGTATAGGCTTTAATTCTGAAGCTTGAACAATATCAACTTCAAACCGCTGTAAAATCTCTACATGATCTTGTTGATGGGTTTGCGCCTGAATAAATTTAGCAACTTGCCCAATCAGTGCCCCTTCAGCGAAACGGCGACTGGTTTGTAATTGTACTCTGTTGTCAGCCAATGCCTGTATTTGTTGCAAATCTGCAAGTACCGCCCCGACATCAACGGAAGCGAGCTGATTTGCATCTCCTAATAAGATAATTCGACAAGACTCTGGCACCGCTTCAAATAGAAGAGTAGCCAGATTTAAATCCAGCATGGAAGCCTCATCCACGACAATGACGTCATAAGGCAAAGGCTGTTTTTGATTAAACCGTGGTGTTTGGCTATGTCCCATCCCTAACAAACGGTGAATCGTTTGTGTTCCTTGATTTCGGAGCTCTTCGCTAACTAATCCGGACTCAAGCAACTTAGGATCGTTAAATGAGTTCTGTAGTGCTTCTTGCATTCGCTGTGCTGCTTTACCTGTTGGAGCAGCCATCGCCACACGAATATGCGGAATTGCCTGGCTCAGCACAGCAATAATACGTGCCAGCGTATAAGTCTTACCTGTACCCGGCCCACCTGTAATAATACTCAAGCTTTGCCGAGCAACCATCTGCAAAGCTGCCTGTTGATGAGGATCAGTAAGTAGGTCCAGATAGTCTTCACAAGCTACGGGTTGAATTAGTTGTTGCTTTAATCGACAAATTTGTTCTGCAAGTCGTTGCTCTAGGTGCCAATATCGGTATAATGCCAACCCCTGCTCATCGTAGACGCACGGCGCAACTTTTGAAGTTGCTTGATCGGCAGATATAGCAAGCTGACCAAGTGCTGCAATTTGCTCTGAACTGATATCGATACAACTATCGCCTTGTAAGCTCGCTTCAATAAGCTGCTGCAAGTAAGAAGTGGCTTCTGATACTTGCGATTGTTCAGTAAATGGAGCCTGATTTAAGAAGCTACTCCATGTTGTTAACCAGCTTAAATCGGCTTGTTCAGGGCTATTTAGGTTGTCCACACACTTATCCACCTAGTTTTCCACACGCTTGTCCACATGGTTATAGACAGGCTTATCCACATATCAAGTATTTGTTAATCTTCAAATTATACATTTTATCAGCATTTTTCATGCTATTTTATCCTCAGCAAAATACCCCAAAATGGCATCAAGACGAAGAATAAATTCGACGCTAGGTTCCCAATAATAATACCCCTGCTCCGCTTCACCATTCATACCACGTAAATAAAGATAAGTTGCCCCACCTAAATGTTGCTCAATTTGGTAATCCTGCATTTTGACTTGCAAATAACGATGTAATGCAACGAGATATAAACCTGCCTGTAGCCAGTAACTTGCTAAAGACATGCTTTGGGCAATGCTATCGCTACGATAATCTGCAAGATCATCCCCTAAGTAATTACTTTTATAATCGGCAATGTGGTAACGATGACCATCAAAATAAACCAAATCGATAGAACCATTGAGATAACGTGCTGAACGAGCTTCAAGCAGTTCTGGCATATGCAAACCATACTCAGCAAAAAGCTGCTGAATACGTGTCATAGCTAAAACCCGATCTGAAAGAGCCAAATAAAAAGGAAACTCTGATAAATACTGATCTTGTTGGAGCTGATTTAGCCGGAAGCCTTGATAAAGCGGTGTTCGCAAAATATCCTTTAACCACTCTGCAACTGACTGGTAAAGCAGATTCTCGGCGTCCTCTTGGTCTGGGAAGCTCTCGTTATATTTATTAAGTAAATCTTGCCAAAGGCTACTATAGTCATTTTTAAAACGACGACGTATTTCTATAACCCATTCATCTGAACATTGAAAATCAATATGCTCAAAGATTTCATGTAAGAAATTACCGGCAAGCGTTCCTCGCGGAAAGTTACTCTTTATCCAGTCAATCGGCTGAGCACTGCTTGCTTCTGCAGTATTGATTAAGTCCAACTCATCTTCTGCCAATACAGCATCATTGCTCTGGCTGGCCAATAAATCTGTGCCAGCCTTATGTTTTAAATGCTGTGCCAAGTAACTGAAACTGGTTTTCCCTCTCGAATAAAAACGTTGTTCAGGAAACCGTTTTGCTTGTATTTCAATAATACTGGTTTGCTTGGTTAAATGAATTGCTTGTGGAATCTGTTCCAAAACCATTTCATCCGTACAGCAACGGTGTTGAAAAGGCTCAGCTCTATTTTTCCAAAATGCGAGTCCTGATACCGATTTACCATCAAGATCTTGTAAGACAGCATAGACACGATGGCTTGCTCGGGTGAGCGCCACATACCAAAGACGATTCTGTTCAGCGAGCGCTCGTTCTTCGTGCTGCTTAAGTTCTATTTCATTCAAATAAGTCTTGTCAGCAATCGCAACGACACGTTGAGTCAAAGTCTGGTTTGAGTCCGGTTTGACAATATTTTGGGTCGAAAAATTGAGTGTTTTATTATTTTCTCGAAAGGGCTTATCTGCACCTAATAAAAATACAATCTTAAATTCCAGCCCTTTTGACTGGTGAATTGTCATGAGCTGAACACCAGCTTCACTCGATAATTTACGTTCTAATTCCCAATCACGGTCAAGAGGAGAACGCAACTGTTTGAGATACCAGTGATAAAGGTTCTGAGCACCTGAGTATTTCTCACTGTGCTGACTCAGAATTTCAGTTAAATGACGCAAGTTCATCACAACCCGTTCATTATCTTTACTTTGAGCTGCAACCAAATTTTGCCATATATCAAACTGGATGAGGCATTGTTGCCATGCCACTAAAAAGCCTTGAGCGGACCACAACTCTCTAATCGTGTCAAAACCAGTCATAAACTGGCTTAACCCTTCGGCTGTCTGCTCAAGTTGCAAGAGTTGTTTTAAATCCATGGCAAATAGACGGCTAATCAAAGCTCGCTTCACTTTTGCCTCATCGTAAGGATGAAGTATGGCGGTCAGCAAAGCCCCCACGTCTTGAGCAATCGTACAATCGAAAACACTTCGTTTTGATGGCCTATTAACCCGAATTCCTAAACGTTCTAGCTCAAATTGAACTTTATCCAGCCCATCATGATTACGAGACAATACCGCAATATCATCTTCGTTTAAGGTTTGAGTCTGAGCATCTTTTTGAAAATATAGTTGTCCAGCATGTGACTGGTTGAGTAGATCTCGAATCTTCCAAGCAACTTGCTGAGCCTCTTTTTCTTTATCTTTGAGCATTAACCAGCGCAAAGGGTGAGGATTATGATTATTCTGCTCAATCAGTACAGGATGAGACCGAGTGCCTGCTCGAATTGGATCATATTGAACTTCTTCACCAAAGTCGATTTGCCTTTGAAATAAGGCATCGACCACTTCAACCAGATCAGCAACAGAACGATGGTTATGAATTAACTTATATTCACGACCATGTTTAGCTTGAATATCTTTATAGGCATTTAAGAAGGTGAGCATATCCCCACCGCGGAAACCGTAAATCGCCTGTTTACGGTCGCCCACCATGATCATGCAACCTTTTTTGTAGCGCTCTGGATGGCGCCAAATGCTCGCCAGCATATCGTCTTGATCTTGGTTGGTATCCTGAAATTCATCAACCAAAATTAAAGGATATCGAGCCTGCACAAATACAGCAAAACGTTGCCCCTGCTCACCTTTTAAAGCCTCAGAAAGTGTACGAATTTGCTGAGAAAAAGTAGTTTCACCTTTATTTTGTAAAACCTGAGGTAAACGTTTTTTAACTTCTACACATAAATAGGCTTTTAAATAAATATGAAGCTGGTCGAACTGCTCGGCGTAGTTTTTCAGCACACCAAATAGCTTCTGAATTTGCTGAATACAGGAATGCTGATAGAAACCATCTGAAATTTCAGCAGGACATTTCTTAAAAACTTTTTGATCAGCAAGTTGGCCTAAAAACTTAAAAACAAGTTCTCGTTGTGCGGTTAATGACCCATCAAAAATTAAAATAATGTCGCTTTGCTTTAGAACTTGTAGTAGCTGCGGTAAACATTCACTAAATAGTTTATTAAATGCCCCATTTCTAAATACTGTCCCGCTCACATGTTTATAGTGCTCGCCATCAAGCAAGTAATATGCTTCTAAAAGGCTGATATCAATTTCTGTCGCTAATTGTTTGAGCTGCGTAAGTTGTTCAAATTGAATGGTTGGTTTTTCGGGAAGTTTAAAATGAGCCGAACTAAAATTAAGTGAGTCTTCAACCAGTTTAACAAAACTATCAACACTCTTAAGCTCACCTGCCAAATACAACGCATCAATCACGGTTTGAGGTTGAGACTGTATCCATTCACGTAAAACATCATGAATCAGTTGTCGGCTATAGGTTTTGGCATCATCGGTAATTTGAGCACGTTCAATTTTGCCACTCTCAAAAGCAAACTCACGTAATAGTTTTTGGCTAAAGCTATCGAGTGTTCCGACAAATAACTCGTCTAACTGATCTATAACCAATTTTAAACGTTCACACGCATAGGCAATACGCGTCGCAAAATGCTTTAGAATATGCTGGAGTAATAAGTCAGGTTCTTGCTCTGCCTGCGTAAGTAATTCTTGTTCTGTAAAACTACGCTTGGCATCTAAATAACGGTACGTTTCAACCAAACGTGCACGAATACGGCTTTTTAACTCAGCAGCAGCAGCACGGGTAAACGTGGTCGCAATCACTTGTCTAGGCAAGTATTTTTCAAGAAAGATACGGACCATCAAACTTGATAAGGTATAGGTTTTTCCTGTACCAGCCGAAGCTTCAATTAAGTGTAAGCCACTAAATTCAATATCAATAATAGGTTGATAAGACACCTGTACTCTTGAGTTCATGCCTTACTCCGAATGTTGAAATTGAAAAACCGGATGATACAAATCATACGCAAACTCATCACAAGCATGTTGAAGCAAAGCTTGCGCATCTTGTTCTTGCAAAATAAAGCTCCAGTCTTGATGCAACTTGCAAGCTTCATTTTGAGTCATATCCATTGTGGTAAATGACCCTGTCTCATTCCAGTATTTTAACAGCTCTGTATAACTCTTCTCATCCAGTTTTGCTTTTTCTGTCTGATTTGTTGTTTCCCACTGATATGCTTTAGCTTTTTCTAGCGGCTTTAATAATAAGGCTGCTGGTAGAACCAAAGGTTGTTGCTGTGCATGGCGCCAGATTTTAAACCATGGCTGTAAATATTGCCGAGCTTGCTCAGAACTAATCCCACTACAAATCACAGTTTGATCGCTAAAAACCACAATACGGCGCTTTTCAGTTCCTGCACTTCCCTCATTTAAGTAAGCTAACCAGAGTAGATATTCTAACCAGACTTTAGCGCGTCTTTTTGCGCGAGCGCTTGAAGGCTCCATACTCACCCAGTCCTGAGTTTCAGACTTCGGAACGGTAATATTCATATGAAGCTGTTTAGCAATTCGCCAAATACGCTGAGTCGTTGGTGTCACTGCTGGTGCATAATGGTGAAGGCGTTCAAGTAAACATTCTTGCTCAAACACACCTTGTTGCCATGCGCTATATTTGACTTTACCTACAGGTAACTGATCAATTAATACTTCAGGTTGTGCTTGCTGTTCAGATTGTTGTAAAAAATGTCGAATCGCATAGCGCCCTAAACCATCTAATAATAAAGGTTCATTTTGGTCGAGCACTCCGACACTTCCTAAGTTTTCTACCCCTAAAGTTTTCAAATATAATCGTGCAGGGAATGTCACATCCTGTATCCACTGCTGGCTTTCTAAAACCAGTATGTCAGGTATTTGTAGCGGATAGGTCGTGTTCGCCCAAGGCTGACGGTTTCCTGAGACTTGCTGAATTTGTGTAGCGACCTTAAACCAGTGATCTTGATAACGAATAACACGCTTCTCTACAGTAAATCCTTTCGGGTCAAAGGGCTGTAAATCATGGAAGTGATGGAGTTGTTTTAACTGTGAAGGTATCTCAATCCCTTCAACAACTATATTTTCAGGTTCACCATCTTCAGCTTTCACAATCAAGGCAAGATGTTCACGGAACTCTTGAAGAATACTGGAAGGTTCGCGTACCTCGCCATCGTTCACATCAAAGCCGTTATAAAACAGCCATAAATTTTCTTGGGCTAATAATAAAGCATCTAAAAAAGCACCTTGATCATCTTCAAGTCGAGAGCGGTCACCTAACTGTTGGCGTAGTGCATCCATCAAATCAAATGGAACGTGGGTATCACGGTTTGGAAATTGCCCTGCATCAAGATTTAACATGACCTTTAAGCGATAAGGTAGCGGCCGAATATGTCCAATTTGGGCAAAGGTAATTTGCCCTGTCGGTTCAGCTTGTGCACTTTGGCTTTCTAAAGTCCGTTGAATTTCTTCAATAATATAAGGCAGAGGCAAGGTAATTTTGCGCAAAGTTCCTGTTTCTGCCTCGGCGTAATAACTTGCGAGCGTTAACATTCGTTCTTGTTTTTTAACAATTTCCCGCACAGCTTTTAAAGCAGCAACACCGACCTGCTCAAATTCAACAATATCTTTGCCTAGCACTTGGAGCCAATATTCAACAGTATAGACTTTTCCTTGTTCGTGCAGAGTTAGCCAATCACGGCGCTCATTCAAATCTTGATAAATCTGAATAAGTGTACCAACCAACTCAAAATCACTGGGCTGAACTTTGGCATAACTCAACACTTGATTGAACGTTGCATGCACAGGTACAGCAATGCCAAGGGCCAATCGCTCTAAGGCAAATTTAAAGCTATATCGATAATCATTATCCTCTTCACACAAACTGCGCTTGAGATGCTCTGCATCCAGCCCTCGTTTAAAGCCCGCATCGGCAAGTAAATTTAGAATTCGCTCAACCTGAACATACTCAAGTTCGTAACGCTGCTGGGTCGCATGCAAACTTAACCAGTCAGCAAAATCATCAAAGCTAAAACGCCCCTGCATCAGCTGAATACGCCCAATCACGGCACGCCATGCATTAAGTGCATCAAGTGATGCAACACCTGCAATTTTCACAGGCAAATGCACCCCCTGTTCAGTGGCAGTAGCGGGAAATACACTTCGAATTAGAGGCTCAATATCAGCCAAATTAGGAACTAAAACTAGAATATCGTTTGGGCGGCGCGGCTGCTCATGTGGTTTAGCCAACCAGCCAATCAACTGCTCTTTTAATACTTCAAGCTGACGTAAAGTCGAATGACAAACATGAATCTGAATCGAGTCATCGTCTGGAGCGAGTTCATATTGTTTCGCTTGCGGTTCTACCAAATGTAAAATATCTGACTGAACTTTACCGAGTAAACTTTCTGGAAAATCATCTACAAAAGCATCCACCCACTTACCTTCTTCGCCCGTGGACAAATTTGATAATAGCGAAAAGTGGTCGCGGGCTTGCTTACCCAATCTGGTTAAAAGCGGATGTCTGGACTCACGCGCTTCAGCATTAAAGTTGAGTGTGAATTTATTAAAAAACTCACTAATTTCAATGTCTGTAGCCTTCGGATTTTTCGCAATAAACCGCTCTTTTACCCCTAAGTCATAACGCTGCTTCCAGAGTGGATCGACACTATCGGCCCAATATTCTTGTGAAGGGTTATAGTGCAAAATCAAGACATCAATGTATTGCCCTAAACGGCGCAAAAACTGTAATTGGCTTGGCGGTAAATCTAATAACGTAAAGATCACCACCTGATTAGGTAATCTTGAAATAGCACGCTTACTGCGGTCCGGATGCTCTAATTCTTGCCAAAACAACTCATCAATTTGCAGCATCTGCAAAAAGTCATCATGAAAATGTTGTTGCCACAACCAACGCTGCCAGCGTTCTAGCTCTTGCGTTTGATGTAATGCAAAAGCAGTCACTTCTTCATCTTTTTGTACAATATATTTTTCAATATCTAATGATCGGCCCTGGCCCCAAGCAGACAACCAATTTTCTGGACAGGTACAACTATTTTCACACCCACGCTGGCACTGTCCGCGATAAATCATATAGTTGCTAAATAAATCGGCAACCTGCTCAGCGACCCAATACAGCATTTTTTGTTTTTTTAATTGTTTATCTATGCCTTGTTCGAGTCGATCTGCGCTGTCATAAATACGCTGAACAATAGAATGTAAAGGATGCGATGAATCTATGCTTATCGTCTCAGGTTGGATAAATTCGTGCAAAGCCTGATGCACCCGCCATTTAAAAATTAAACGGGGGATGTTGGCTTTACGGACCTGCTCTTTATGTGCAGTTAAAACTTGCTGATAGGCAAACCATTGGAAACCTCGTACCCGTTGGTGAAACTGGTAATTGGCACTCATGCCTTGCTGTTCTGCAAGTTTTTGTATCAGCCACTGCTCGACCGCAGGACTTGGAACAATAAAATGTTGGGTTTTCAAAACCTGTAATGGATGCGTTGAAGCTTGAGATGTAGACGCCAATACACCTTGCAACAACACATCAATACGTTGACTTTGAATAACATGGATCCCCATTTATTTCATTTCCTGCTTGCATAATTTATGCACAAAATCATAAACATTCATTACTATACAACTGAATCTGACTATGTCACGTTGGTTTAAACACAGCATAATTTAACTTAAGGTGTCACTTACACTTGGTTTGAATGACGCCATCAAGAACTTATACAGGTAGACATTATGAAAATTGACAAGATTCCTGACTATATTGATCCTAGCCTAAATCTGGAACAAATTCGCGATGAGTGCCATGATCTCATCAAAAAAAGAGCTTACGTCTCAGCCGGAGCGGCAATTGTACCGATTCCTTTTTTTGACGTGGCGGTAGATTTGGGAATTTTGTCGCACCTGATTCCAGATATCAATTCCCGTTTTGGTTTAGCACCTGAACACGTGAGCGTTTACGACCCAAAAACTAAAACTATTCATTGGGATGAATTACGTAAACGCGGTTTTGAATTTTCAGGTTTTGTAGTCGCACGTACTACCGTTAAAAAAACATTTAACGGCTTTTTGGGCAAAATCGTAACAAAACAGGTGACTAAATTTATACCGCTAGGCGGACAAATTGTAGCAGCAAGCTTAGGTTATTTCATGATGAAAAAAATAGCAGAAACTCATCTGAATGACAGTTATAACCTTGCAAAACGTATTCAGCAAAAAAGCCGTGGTACAATTGTAAATTAATATGTGCATTTTAGCTGAGAGCTTAGTCTGCTCTCAGCTGTTTTAAAACTGCTCTTAATACTTCCAGACGTGCAGTATATTTATCATCAGTTGCGACAATATACCAAGGTGCGTAGTTAGTACTGGTCCGCTCAAACATATCTGCGGCGGCTTTTAGATATTCGTCCCACTTATCACGATTACGCCAATCTTCCGCAGTGATTTTAAAGCGTTTATGCGGTGTCTCTTCTCTGGCCTTAAAACGCTGCTCTTGTTCGTCTTTACTAATCGCCAGCCAAATTTTTACTACAACCGTTTGACTATCAAATAAATCCTTTTCAAAGCGGTTAATTTCATCATAAGCACGTTGCCATTCTAAAGGCGAAGCAAAACCTTCAACTCGTTCTACCAGCACTCGGCCATACCAAGTACGGTCAAAAATTGTAATTTTTTCGGCTTCATTAATGCGGTTCCAAAAGCGCCATAAGTAAGGATGCCGAGCTTCAAAGCGTTCAGGTGCACCAATACAATGAATATCGTATTCTCGTGGGTCTAGGTTTTTAACAATTCGCTTAATGGCCCCGCCTTTACCGGCAGCATCCATACCTTCAAAAGCAATCACGACATTGCGTTTATCAAAACGCATGGCATCGGCAATTTTTTTACTCAGTTTATCGAGCTCTTTTTTGTATTCGGCTTTTTCAAGTGGTTCATTAGAAGGTTTTAATAAAATCTCTGGAATTTTAGCTTGCTGCCATTTTCCTTTAACTTCAGTTTCATGCTCTGGAAGTTGACGCATGTGTTGTAAAAGATATTGAGCGAAAAACTGATCACGCTGTTTTTCATCTTCGCCATCAATAATGTACCAATCGTCGGTAAAGCGACGGCGTAACTTTTGCAAAGTGTCATATTGTTTTTTATTACGCCAGTCTAGGCCGTGAAGCTTATGCCAATGTTGCTCTGAGGGGTCTATTTTGTCTAAACGTTTTTGTAGTGATTTCCATGAAAGATCAAACCAGACTTTAATAACATCGACATAGTTATTTTTTAAATCTTGTTCAAATGCCCGCATATTTTCAACGTATTCATCAAAGCGCGCTTCATCTAAAGGTTCGGAAACATGTGTCGCGGTGACGAGCAAATCGCTATACCAGTTGCCGAACATCACCACAATTTGACCTTCAGTCGGAATAAACTCTGAGTAAGATTGCCAAAATGCCTCACTATCCGTCAGCACACGTGGCGCGTCTGCTTTGACTCTTAAATATCTTGGATCTAGCCATTCACGAAGTTGCTTAACCGCTTCCCCTTTTCCAGCCAGTTCAATACCACTCATTAAAATGAGTGTGCTTTTAGCGTTGGGTTTGCCCCGACTTTCTTTTAACGCATATTGTGCTTCAATCAAATCGACTGAAAGCTGTTCTTCATCACGAATCTCAAATTTTGGTTGTTGTTCACTCATAGTCCACGGCTCTAATCTTTTATTGTTTAATTTCGATGATCTTTAACTTATGCGGTTAATTGATGAATTGCTATACAAATTATGTCATTGCGACAAAAATCTGCCTAAGAATTGACGCATGAATCATTTTTTTTACATCTACTCGCCATAGTACAAGGTTACAATGCCTTTTATGATTTTTTGCAAATAGCCCAATATTAGAGCCTTAAATGTCTAAACTCGCTGCTTTTGATGATCTTTTACAACAATATAAAACATTTAATTATCATGATAATCCTGTGCTTGCCCAACGTTTGCAAGATGTACAAACATGGCTAAAAGAGCGGATGAAAGATACGCATCACGACTTTTTTAATTTGCCAGCACATAAGCTCATGTCAGAGTATTTTTTAAATCGTTTATATGGCGGTCCAGAGTTTGATGCTTTGGCAGCTCAAATTGAACGCCTATTGAAATATGCGCATAAAGCCGAAAAAGTTTTACCTGAAAATGCAATTAAAACAGGCACTAAATCGGTAAGTTTAGCTGTACTTGCAACTCAACTTGATGAGCAAGTAGCAATACAACTTCTTGAGGACTATCCGGCAGATACCGTACTCAATGATGAGATTATGCGTTTAACCTTAATCAAGCTCGATCAAGCAGAAGCGCGTTATCAACAGCTTGCCCTTCTTGATGATTTAGGAGCAGCGCTCGATAAGTACATGCGCTCATTTATGATGTTTACTGCTTTTAAAATGTGTAAAGGTATAGCCCAAAAATATCACTTCGAATTGATGTATGATTTCATTCAAGATGGTTTTAGTGCGATGAAACCGTTAAAATCAGCCGAGACCTTTATTAAGACTTTTACTGAAAAAGAACGCCAGATTATTGAAAATGTACATTCAGGGCATCCGAATTCGTTTAGAGTGTGATAAGGTCGGCACATAGAAAAACTCAACCTCGCGAAGTTGAGATTTTATTCATTATATTTGCATGGTGATGCCTGTAAAAATAGACAAAATCTGTCATCATGCAGAACTTATTCCGTTTCACTTGAGTTTGAGTCTAGGAGAGACAATATGTCTAACGAAAACCAAAAGCCAACATCTCCAACTGAGCAGGCACAAAGTTCAGACAAAGTTAGCCCATTCCTAAGCTCACCTTTACCGCAAGGTACACCTCAAGGGCAACAGCAAACTTTACAGCAAACCTTAACAGACACACCTGTGAATGGTTCTGTACCTAAATACAATTTACCTCGTGGTGCTGGTAATACTGGCAATGTTGGGGAAACAACACACTTTGGTTACTCAACAGTTAGAACTGAAGATAAAGCACAAAAAGTTGCAGAAGTTTTCCACTCGGTTGCAAGCAAATATGACTTGATGAATGACTTGATGTCATTTGGTATTCACCGTTTATGGAAGCGTTTTGCAATTAATATGTCTGGTGTTCGCCGTGGTCAACACGTGTTGGATATTGCGGGTGGTACAGGCGACTTAGCAAAAGTATTTAGCCGTGAAGTTGGTCCGCAAGGTCATGTTGTACTTTCAGACATTAACGAATCTATGCTCAATGTTGGTCGTGACCGTTTAATTGATGCGGGCTGTACCAATGTCGATTTTGTACTTGCCAATGCAGAAACATTAGAACCTTTTGCAGACAACAGCTTTGACCTTGTAACAATCAGCTTTGGTTTACGTAACGTGACAGATAAAGACGCAGCACTTGCTTCTATGTTCCGTGTGTTAAAACCAGGTGGCCGTTTACTGATTCTTGAATTTTCTAAACCTGTATTTGAGCCATTCTCAAAACTTTATGACCTCTATTCATTCACCGCTTTACCGATTATGGGTAAATTGGTTGCGAATGACTCAGAAAGCTATAAGTATTTGGCTGAATCAATCCGTATGCACCCAGACCAACGTACTTTAAAAGGTATGATGGAAAATGCTGGCTTCCAGAACTGTGACTATCACAACCTTACTGCGGGTATCGTTGCTGTTCACCGTGGCTTCAAACTGTAAGGGATAACGATATGTGGTCGATTCTGGCACTCGGTGCAGTCGAACGTATCATTCATCATCTGATCGATCTGGATGCGGTTACACGCATTCAGCTTAATCAGTTACAGGGCAAAATGTTGCGTGTTGTGATTGATAGCCCGCAACTTTCTGTCGATGTATTCTTTGACCAAGAAAAAGTACGTCTTGAACCTACCGTAACAGGTCATAGTGAAAAACCTTCTATTTTTGAACAGCGTCCTTTTGATGCGCAATTCAAAATTTCTGAAGCAACAGCAACTTTGCATGTTAAAGATGTCGTTGAACTAATTAAATTATTGGTCAGCGATCCAGACCAGATTGGGAATATCCCGCTCCAAGGTGATTATCACCTCCTACAGGATATTCAAAAGATTATGCAGCAAACTGAACCTGATTTAGCTGCGCATTTATCAAGATGGGTGGGTCCTCAACTCGCTCATGAAATTGGCAAGATTCAACTTGCACCAAAACATTTAAAACGCTCCGTGCAAAGCCATCTATTTTTCGCAGAAGACGCATTAAAAGAAGATAGCGGCCTATTTGCCCCTCGCTGGGAAATGGATGACTTAACTCAAGCAACTCGCAAGCTTAATCAAGACATTGACCGTCTAGAAGCAAGATTGCAGCAACTCAATGCACAACTACAACCCTCTCAAGACTAGGTAAGATTGTATATGATTCCGCACGTTTCACGTTTACTCGAACTTTGGCGTATTGCAGCGCACTATAGACTCGATACGTTGTTCCCTGCGGATGAACTACCAGTTAAAGCTCAACGTGCATTAAGTGTTATTAAAATGCACCCAGCTGCATGGTCAAGTCGCGAACGTAAAAATCCTTTAAAGCTCAAAGAAGCTTTAGAAGAGATGGGGCCGCTTGCAATCAAGCTTGGTCAATTACTGTCAACTCGACGTGATTTAATTCCACCTGAAATACTCGCTCAATTGGTCTTACTTCAAGATCAGGTAAAACCTTTTGATAGCAATGTTGCCAAACAACGTATTCAAGAATCGTTAAAAGCTGACGTAAATACCTTGTTTGCACGATTTGATGACCAGCCATTAGCTGCCGCATCAATTGCCCAAGTTCATACTGCTGCATTGCATGATGGTCGCGAAGTTGTGGTTAAAGTGACTCGCCCTGATATTCGCAATCAAATCTTACAAGATTTTGAAATTTTGGCATGGTTAGGCAACACGCTAGAAAGCCGCCTTGAAGCTGCTCGTGCGTTGCATCTCACCGAAATTATTCAAGACTACCGCCAGATCATTTTAAATGAACTGGACTTGAGTATTGAGGCTGATAACACACGTCGTATGCGCCATTACTTTACTGGCTCAACCATGATGTATGTACCAGAAGTCTACATGGACACCAAAGATGTCATGGTGGCTGAGCGCATTACTGGTGTGCCTATTTCAGATACGGCAACCTTTGACCGTCTAGGCATGGACCGCGCACAACTTGCAGAAAAAGGATTAACCATTTTCTTTACGCAAGTCTTCCGCGATAACTTTTTCCATGCAGACATGCACCCTGGTAACGTCTTTGTAGAAACCATCAACCCAAGCAATCCACGCTTTATTGCGCTGGACTGTGCGATTATGGGCGAGCTATCTAAACACGACCAGATGACGGTTGCCCGCATGTTGCTTGCTGTGATGAACAGCAACTTTATGCAGCTCATTCAAATTGTGCATCAAGCTGGCTGGATTCCACCGGGTACAGACCAAGATGCTCTCGCACGTGAAATGCGCCGTACTGTTGGGCCAATGGTATCTAAACCAATGGACCAACTTGATTTTGCGGGTATCTTAATTCAAGTCATGGATATTGCTCGACGCTTCCATCTTGAGATACCACCACAACTCATGCTGCTACTCAAAACTTTAGTGCATGTAGAAGGCCTAGGGACTGACCTTTACCCGCAGCTCGACATCTGGAAATTGGCAAAACCAATTTTGACGGAATGGGTCAAATCCAACATGAACCCAGTCAAAAATGTAAAAGAGCTGGGCCAGCAGTTACCTGACCTGCTTTTAGGTGCTCAAGATTTCCCTAGTTTAATTATTGATAGCTTAAATGGTTTAAAAAATCAGTCTGCTTGGCAAGACCGTCAGTTACGTGAAATTCAGCAACTTCGTTTGCAAATGGAACACCAACAACGCCGCAGTTGGATGTTCGGTAGTAGCATGCTGATTTTACTGACTATTGCGATTATTAGTCCTTGGTTTGTCTCGATTATTCTAATTGTGCTGAGTAGTTTACTAGCGCTTTGGCGCATCTTGAAATAAGTTCAAAATCCCTTGCACTGGCAAGGGATTTTTTTATGGAAAAACTTTAATTTTAAAAAAATTTATAGCTCAACTATTCATTCATTGCTAAATTGAACCCATAAATGCTTCAAAAGAATAAACAATGAAAACACCTCATTTTGCCATTATTGGTGCAGGCACGGCAGGTTTAGCCACTGCGATTTTGCTCGCCCGTGAAGGCAACCACGTTACTATTTTTGAACAAGTTGATGAGTTATCTCCGGTAGGTGCAGGTTTACTGCTACAACCTGCGGGCTTAGCCGTATTTGAGCACTTAGGTGTGCTCGACAAAACCCTAACCTTAGGTGCGAAAGTCACAGGCTTAGAAGGACAACTTCCAGACAAGCGTCTTTTAGTTAACAGTCACTATCGCGAAGCATCAACAAATCTTTATGGTCTAGGTATACACCGAGCCACTTTATGTCACGTTCTCACTCAAAAACTTAGCGAGTATTCAAGCCAGATTACTTGGCGTATGAACCACTCTGTTGAACGTTTTGAAGAATGTAACGATGAAGTTCGGATATTCGGAAGTCATCAAAACCAAAAGTTTGATGCTCGCTTTGATGCCATCCTTATTGCCAATGGTGCTCGTAGTCAATTAAAACCTAAAGCATGGGTAAAGGTTGACCAAGCTTATCCTTGGGGGGCCGCGTGGAGTATCGTACCTGAGTGCCAAGTGCTCGATTCTGAAATTCTGCATCAATTTTATGATCGCTCGAAAATTATGATGGGAATTCTTCCTACAGGAGCAGTTCCAACCGAACCTCAACAGCGCCTTTCAAGTGTATTTTGGAGCTTACCTAAGCCACAATTACAAAGCTTTTTGCAAGATGAGCAGGCTAAACAAGCTTGGTTAAAGCAAGTCTCTGAGCGTTGGCCCACAGTTGCAGAATGGCTAAAAGAGATTTTATATAACAGTCCAACTCAGCCCAAATGGTTATCTGCAAACTACCGTGATGTCGTTATGACTCAATTTGGTCAAGGTCGAATTGGGGTGATTGGAGATGCAGCTCATGCGATGAGCCCACAGTTAGGACAAGGGGCTAATATGGCATTATTGGATGCTTGGGCTTTTTCTCAATCATTGCAACAAGCTCAAAAGAACCAAAATATTGATTGGTCCCTACTCTGGCAGTATTATCACCAGCTTCGCCGTTCATCTACCCAGTTTTATCAATTTCTCAGTCGTTTACTAACACCACTTTATCAATCTGACCATTGGTGGGCTGGAGGTTTAAGAGATTTAGTTTTCCCTTGGATGTATCAGATCCCTTATTTTCGAAAAGAAATGGCAATCACAATTTCAGGCTTAAAAACAGGGCCATTCCAAAAACTTGATTATGATCGAGTAGCTCAATGGCCTAAAGAAAACAGTGCTTTTAATTTAAAAAGTGAATCTCTGTCGGACTTTTAAAAGCAAACGTATTCAAGCTACTCATTAGGCTGACAAAGACAAAAAGGACAAAGAATTTTTCCTAAAACTGACGTTGATGCCGTACACTATACAAGCTATTTTTTAGCATCTGATTGAAATCAATTTATAGTTCCTATTTCTTTGGTGATTCCTCATGAATAACACGCAATGGCTCGATGAAGTAAAATTTAACGAACAAGGTCTTATCCCTGCCATTGCTCAACATCATCAAACCGGACGTATTTTGATGGTGGCGTGGATGAACCGTGAATCACTTGCGCTCACAGCAGAAAAAAATCAGGCTGTTTATTTCTCTCGCTCTCGCCAAAAACTCTGGCACAAGGGTGAAGAATCAGGTCACTTTCAAACCGTCCATGAAATTCGTTTAGACTGCGACGGCGATGTAATTATATTACAAGTTGAGCAACATGGCGGTATCGCGTGCCATACAGGTCGTGAGTCTTGTTTCTATCGCAAACTTACCCCACAGGGCTGGGAAATTGTCGATGCACAATTAAAAGATCCTAATGCAATTTATGGTGACAAAGCCAAAACTGAAAGCCACGACCATACTCACACTACTGAACAAGTTGATGTACTTGCTCACTTAGGGCAATTGATGCAAGAGCGTAAGCAAGCAGAAGCTGATACTTCATATGTGGCAAGCCTCTACAAAAAAGGCATCAATAAAATCTTAGAAAAAGTCGGTGAAGAAAGCGTAGAAACGATTATCGCTGCCAAAGACTACGCTGCTCAAAATACAGAAAGCAATTTAAATGACTTGATTTATGAAACTGCTGATTTGTGGTTCCATAGCATTGTCATGTTGGGTTATTTCGATCTTAATCCACAACTTATTATTGACGAATTAGCTCGTCGTCAGGGTTTATCTGGTTTAGTTGAAAAAGCTAACCGCAACAAGGTTTAAAATCACTCAGTGTCGAATATCGAAAAACCTAAAGCCACCTATGAGCAAGCCATTGCCATAGATAACGCACGTCTTGGGCAATCATTTAAAGTGATTGCCTATGCGGGTACAGGTAAAACTACTACGTTACAAATGATTAGTGATGCCATGCCTGAACGGCGCGGTATGTATCTAGCATTCAACAAAGCCATTGCTGGTGAAGCACAAAACAAATTTCATCGTAATGTGGACTGCCGTACTTTTCACTCACTCGCTTTTCGCAGTGTGCCACGAGGTGTGACCGATAAATTACGCTTGCCTCGCTTAAGTCCAAGCTTTATTGCCAAAGAATATCGACTAGAACCGATTACCTTACGGCGCATGATGGGTGGACGTTATGAAAAATACGTCTTGATGCCAAGTCGCCTAGCGAGCCTTGTCGCCAATGCAGTGAGCTATTTCTGTTCGACCAGTTCTCAATATCCAGCGCCTCGACATATTCAGGCGCCAAACTGGTTACATCCAGACGATATTACTGCACTTCAAACCCATCTTTACCCTGCTGTTGAACGCCGCTGGTTAGAGTCCATCGACCCAAATCATCAGGCAGGAATTGGTCACGATATTTACCTCAAACTTTGGGCATTATCTGAACCTAACATTCCAGCCGATTATGTGCTATTCGATGAAGCACAAGATGCTGACCCTTTAATGTTGGGTATTTTACTTCGTCAGAAAAATACTCAGGTCATCTATGTAGGTGATGCACATCAGCAAATCTATGCGTGGCGTGGTGCGATTAATGCAATGCAACAATTGCCGCTGCCAGAGTCTCGCCTCACTACTTCTTTTCGTTTTGGTGAAACGATTGCCGACGTTGCCAATGCATTGCTGGGCGGCTTAAATGAAACTGTTCCCCTGCTTGGTAATCCAAACCAGAAATCAAGTGTTGTAAATAAACCACACACTAAAATGCGTGATGCGATTTTATGTCGTACCAATGCTCGGGCAATGGAGCTTTTATTAGCAGGTTTAGTTCACGGCGATAAAGTAAGTCTGCAAGCTGATCATCAAAAACTAAACCGTTTTGTAGACGCTGCCAGCCTCTTAAAGCAAGGAAAACGGGTCACGGATGTGCCTGAATTAGCATGGTTTAATTCGTGGCATGATGTCCATGAATACTGTGAAACCAATGAAGGTAGTGACATTAAGCCATTAGTAAAACTGGTCGATGACCACGGCACTGACCCACTAAAAAAAGCGCTTGCAAAGATTACGCCACTTGAGCAAGCTGACTATGTCATCTCTACAGCCCATAAAGCGAAAGGCTTAGAATGGAACCGCGTTCATATTGAAGATGACTATCAATTTAAAATTAATGGGTTAGAACACAAGATTACTGATGAAGAATTAAGACTACTGTACGTTGCCTGTACTCGTGCTAAAGTAAGTCTAAATATCCATCATCTTTATGATCTGATACAACAATTAAAACTAAGGGCGCCTTTAAGTCTTCGTCAGTCGGTTGGTTGAAGCGCTCATACTTAGGTGAGCCTATGAAACTTGAATCTGTCCAATTTAAACATATTGCTCTGTTTCACGACCTTAAAATACACTTTCATTATGACAAACAGCCGATCACCTTAATTTTAGGTGAACAAGCCACTGGTAAAAGTATGTTGCTCAAACATACTTACCATGCTTTAACTTGGTTGCCCGCTCGTCTTAAAGATTTACGCAGTCCGGGAATTGTCACTCCCGATCAAGACATTACCCAGTCGCGCCTACAATCAAAAATTGAAGTGACTATTCAAATTCCTTCAGAAATTGGCCACTTGCCAGAAAGTACCTCTGCTCAGCAGGTAGATTCTTCGCTGTGTAGCTGGAAACTTTTTAAAACCTTAAATGCAAGTGGTATCGGAATGAGCCAAGTTGAAACTCAGCAACTTGATCAAACCATGGCGCTTTATCAACAAGTTACAAAAAAAGATCCACTGCAAGGACTTCCCTTAATCGCTTACTATCCAGCCGAGCGATTTGTAAATGAAGTCAATCTTTTGAATAAAAATTTACCTGGTATTACCCAAGCTATTTCAGCCTATGACATTAGCCCGCTACCGTTCACAACGTTTGCGCGCTTTTTTGAATGGTTACGAGAAATTAGCGATATCGAAAATGCGCAAGCCGCTCACCTCGTACAACGGATTAGGTCTAAGCAATCAGATCAGCAAGATCACACAGAATTATTAAATGAGCTTCAAAAAGAATTATCTGGGCAACCTAAACAGCTTACTTCACCCAATCTCTACGCTCTCAAGAACGCATTAAATATAGTTTTACCTGAGCTTAAAGATATCTATTTACAATATCAGCCTCGGTTGCAACTTATGGTTGATTATGAAGCTCAAACCTTACCTTTTCAGCAGCTTTCAAATACAACCAAAACTTGGATTGCTTTAGTAGGCGATATAGCCCGCAGACTCTGTTTACTCAATCCATTAAGTTTAAATCCTTGCCTTGAAGGAGACGGCGTTTTACTCATTGACCAGATTGATGCACAGCTCGACTCAACACATTGCTCCGAGATCTTAAATCGACTTCATCAAGCATTCCCACGCCTACAAATTATTGCAACAGGAAGTCGTGAAGAGTTACTCGAACATGCTTCAACCTATCAATGTCTAAAATTAGAGCACGGTAAAATTAGCCATCTTGATTTAAACACCACCAAACAACAGCTTGAACATATCTATACCTTACTTCAAAGAAGCGAACCTTTAACATCACCTATAGAAGTACAGCCTCTAAGCTTAATAGATCCGACGCCAGCACCAGCACAGATTGAAATTTTATTTCAGCAGATTCAGGGTTTAAATGAACAACAAAAAAATGAATTATTAAAGATGATCCATGCGGGAGATACCCCAGAAGAAAGCTCTTCGGTTTGAGTTTTATAATCCCTAGACTGCCTTTTTATAATCAAAAAAATGCTCTCACAAAATATATGGTGGAGGAAGGTTTTTTAGGCACTAAAATAACTAGATGTTGTTACTACATGTAATAACATCAGATTTTCAATGCTTTTTTAGTGTACAATAAATTTCATTTTGCGTTTTTATTCTTCAAGTTGCGCAATACAACTTGTTTCTCGCTTTATTTTCTAATTTGGTTGGGTTTTCGGAATAATAAGCTTTGGAACTCTCTTTGAATTCCTATCTATTCTGAAATTAAAATTTCACCTTTAGGTTTCGGCCTAAATCACATATGGATACGAGTGTGCTACCGATAATTATCTTATTACCGTTAATATTAGGCACCACCCTTGTTTCATTGCTTCAACGGTTCTCGCGTGGAGTAACGGCTTTAGGGGCAATTGGAGTCAGTTTAACCAGTTTCGGATTATTACTGACTCAAGCTAAAACTGTGCTTGGTGGTGCAAGCATTCAACAAAGCTGGGATTGGTTACCTCAATTAGGGATTAATCTAAGCTTCAGACTCGATGCTCTTGGTTTATTATTCTCTTTACTTATTACCGGTATCGGTACACTCATTTATATATACGCCTATTATTATCTCGGCCCTAAAAATTCTTTAAGTAAACTCTATACGTTACTCATGCTGTTTATGGCAGCAATGCTGGGTATTTCGCTCTCTAATAATCTTATTATTTTATTAGTCTTTTGGGAGCTCACCAGTATTTCATCTTTCTTGTTAGTGGGTTATTGGAGTCATTATGAGGCTGCTCAACGTGGCTCTCGCATGGCACTCACGATTACAGGGATGGGTGGTTTAGCAATGCTAGGTGGATTTGTTCTATTAGGACAAATCACCGGAACCTATGAAATTAGCGAAATCATGGGTATGAAAGATGCGATCCAAGCCCACTCTCTTTTTATTCCAATGTTATTGCTAATTTTACTTGGTGCATTTACGAAAAGTGCTCAGTTTCCATTCCATTTTTGGTTACCTAACGCCATGGCTGCACCAACGCCAGTGTCTGCTTACCTACACTCTGCGACCATGGTAAAAGCCGGGATTTTTCTACTTGCCCGCTTACTTCCAATTTTTATAGGCGCTGCGCTTTATCATAATATCGTTACATTTGTCGGCCTATTTACGCTCTGTATGGCAGCATGTTTTGCCATTTTCAAAGAAGATTTAAAAGGACTGTTAGCCTATTCAACCATTAGTCATTTAGGGCTTATTGTTTGTTTACTCGGTATCGGTTCTCCTTTAGCAGTTGCTGCTGCTATTTTCCATATTATTAACCATGCAACATTTAAAGCAGCGCTGTTTATGCTTGCAGGGATTATTGATCATGAAACTGGCACACGTGATCTTCGAAAACTCAGTGGTATTTGGCAATTACTTCCTTTCACTGCCACACTCACCATGATCACCGCTGCCTCTATGGCAGGTGTACCACTCACTAATGGCTTTATTTCAAAAGAGATGTTCTTTACCGAGCTATTGGCAAATCTTTCAGGCTCAACGGTTATCTTTGCCAGCATCATTGCAACTCTGGCAGGTATCTTCGCAGTAAGTTATTCAATTCGCTTAGTGCATGGTGTGTTCTTTGACGGTCCAATTGGTAAACAAGTGCCAAATAAAGATGCACATGAACCACCAATCGGTATGCGTGCTCCAGCCATTCTTCTTGCTGTGCTTTGTATCTTGGTCGGCGTTCTACCTTCGTTATTGGTAGAACCACTGGTCAATAGCGTAACAAGAGCAAGCTTGATGCAACCAGAATTTGCGGGTACACACCTTGCAATTTGGCATGGATTTAACGCCCCTCTTGTGATGAGTATTATTGCTTTGGTTGGCGGTACGCTGTTCTACTTTGCTTTAGCAAAAGACGGCATGATTCGTAAAATTGACCTTGACCCACGTCTAGGCAGATTACAAGGCCGTATCTTATTTGATTTATTTTTAAAACATCTGCTGCTTACAAGCCGAAAAATCAAACAAAAAACTGAAAATGGTTCATTACAAAGTTATTTGTTCTGGATCATTGCTTTTAGCATCATCATGGTTACCATGCCTTTACTCAATCAAGGGTTGAGCACTGGTACACGTGAACTCACCCATGCCCCATGGATTGCTGTAGTTCTTTGGCTGACGTTGTTCTCAGGTTGCTGGATGATGCTCTGGTTCCACCATGAGCGTATTAAGGCAGTACTTATTAGTGGTGCAATTGGTCTAGTGGTAACGATGGTTTTCGTCACCATGTCAGCACCAGATTTAGCGCTGACTCAAATTACAGTAGATGTAGTAACCACTGTTCTCTTACTAATGAGCTTATCGTTACTTCCACAGCTCACACCGTATGAATCTCGTCGCTCTAGACGTTTGAGAGATGCTGCCTTAGCAATTATTGGAGGTTTAGGAATTGGCTGGATTACTTGGCTCATTTTAACCCGTGATCATAATTCGATTTCTTGGTTCTTTGCCCAACAGTCTTTACCACTTGGTGGCGGCTCAAATATTGTAAATGTCATTTTAGTTGACTTCCGTGGTTTTGATACCTTTGGAGAAATTACAGTATTAGGAATCGCTGCGATTGGCGCACTCTGTTTAATGGATGGTATGCGTGTACACGGTACAACCATGACCCCAGGTCTTACCTACCGTTTTAATCCATCTCCGCTTATGTTCCGTATTACGGCCTCTTGGGTATTACCTCTGGCGCTTGTCGTCAGTGTTTATATCTTTATGCGAGGACATAACTATCCAGGCGGTGGCTTCATTGCAGGTCTAATCACCTCAATGGCATTAATCATTCAATATATTGCACTAGGTCAAGATCAAGCAGAACAGCTGTTAAAAGCGAAGTCTGGCCGCCTTTACGAAGTCTGGATTGGCACAGGATTAACGATTGCAGGCCTGACTGGTATAGCAGCATGGTTCTGGTTACGTCCGTTCCTCACTAGCGCTCATGTCTATGTTGAATTACCAATTCTAGGAAAACTACATCTAGCTTCAGCTGCAAGTTTTGACTTGGGTGTTTATATCACCGTTGTAGGCGCGACAATGTTGCTCATCTCCGTATTAGGAGACTCTCGTCATTCGAGTATGTCCGGTCCTGTACCACATCGGGAGGAATCATCATGATCAGTTTAGAATTCTTACTGGCTTCTGCTATTGGTTTACTTGTTGCCACAGGTATTTATCTGATTTTACGTGCTCGTACTTTCCCTGTTGTGCTCGGATTGGCTGTAATCGGTTATGCAGTAAACCTATTTTTATTTGCTATGGGCCGATTACAAATCAGCTCACCGGCAATTTTAACTGAAACCACAAAAATAACCGATCCACTTCCTCAAGCGTTAGTGCTAACCGCTATCGTGATCGGTTTTGCAACTACAGCGTTTATTGTACAACTTGCGCTACGTAGCCGTTATGAATCAGGTAGTGATCATGTTGATGCTAAAGAAGATGCTTCCCCAACATACGACCCGCGTGAGGATGAGCCGTGATGTTTGATTTTTTATCTTTTTGGCAACAACACACGCCTATTTTTAGCATTCTCATCCCAGCATTTACTGCTTTTATCTTATTACTCTTAGGCAACCCTGGGGCAGGTGCTTTAAAAGATGACTGGCGCCAGCCATGGCGCCGTGGCATTAGCCTTGTCTCAGCAATTGCCGGGTTAATTACCGCTATTGTTTATCTTAGTTACGCCAGCACGGGGCAAATTACTGTTTACCAGCTAAGTGAATGGTCAGCACCATTTGGTATTGTGCTTGTACTCGATCGTCTTTCAGCTTTTATGCTGGCACTGACTTACGCATTAGCGGTACCAGTTTTATGGTATGCAAGCGACAATTGGGACACCCGTGGTCGCTATTTCCATGCCATGGTACATTTTCTATTAATGGGGATCTGTGGGGCATTTCTAACAGGCGACTTATTTAACCTTTTCGTCTTTTTTGAAATCCTATTGATGGCTTCGTATGTATTGCTCTTACATGGACAAGGCAAACCTCGTTTTCAGCTTGGCGTTCACTATGTCATTATCAATCTTTTAGCCTCTGCCCTTTTCTTAATTGGGCTTGGTATGATTTATGGCAGCGTGGGTAGCCTCAACATGGCGGATGTCTCACGTCTTATACCGACACTTGAAGCAGATCAGCATAAATTAGCAGTCGCTGGTTCCTTACTTCTCTTTGTTGTTTTCGGTATTAAAGCAGCAATGCTTCCTGTCGGTTTTTGGCTACCAAAAACCTATGCTGTTGCAAGTACGCCTGTAGCTGCAATTTTCACTATTATGACTAAAGTCGGGATCTATTCTATTTTACGTGTAAATGGAACAGTATTTGACGATGCGCTTAGTCAAGAAATCTTAAAAAGCTGGTTATTGCCTATTGGCTTAATTACTTCTCTTTATGGGGTGATTGCAGCAATTGGAGCAGATCGTTTACGTCGATTTGTCGGCTTTATGGTCCTTTCTTCAATTGGTACCTTGCTTACAGCAATTGCCATGTCTAATACGCAAGCATGGTCTGGTGCTTTATATTACTTAGTGCACAGTACATTGATCGGCGCAGCTTTTTATCTATTCTGTGGATGGATCACTTCACAACGTGGAGATTTTAAAGATCATTTAAAAGTTGCCCCAAGAATCAAACAAGAAAAAGCGGCTATGCTGACTTATTTCTTGATTGCGATGATGTTGGCTGGATTACCACCTTTTAGTGGTTTTCTTGGAAAAGTATTTATCCTACAAGCAACAGTTGAAGCTAGCTATCAAGGCTGGATTATTGGTGTTGTGCTTGTTGTGAGCCTATTAAGTATTATTGCACTCACACGTGTTGGTTTTATCTTATTCTGGCGCGCATCCCCTCCAGAAGAAGACCCAATCCACCCTGCTTATATTCTTTATCGTGCTTTACCGGAACGCGCACCACCACGTAACGATCAAGTCATCTATCTATTACTGGCTGGTTTAATCGCTTATGTTGTCTTTGCTGCACCCATTCAGCATTACACATTAAGCACCGCAGAGCAGATCCAAGACCATGCACTTTACCAACACTCTATTCTTAAAGTGGATAAAAACGGCGAAGTGATCAGTGTGCAGCCATATGACCCAGCTTACTTACCGGAAACTAAGTACGGTGGTGAAGTTGAAGATCATAATGCTTATCTTGTTCCAAATATTATTTCGAAAGATACGTTCAATGGCGAACATATTTCTGAATATAAACAACGACAAATTCAGCAACAGGACAAACTCCAAACGCCTACCATTGTTGATGAAAGTCAATTGAAACCTATGGAGCCATAACAATGCAGTTATCTCATTTGCTTGAACGCTGGTTTCCACATCCATTTGTTTCGGTTCTCATCGTTTTATTTTGGTTGATGCTGGCGCATAGTCTTGATGCGAGTGATCTTTTGACTGCGATGCTTTTGGGCTTAATCATCCCTCGTTTAGTCAAACCGTTTATTACCCGCACACCGCATATTCACTGGAAACCTGCGGTTAAACTATGTTTTGTGGTTCTTTGGGATATTATTATTTCTAACTTTAAGGTCGCAAAACTTGTTTTGGGACCTACTAAAAAATTACATCCTAAATGGTATCGCGTACCTTTAGAGACAGAACATGAGCAGGTCAACACCTTACTGGCAATGATCATTACCACAACACCAGGTACGGTTTCTGCAGGTATCGATCAGGAACGTGGGGATATTCTGGTTCATGCTTTGAGTACAGATAATACCGAATCTGATATTCAAGACATCAAAGAACGTTATGAAATTCCTCTTATGGAAATTTTTGATGTGAAAAGTAAAACGGAGGCAAGTGTATGACAATCCTACCCTATGCTCTAGGTATTAGCTTGATTGCCATTACAATCTCGATGCTACTTTGCCTTTTCAGACTAGTTATGGGGCCTTCAATTGTAGACCGCCTTTTAGCGCTCGATACACTTTTCCTCAATGCAACTTGCCTCATTGTTGTGTTAGGCATTTATTGGATGACGACTTCTCTATTTGAAGGAGCACTACTGGTGGCGATGTTAGGTTTCGTATCTACAGCCGCCTTAGCACGTTACTTCACAACCGGTCATGTTATCGATTAAGGAGAGGTCAAATGCAATTTACAATGGAAATTATTGTTTCGGTCTTTCTGGTTTTTGGTGCTTTCTTCATGTTAGTTGGCTCAATCGGTATGGTCCGTTTACCCGACTTATTCATGCGCTTACATGCGCCAACTAAGTCGAGTACGCTCGGCTTAGGAAGCTTTCTGATCGCTTCAATGATCTTTTTTGCTTTCCAAGGGCGATTCGGTTTTGCTGAGCTACTCATTACCCTTTTAGCTTTCATTACCGCGCCAGTTTCGGCTAATTTGATTGCACAAGCTGCGCTACATTTACGTTTACGCTCACTGAGTGGTGAAGTACCTGAAGCTATTGAACGTCCTCTACCTTGGGATCGTTATAAAATTGGCCAACGCTTTTCACAAAACAAACCGCCAATGGAACCTCCTAAAGAATAAGAAATGGAATCAATAAAAAAGCCACCCGAAGGTGGCTTTTTTATTTTTGAGTTTTAATTACTCTTGGTCATCTGACTTACGTTCTGGCAAATCTTGTACCGCTTTTTCGATTAGACCAAACATATAGTTACCATATGCATTCGTCTTATCGTAATGGAAACGTAAGCGAGGCGTAATACGAGTCTTAATGCGACGACTCAATTCATGACGCAAGAAACCAGAAGCTTTATTTAATACATCTAAAGTTTCTTTATTTGCTGCTTCACTTTGCTCATCGCCGAGTTCACGTCCCATAACAGTAACATAAACTTCAGCATAACCCATATCCGCACTGACTTTCACCGCAGAGATGGTCACTAGACCACCTAAGCGAGGATCTTTAAGCTCTTGACGGATCAGCTCAGACAACTCACGTTGTACTGAATCCGCCATGCGCTTTAAGCGTTGGCTACCCGCCATTAAAGACTCCGTTTAATCAATTGAACATCATACACTTCGATCTTATCTTGTGGTTTGATGTCTTTATAACCTTTCACCGCAAGGCCACATTCCATACCGGCACGAACTTCATCAACAACGTCTTTATAACGACGAAGAGATTCAAGCTCACCTTGGAAAATTACAACATCATCACGTAATACGCGAATCGGTTTATTACGATGTAATGTGCCTTCAAGTACCATACAGCCTGCTGCTGCACCAAACTTACTTGAGTGGAATACTTCACGTACTTCCGCAACACCCAAGATTGTTTCACGATGTTCAGGAGCAAGTTTACCGCTCATGGCATCTTTCACATCATCAATTAATTCATAGATGATGCTGTAGTAACGAATATCAATACCATCTTGGTCACTTCGTTGACGAGCAGTCGTATCGGCACGGACGTTAAAGCCTAACAATACAGCTTCTGAAGATTCAGCAAGAATTACATCAGACTCAGTAATCGCACCAACACCTGAGCTAATTACACGAACTTTTACTTCGTCAGTAGATAATTCATGTAGAGCAGCATTCAATGCTTCTAAAGTACCACGTACGTCTGTTTTCAAAACAACGTTCACTGTAGGAACATCTTTTTTGCCCATTGACGACATGATATTTTCAAGGCGCATAGCACTTTGACGATCAATACGTTTTTGACGCTCACGGTCAGCACGAGCATCGGCAACTTCACGCGCTTTCTTCTCGTCATTTACAACAAGAACTTCATCACCTGCCATCGGAGCATCTGGAAGACCCAGAATTTCTACTGGAATAGATGGACCTGCTGATTTAATCGGCTTACCGTTTTCATCAGACATTGCACGGACACGACCATAAGACGAACCTGCAAGAACAAGGTCACCAATGTTTAATGTACCGTTTTGAACAAGAATAGAAGTTACCGCACCACGGCCTTTATCAACACGTGCTTCAATAACAACACCTTGCGCAGCACCTTCAGCAGATGCTTTTAATTCCATCAATTCTGATTGAATAAGAATTAAATCAAGGAGTTCATCAATACCTTGTCCGCTGTGTGCAGAAACTTTAGCAATCGGAACATCACCACCCCATTCTTCTGGAACGATTTGTTTCGTTGTTAATTCATTTAACACACGGTCTGGATCAGCAGATTCTTTATCCATTTTGTTGATTGCAACAATAATTGGAGTACCTGCTGCACGAGCATGGTCAATTGCTTCTGCAGTTTGTGGCATTACACCGTCATCTGCAGCAACAACTAATACAACGATATCTGTTGCTTTAGCACCACGTGCACGCATTGAAGTAAATGCCGCATGTCCCGGTGTATCAAGGAATGTAATAATTCCTTTGTCTGTTTCAACGTGATATGCACCAATATGCTGGGTAATACCACCTGCTTCACCAGCCGCCACTTTCGAACGACGGATACGGTCAAGTAATGATGTTTTACCATGGTCAACGTGACCCATAATGGTAACAACTGGCGGACGAGTTGTTTGCTCACCACGAGCTTCTTCAGCTGCTTCAAGCAAGTTATCTTCCGCTTGTGTATCAGAAACTAAAACAGGGTTGTGGCCCATTTCTTCTACAACAAGTGCCGCTGTGTCTTGATCAATAGCTTGATCTTGATTAACCAATTCACCCATTTTCATAAGTGTTTTGATAACTTCACGTACTTTAATCGCCATTTTTTGAGCAAGATCGGCAACAACAATGCTTGAACCGATTTCTACATCATAAACTTGCTTTTTAACTGGCTTTTCAAATCCATGCTTATTCGCTTGGCTTGATTTTAAACCACGTTTGTTATGGTTAACAAAGCTTTGCTCTTCTTGACCACGACGACCACCTTTTTTACCAGCACGTGGGTTAGTGGTTGCCCCACCGCGTTTAATTTCACGGTCTTCTTGCTTAAATGAATCTTCATAAGCTTGGCCAACTAGACCTGAAGCAAGTGGAGAATCATCAATTACACGAATTGTCGTAGTAGCATCGTCATTTGAATACTTAGACGCCATTTTGCGCATTTGTTCAAGTGTACGTTGCTGAGCTTCTTCAGCTGCTTTACGACGTGCAGCTTCTTCAGTTGCTTTTAACTGAGCTGACTGCTCTTCACGAGCTCTTTTCTGTTCTGGAGTTTCAGCTGGTTTTGGTGCAGGTTTTACTGTGCCACCACCACGCTTTTTCACTACAACAGCAGCTTTTGGAGCTGTCTGTGCAGCACTATCTTGTTGATGAGCAGCACGCATAGCATCTAAAGTTGCTTTTGCTTTTTGCTCTGTTTGAAGACGCGCTTTTTGCTCGGCAGTTTCACGCGTTTGCTGTTCTACACGTGCTTTCGCTTCTGCTTCTGCACGTGCTTTAGCTTCTGCTGCAATTTGTTCAGGGTTTGGTTTAGCAAAAACCTGTTTTTTACGTACTTCTACGTTAATTGTTTTTGCTTTACCTGAAGTACTTGCAACTTTAGCGGTACTGGTTGTTTTACGTTTCAACGCAATTTTTCCTGTGTTACCACTTTCCTGACCATGAACTTTTTTCAAATGATTGACCAAAGTATCCTGTTGTTCAGTGGTAATAATGTCGTCTGCTGTACGTTGAGGCAAACCTGCTTCACGAGCCTGTTCTAGGAGCTTCTCAACAGGACGTCCTACACTGAGAGCTAACTCTTTAATCGACTTGTCCGTCATATTTCATCTCCTAGTTAAACCATGATTCGCGAGCTTTCATGATCAATTGACCTGCTTTTTCATGACCAAGACCTTCAATATCAGAGATATCGTCAGTAGCCTGATCTGCCAAATCGTCGACAGTAATAATACCGCGAGCGGCAAGCGAGTAAGCGATCTCAGAAGTCATGCCTTCCATAGTGAGAAGGTCTGCGCTCGGTTCTTGAATATTTTCTTGCTGTTTCAAAGCATCAGTAAGGGCTGCTTCTTTTGCACGACTTTGCAATAACTCAACCAATTCAGCATCAAGCTCAATTTCGTCAAAAGTCTCAGCAGGAACATAAGCAATCTCTTCTAAAGAAGTGAAGCCCATTTCCACCAATGCCATTGCTAAATCTTCTTCAATATCGAGACGTGATACAAACATATCAAGATATTGCTGAGCTTCATTTTGCTGACGAGCACGATACTCTTCTTCAAGCATCATGTCGAGTTTGTAGCCAGTTAAATCAGAAGCTAAACGAACGTTTTGACCTTGAGAGCCAATCGCGCGAGCTAATTGATCGCTGGTTGCAAAAATAATGTCAGCACTTCTTGCATCTTCATCAAGCACGATGCCTGAAACATCAGCTGGTTCTAATGCGCTAGCAATGTATTGAGCCGGATCATCAGACCAGACCACTACATCAATACGTTCACCATTTAACTCTTGTTGTACAGCTTGAATACGCGTACCACGCATACCAATACATGCACCTACAGGGTCAATACGGTGATCATTTGTTTTCACTGCAATTTTAGCACGAACGCCCGGTTGACGTGCCGCTGCTTTAATTTCAATGATTTCTTCAGAAATTTCAGGAATTTCTTTTTTCATTAAAGCGATTAACATTTCAGGCTTAGCGCGTGATAACAACAACTGAGCGCCACGACCTTCACGGTTAACATTATATAAAATAGCGTTTACACGTTGTTTTGGACGAAGAATTTCTTTTGGAATCATCTCTTCGCGTGCAAGATAAGCTTCTGCGTTGTCGCCTAAGTCGATAATGAAGCCATCTTTGGTTTGTTTTTTCACTTCGCCGTAAATTAACTCACCAACTTTAGACTCGTATGCATCAGCAACTAAAGCACGCTCAGCTTCACGAATTTTTTGTACGATAACTTGCTTGGCAATTTGTGCAGCGATACGACCAAACTCAATAGATTCTACTTCGAGTTCACGTACGTCACCAATTGACCATTTAGCTGGATCAACGTCAGAAATTGCATCTTGGCAAGCTGGCATTTCATGATCTTCATCTGCAACCACAGTCCATTGACGGAACGTACGGTAATCACCAGTTTTACGATCAATTTCTACACGAAGCTGAGCTTCTTCAGCATGCGTACCTTCGTAAAATCTTTTCTTCGTTGCAGCAACTAGAGCTTGTTCTAAAGCCTCGAAGATCGCTTCACGACTAACACCTTTTTCATTACTAACCGTTTCAACAACGGTAAGAATTTCGCGGCCCATAAGTCACCTACCGATTTCTTATAAAATTTAATAAATTTAATCTTGATAGATCAAGTTTGCTTTATCGATATTGTTGCTGTCGATTACAAGCACATGCTTCCCATCAACTTCAACCTGAATTTCTTCATTTTCAAGGTCTACTGCGATAAGCTTTGCTTGAAATTTACGACGGTTTTCTACTGCTGCAATTAGACGCAAAGCAATTTGTTGTCCGATGTAGCCTTGTAACTGTTCTAGTTGGAAAAATGGACGATCCCAGCCCGGTGAAGAAACTTCTAATGAATACTCACCTGAAATTGGATCATGAACATCCAACATTGCGCCAACTTGTTGTGTTACACGCACACAATCTTGTACACCAATACCACGGCCTTGTTCTACTTCACCATCTTCATTAAGTACTGGCTCAGCATCTTCGCTTACCGCTTTATCGATATAAATACGCAATAATGAACGTTTACCTTGTGGGAGAAACTCGATCCCCCAAAGGTCGACACCACATGCTTCCACTGCAGGAACAATTAAGTCATGCAATGCTTGGGATTTATTTGATAATTTCATTTACTCTCGTCATTCTCGTGCGATTCAATCGGTTGTTTTAACCGACACAGACCTACTATAGTGAAGCATGACTATTTGACCAATTGATGTCGACACTACACGATAGCGATACGATAACCAATAAAAAAGGGCGTTAATCGCCCCTATTTAGCACAGAAAACAATAGTCCACTGTGCAAAAAGGCCCACCTGTCTGTGAGCCTCTTTTAAGAAACTTGGTAGCGGGAGCTGGATTTGAACCAACGACCTTCGGGTTATGAGCCCGACGAGCTACCAGACTGCTCCATCCCGCATCAACGTGCAAAAATTATATACAAATATCGAAAAAAGTCAATGTAAACTTATCCAATATTCGCTTGATTAAGTTGCACCTTAATCAAATTGGTAGCGGGAGCTGGATTTGAACCAACGACCTTCGGGTTATGAGCCCGACGAGCTACCAGACTGCTCCATCCCGC
>NZ_JAHPTH010000005.1:0-212452 GCF_025514195.1 Acinetobacter sp. WU_MDCI_Abxd143
GAAGCATAGTGATATGTGAAGCTGACCAATACTAATTGCTCGTGAGGCTTGACTATACAACACCCAAGCAGTTGTATATGAAGCATCAATCGATTCATAAACATGCAAAGCAACTTGATTTAGTTGAATGCTTAGTTAAAATGAACAACGTAAAATCAGACCAATCAGCCCAATCTGTAAAGATTTGGAAAACGCAACGTATCACATAGTGAATAAAACGAAGCAAGTATCCATACCAGTTGTGCTGGCGACCATAGCAAGAGTGAACCACCTGATCCCTTCCCGAACTCAGAAGTGAAACCTCTTAGCGCTGATGGTAGTGTGGGGTTACCCATGTGAGAGTAAGTCATCGCCAGCTCATTATTCTAAACACCCCCATTCTAATGAATGGGGGTGTTTTTTTATTGCGCGGGAAAAATATATTTGTAGGGAATAAATATAAAATAGTAAGGAAGAGCTGTGCTATAAATAATAAGAAAATTAATCTATTAAGTATGCATAATAAGGGAAGAGCAACTATGATAATTTATGGTGATGTCGGTTCGGGTAATTGCTATAAGATAAAACTATTACTTTCCTTATTAAATATTAATCATAGATGGATCCACGTTGATATTTTAAACAAAGAAACTCAAACAGCTGATTTTTTATCTTTAAATCCTAATGGAAAAATACCTGTATTAGTCCTAGAAGATGGTCGCGTTCTGAGTGAATCGAATGCTATCTTAGGTTACTTGGCTGAAGGAACAAAATTTATTCCTACAGATCCTTTTATTAAAGCCAAAATGTACCAATGGATGTTCTTTGAGCAGTATAGTCAT
Source organism: Acinetobacter sp. WU_MDCI_Abxd143 (assembly GCF_025514195.1). NCBI lineage: Bacteria > Pseudomonadati > Pseudomonadota > Gammaproteobacteria > Moraxellales > Moraxellaceae > Acinetobacter > Acinetobacter sp. WU_MDCI_Abxd143. The sequence goes on from NZ_JAHPTH010000005.1 coordinate 822, forward strand.
GAACCATTTATTGCAGTTGCTCGTTTTATTAATAAATATTTAGGGTTACCACCAGAAAGAATAGAGGAATACCATAATTTACAGCCAAAAGGCCATAAAGCACTATCTATTATGGATAAAGCTTTAGTAGATCACAACTATCTTGTTGGAGATCAATTAACTATTGCTGATATTGCCTTGTATGCATATACGCATGTCGCGGAAGAAGGTGGTTTTGATTTGGAGCTATATCCAAATATTCAAGCTTGGTGTCAAAGAATTCGAAAATATTTAGGTTATGTAGATATGATTTAAATAAAAAAGAACTCATATAGAGTTCTTTTTTATTTCTGAAACTCTGATTTAGAAATGTGCTTCCAAGCCTACATATGGGCCTTTAAACTCAAATTTAAGGTCATTGTTATCGTAGTCATCTAAGTCGATATTAAGTACGCGATAGCCTGCTGTTAGGCCAAGATCAATTAGTAGGTTATCTGCAAATTTATATTTTACTTCTGCCAGTGCATCTGTAATTCGCGCATCATCAAAGTTTGTATAAGTTGCTTCACCTTTAGCACTTAAGCCTGTAAAAGGTAGTTTTACTTCACCTGACAAATAAGCAATAGGATATGTTTTATCAATATCCACGCGCTTACCTGTGTACGCAGTAATATCACCATTTAATATAGTTGCACCAAGACCAGCATCTACACTTACGATATTATCTAGTAACTCGTAGTAGAGGATAAAATCGCTATGATCTAAATCAACTTTATAATTGGCTTGACCTAAAGTTTCTGATTTAGTTTCGGTATCTAAATTTACATAACGAATTTTGGCATTGGGAATAAATGGAATTGGGTGCTCTACTGCTAATGAGATTTGAGCACTACCTTTTTGGTCTAAGTCTTGATCTTCGGATGATTGAGAAGACATATTCGCTTTACCGTCATAAAACCAGTAACTGACGTCTCCTTTTATTCCTACGAAGTCTGCTTGAGCAAAGCCACTTAAGCCCATCCCGAGCGTTAATAAAGATATTTTTAATATTTTCATTTTTACATCCACATAAAAGAAATCTTTGAGCGCATGATATAGACATCTTGCTACAGATGCATTGATAAAAAATAAAGATCTGAGGTGTGTGAGATGAGTAAATTTTTTATCCTTAAAAAAGTTTATTTATTTCAAAGAATTAATATTTTCTATCTAATTTAAATGAATTTAATCTTTTAGAAAATTTAGTATAAATTTTGTCAATCCTATCGGACTTATTAAATTTTAATTGATAACTGGAGAGTTAAAAATAAATTAGTGGATAAGTTGAGTAATTAAAGGAGCTTTTTTAAGAGTTGGCAGAAAATGTCATTGAACAATAATGTTGAGCTACAAGTAGTAGAACGTAAATATTAGCTGAAAAATAACCAATTGTGAAAAAAACTCAGAAAATTCGTAAAATTTCTGACGGAAATTACAGTAAAAAGAAATAAAAACAGGTATTGTTCAGCTATATAGGGGCAAAAAATGGACAAAAATCTTTAAGGAAGAATTTTCTATTTTTGCTTGTTTGTTAAGGGAATAAAAATACTCAAAAGGTGCTTTTTATTTTCTACAAACACAAAAGTATTTTTTGGTTCTTTTTTTGCATGCGGAATAACAATCAACAATAGCAGTAAAAATAAGTAATCTTTTAACATTAGGTGTTCTATGACAGATTCTCGTGAAAACTGGACGTCACGATCTGGTTTTATTATTGCAGCCGTTGGTTCGGCTGTAGGCTTAGGTAATATTTGGCGCTTCCCATACGTTGCTTATGAAAATGGTGGCGGTGCGTTTCTTATTCCCTATCTATTGGCACTCATTACTGCTGGTTTACCGTTGCTATTTTTAGATTATGCGGTAGGTCATCGTAGTACTAACTCCCCGCCTAAAGCTTATCGTGCCCTATTTAAAGGCGGAGAAACTTTAGGTTGGTGGCAGGTTTGTGTCTGTATTATCATTGGTTTGTACTATGCAAGTGTACTCACTTGGGCTGGTAGTTATGTTTATTTCTCTATTGGCCAAATGTGGGGAAGTGATCCAGAAGGTTTCTTCTTTAATACCTATTTGCAAACCACAAAAGCAACTGGTTTTGATTTACAGTTTGTAGGCCATTTATTCTGGCCGATTGTTGGGATTTGGGCACTTACTTTAATCATTCTTTATGGTGGTGTGAAAAAAGGTGTGGAATTATCAAATAAGATTTTCATGCCTTTATTATTTATTCTCTTCACTATTTTAGTGATTCAATCATTACGTTTACCAGGCGCGGTTCAAGGCTTAAATGCTTTCTTTACGCCGAACTGGTCAGCAATGATGGATTATAAAGTTTGGTTAGCGGCTTATGGCCATACTTTCTTCTCCCTCTCTGTCGGTTTCGGGATCATGGTGACTTATGCATCTTATTTGAAACCAAAAACGAATTTAACAGGTTCTGGTTTAATCGTTGGTTTTGCAAATGCATCAACAGAGATTTTGGCTGGTATTGGTATCTTCGCAGCGCTTGGTTTTATGGCACATGCTGCAGGTACTGAAGTTAAAGATGTGGTGAGTGGCGGGATTGGATTAGCATTTATTGCATTCCCTAAAATTATTTCAAGTTTAGGTGCAGGTGCCGATTTATTTGGCTTCTTATTCTTCTCTTCCCTTTTCGTCGCTGGTATTTCTTCGATGGTGAGTATTTTGGAAGTACCTATTGCAGCAATGCAAGATAAATTGAAATGGGGTCGTAAAAAAGCTGTAACCATTATTGGTGGTGGTAGTGCGCTTGTATCAATTATTTTATTCTCAAGTGTAAACGCAATTAAACTGGTTGATATCGTTGACCACTTTATCAATAACATCGGTATTATTGGCGGTGCTTTACTTTCTATTATTACCGTGGCTTGGTTTAAACGTTCTGCTCTAATGGAACTTCGTGATCACGTTAATCGCATCTCAACTATTCAATTAGGTAAGGGATGGGATTTCACTTTAACAGTCATTACATCATTAATCTTGTTAACTACACTCAGTATGACTGTATTTAATTTGATCAAAAATGGCTATGATACTTATAGTATGAGCTTACAAGGTGTATTCGGCTGGGGCAGTGTGATTTTCTGTGCAGTCGTTGCAATCGTTTTAAGCAAAATGAAAGATCGCTAGGAGAATAGAATAATGAATACTTCAGCAATCGTGATGATGGTAATTTCGATGGTGTTTTTATGGGGTGGCTTGGCTTTATCCATTATCCATTTATCGAAACATCCTGAAGAGTTAGATGACGTTTTAGAAGAAGTAAAAGATCAGCACACACTTTAATGCTGATCGAGTAAAAAAGCAGGCTTAAAGCCTGCTTTTTTTATGCAATTTTTTGGATTTTACAATAATAAAACCCATCACCAGACTGCCCTTCTGGCAGTAATTGTCGGCCATGAGTTTGCTCGATTCCCCAATCAGCTTCAATTTTAATCTCTTTTGCATTTGGATTTTCAGCAAAAAATTTCATCATCTGCTGTTCATTTTCAGCTTTTAAAATTGAACAGGTGATGTAAAGCAATATACCGCCAACTTTGAGTTGTTGCCACATGTGGTCCAATATCTGCTTTTGTAGCTCAATGGTTTGAGCTATATCACTAGATTGGCGTAATAGGCGTATGTCAGGATGACGACGAATAACCCCTGTAGCAGAGCAAGGTGCATCGAGCACAATACAATCTACTGGCTGTGCAGGTACCCATTGAGTTGCATCGGCTGCCAAAATCTCTGTATGACTTTGATCAAGTGCTAAGCGATTTAAGTTCTCAGTTACACGCAATAAACGGCTTGGGTCCTGATCAATCGCAATGAGCTGAGCAGGTTTAAATTTTTCAAGTAAATGAGCAGTTTTTCCACCTGGGGCAGCACATGCATCAACTACTATTTTATCGTTCAAATCTGGCAATAATGTTGCGCAAAGCTGAGCGTGTTCATCTTGTACAGAAAACCAACCTTGTTCAAAACCGGGTAGTTGAGTAATTTGTACAGGTTGTTCAAGAACAATACCTGCCTCAGACAAAGTACATGCACGTGCCTGAATTTCTAAACTCTGTAATTTTGCTAAATAAGCATCGCGGCCAATATGACGCTGGTTCACCCTTAAGGTTAAAGGCGCGACTTGCTTCAAAGATTGGCAGAGAGATTCCGTTTGTTCACCCCAATCCTTTTTTAAGCGTTTGAAAAGCCAACTTGGTAAGCCATGCGCCTGCTGTAAACCTTGCTGAAAGTCATCAGTTTCACGAGTAGCTCTGCGTAAAATTGCATTCACAATGCCGCTGAGTGCAGGGAATCCAAGTTGTTTTGTCGCATCTACTGTTTCTGAAATAGCGGCATGCGCTGCAATACGCGTGCATAAAACTTGATAAAGACCAACATAAAGACAGGTTTCTACTGTCTCATTATTTAAAGGCTTGCTGAGTAGAGGTAGGCTAATTGATTTAAGAGCAAACCATTGGCGCAATGTACCTAAAACAAGTTCGTGAAACAAAGCGCGATCACGCTCTGCGACCTGATTCAGCTGTGTATTTAAAATACTAGCGAGTGATTGGCCTTGCTGAACTTTTAATAATGTCTGGACGACTTGAGCACGCAGGTTAAAACGTGACGAATTTGAGGTAACCTGGCTCATGGCAAAATTTGTCCTACGTGAAGTTTTTGAGTTTGTGCAATTTGTTGAGCGTTTAATGCTTTACCACCCGGCCACTGCACGCTAGTCAGACAAATAAACGTATTTTCACCGCAAGCAACGTGCACACCTTGTTTATCGATTGCAATAATTTCACCAGCTTGAGCATTCGCTTTGCTTTGGCTAGAAACTAGAGAATTCCAGACACGCAGAGCATTATTTTCATCTAACTGAATGAAGGCAACTGGCCAAGGGTTGAATGCACGAATATTTCGGTCAATTTGGGTAGCATCAATTGACCAATCAATACGAGCTTCTGATTTTACAAGCTTATGAGCGTAGACCGTTAAGCTTTCGTCTTGAACTTCGCGTTCTGCCAAATATTTTTGTAGTGTTTCTTCTGACTCAAGTACCGTACAAATTGCTGTTGCACCTTGAGCTGCGAGTTTGTCATGCAAAGTCGCTGAGGTATCTTCGGCTGTGATTGGGCAGTATGTTTTATACATCATATCGCCTGTATCTAAACCGGCAGCCATTTGCATGATGGTGATACCAGTTTCGTCATCACCCGTTGCAATCGCACGTTGAATTGGTGCTGCTCCACGCCAGCGTGGTAATAATGAACCGTGAATATTTAAACAACCATATTTAGGTGTATCGAGCACAGTTTGTGGAAGAATTAAACCATAGGCTGCAACCACCATCACATCTGCGCCTAAAGCTGCAAGTTCTTGTTGAGCTGCTAAACCTTCTTCGGTTGAAGCTTTGAAGTGAAGAGGTTGATAAACAGGGATACCAGGTTCAAGCGCAAGCTGTTTTACGGGAGATGGCGTTAGTTTTTGTCCACGACCCGATTTACGATCTGGCTGAGTATAAACCGCGATAATTTCATGGGAAGTTTTTAATAAAGCCGCCAATGCTGTTGCAGCAAATTCGGGGGTGCCAGCAAAAATAATTTTCACAAATGCAATCCAAAAAGAGTTTAGGCGTAGTATACGTGAAAAACGATTGAAGCCCTAAACTCATGGCGATTGAGCATTTTAGTTTTTAAATAGTGAACAAAAAATTATTGAAAAACTTTTATTGATAAAAAAAGGTTATGAAAAAATAAAAAATTATTCATGTAAGTTTTGCTAAATATTGACTGTCTATTACTGTTCTTGGCTTTCAGAATATTATTTGCTTCTATAGAATGGAGAATGATCAAATTATGATGATGAGTCAATATTCCGACTGATCTAACGCTATATCAGTATCATCCGCCAGAGCGGGAAAAATTCCGCTCAAGCACAACTTGTTGGAAACACTAATGCCTGACTATCGTTCAAAAACATCTACACACGGAAGAAATATGGCTGGCGCACGTGGCTTATGGCGTGCAACAGGAATGAAAGATGAGGATTTCGGCAAACCGATTATTGCGGTGGTCAACTCATTTACCCAATTTGTGCCGGGCCATGTACATCTTAAAGATCTAGGGCAGCTTGTCGCAGCAGAAATTCAGGCAGCAGGTGGTGTTGCTAAAGAGTTCAATACGATCGCAGTAGATGACGGGATCGCAATGGGGCATGACGGCATGCTTTATTCATTACCATCACGTGATTTGATTGCTGATTCAGTTGAATATATGGTGAATGCACATTGTGCTGATGCAATGGTATGTATTTCTAACTGTGACAAAATTACTCCGGGAATGCTCATGGCTGCGATGCGCCTGAATATTCCTGTTGTTTTCGTGTCTGGCGGACCAATGGAAGCTGGTAAGGTTAAGTTCCGCGGTAATGAAAAAGCGATTGACCTTGTTGATGCAATGGTTGTTGCGGCTGATGAAAGTTATACAGACGAAGAAGTTGAAGAATTCGAACGTTCGGCATGTCCAACCTGTGGTTCATGTTCAGGGATGTTCACTGCAAACTCAATGAACTGTTTAACCGAGGCTTTAGGTCTATCTTTACCGGGTAATGGTTCGATTGTTGCGACACATGCAAACCGTAAGAAACTATTCTTAAAAGCAGGCCAACTTATTGTTGAATTGGCTAAGCGCTATTACGAACAAGAAGATGCAAGTATTTTACCTCGTTCGATTGCAACAAAGGCTGCATTTAAAAATGCGATGACCCTTGATATTGCAATGGGCGGTTCAACCAATACCGTTCTGCATTTATTGGCTGCGGCAAGTGAAGCAGAAGTTGATTTTACAATGGACGATATTGACGAGTTATCACGTCGAGTTCCTGTATTGTCGAAAGTAGCACCTGCAAAACAAGACGTTCATATGGAAGATGTTCATCGTGCTGGCGGTATTATGGCTATTTTGGGCGAACTTGATCGTGCGAAGTTGCTTGACGTATCTGTACCGACTGTACACGAGAAAACTTTAAAAGATGCGTTGGATAAGTGGGATATTATTCGTACTGAAGATGCAGACGTTTATGAATTCTATCGTTCATCACCAGGTGGTGTTCCAACTCAAGTTGCATTCTCGCAAAATCGCTATTATTCAACGTTAGATGGCGACCGTGAAAAAGGCGTTATCCGTAATGCAGAACATGCATTCTCTAAAGATGGTGGTTTAGCTGTTCTATACGGCAACATTGCGCTTGATGGTTGTATCGTGAAAACTGCAGGCGTTGATGAATCAATCTTGAAATTTACGGGCACAGCACGTGTATTTGAAAGCCAAGATGCAGCTGTAGATGCAATTTTGGGTCATGACATTAAAGCTGGTGATGTTGTTGTGATTCGTTATGAAGGTCCACGTGGTGGTCCAGGCATGCAAGAAATGCTGTACCCAACTAGCTATCTTAAATCGAAAGGTTTAGGAAAAGACTGTGCATTGGTAACAGATGGTCGTTTCTCTGGTGGTTCATCAGGTCTTTCGATTGGTCACGTTTCACCAGAAGCAGCTGAAGGTGGTGCAATTGGTTTGGTTGAAGATGGCGATACCATTGAAATCGATATTCCAAACCGTACCATTCACTTAAACGTTGATGATGCGACTATGGCACATCGTCGTACAGTGCAAGAAGCGAAAGGCTGGCATCCGAAAGAAGAACGTAAACGTAAAGTATCAAAAGCGTTAAAAGTTTATGCAATGCATACAACAAGTGCAGCGAAAGGAGCTGTACGCGTTCTATAAAATATTCAATTTTAATAATTGATTAGGAATCATGCACCCTTTAACACGATGAATTGCTATCATGTTAAGGGTGCATTTTTCATGTCTGGTAAAAAAAATCAGCTTGTAGAAAAAGGTGTTTTTAGATCATTCTATGGGTTTGCCATAAAATGGTGATAAAATCTTCACCTACGTAGAAACTTGCTAAAAACATGACTTATTTTCTGCGTGAACTAAGGTAGTTATATTTCAATCTCGACTACTGTTTTACCTTGCATTATGATCAAAACAATCTTTGATCTCGCTTAGGATTTATTTTTAGAGGCACAACTCATGTCACTGCTACGCCGTTGGTTTGACCCTATTCGATCGAGCTGGTTTTACCAAAAGCCTTCTCGTCAAGCGGTGTTACCCACGGAAAATGGTTTAAGTATTTATTTACGACTTGATGATGTGTATAGCTATTTGGCTGTTCAGCAATTGTCTCAGCTAGATGAAATTTTAAGTGATGAACTTAAGCCTTTAAAAATTATTATTTCCCATACGGCTTCTGAACCTCCAAACAGCATGTCGCATGAAGAGTGGCAGAATTATTGTCTGAATGATGCCAAGATATTAGCCAAACAACATCGTTTCGGTTTTGATGAATTTCCAGAAATCCCAAGCCCAGAATCTTTAAAACAAGCGGCAGTCATATTAAAAAGAACCCCATTACAAGGTCAGAATTTCTTCCATTTACTAGAAGATATTTTCCACATGCTTTGGCAGCAACAATATGGAAAGTTGCGTACTTTACATGCTATGGCAGTTAAACATCAGCTTCCTCAACATTTTTCAGAACGCATTTTTACGGATGAGCCTGTACCTGCGGCATACTTTGAATTTGGTGGACGTAAATATCACGCAGTAGATGATTTATTACGTTTAACTCGTCGTCTGAAGCAGCAAAAGTTACTGACGGGCAATCCAATTTTTTTAATTAATCATATCGAATGGCGTGAACATTTGATTAATGATGCTGAAGCACTTACCGAGATTCAGACCCTTCATCCTGAGCTTGATATCTATATTGCTTTAGAAGATCCAATGAGTTGGCTGTTACTTGCCTATATTAAGGAAGAACTGGCTGATTATTATGATATTCAACTAAAAGTTTACCCTTTAAGTTATCAAGGTCGAGACTGGTTTGACTGGAGTTTGGCGACACGTGTTTCTAAACGAACAGGTGTGGCCTTTACACCATTTTGTCGCCCTACTGAGGAAAGCACATTAGAGATGGCAAAGCTTTTCTATAGTGTGCAAGAGAATCAGCAAATCGATACAATTTTTACGATATTGCAGGCAGTTTGGACAAAAGGAAAAGATTTATCTTTCTTAAAACATTTCCAACAGTTACAGCAACAACTTGGGATTGAGCAGCTAACCGACCAAGATGTGCAATCTGTTTTGGAGCAGAATGATGCACTTTGCAAAGACAAGCATCAGCCTGATTTGCCAGTTTTAGAGCTGCGTATTGATGGTCAGAGCTACGTATTTAATAGCTTGTATCGTGTATGGATGATCGAAAGTATTTTTAGCAATGTATTAGAAGAGAAATATAAAACAGCCTCAACTTTTAATTGAGGCCTACTTCTAAAAACAAGAATAGGGCAATACCTGTTTTTTCCGTAGCATATCCTTTAAGGAATCGGAGATAAACAGTGACTTTTTTAGCAATTATTATGGTGGTCTTTGCCTTCGCTGGCATGATTAAAGGCATGATTGGTTTAGGATTGCCCGCAGTATCTATGGGCTTACTGACCATCGCAATGAGCCCTTTTCAGGCAGCTTCTCTTCTGATAGTTCCTTCAATGGTCACCAATGTCTGGCAACTTTTTGCTGAAGGACATGTCTGGGCTTTTATTCGCCGTTTCTGGACGTTGCTTGCGGGCATTGTTGTGGGCTCAATATGGAGCTTTCTACCCACTTTAAGTCAAAGTCATGGGCATAGTAGTGAAATTTTATTGGGCTGTATGTTGGCCTTATATGGACTCTATGGTCTGTGCGTGAAGAAACTTCCACACTTAGGGAAGTATGAACGTTGGCTATCACCGATTATTGGATATATCGGCGGGGCAGTGACTGTAGCAACTGGTGTCATTATTATTCCAATCGTTCCTTATTTGCAGTCTTTACATTTAAAGCGTGATGAGTTGGTTCAGGCTTTAGGACTAACGTTTACTGTCTCTACCATTTGTCTTGCAGTCTTTTTACACCACAACCCTATGTCGGGAATGACATTGGATTATCGTTTATCTTTTGCTGCATTATTGGCGGCTCTCGTTGGAATGTGGTTAGGTAAAAAAATCCGTTATCGGTTAAATGAGCAGTTATTTCGCCGTATCTTTTTTATAGGTTTGGTGTCATTAGGTCTTTATATGATTTTGCATTAAGCCAATTTTTCAGGACGATGCTGCAATAAAAAATCTGCAAACTGTTGGTAACTGCTAGGCAGCTGGTTAAAATTTTGGGTCGCCAAAAGTAGTTTGCGATTTGCCCACGCGCCTTGCAGTTGAATGGAATGAAAATTGTAGTTTGATTGCAAACGCTGTGCGGCACGAGCTGGCATAATCGCAATTCCGACACCTTTGGCGACTACCTCAGCAATCGCCCCAAAATTAGGTAAGCGCAAACGGTACTGTATGTTAAAGCCCAATAGCTTAGCTTGAGTTTCGATGGACTGTTGCAACGAATGGTGGGGTTTAAGACCAATAAAACCATAACTTAAAGCCTCTACCAAATTCAGCTCTTGGTGTTGAGCTAAATTGTGAGTAGGAGGACAAATCAGAACTAATGGATCACTAGCAAATTCCTTAGTTTGCAAATGGCGGGTATCAAAAAAACTTGAGACCAGCCCAAGATTTGCAACTCCTTGCGTTAATGCCTCTACAATTTCTGAACTTTCTGCCTCGTGTAAATCAATGTTCATTTCGGGATGAAGCACCAAATATTGTGGTAATAACGGAGGCAAATATTCACTTTGTGCGGAAGAGTTACACCAAAGTGTTAATGCTTCTGTTGTCGGCTGTCTGAACCGCTGCATTTCTTGTTCGAGTTGATCTTTTTGAGCTAAAAGCTGACGAGCATGCTCTACAAATGCATGTCCAGCTGTGGTGAGTTCCACTCCCGTCGTGTGGCGAATAAATAAGGGCGTTTCAAAATATTGTTCGAGTTTTTTGATGCGTTCGCTGGCAGCTTGAAGTGAAATTGCAGAGCGGTCTGCACCTTTGGTTAGGCTACCCGTAGAGACAATATGAAGAACCAGCTGTAAATCAAAAAAATCAAAACGCATGACAGGGAACGTATTGAAGGCTAAAAAGTCATCATACTAAATCGTAATAAAAAAAGGCAGCTTGCGCTGCCTTTTTGAATTTAGATTTTATCTTTTAAACTAAACAGCCAATTTAAAATAATGGCTGCAAAAGTTGCGGTACCAATACCACCTAAATTGAAGTTACCGAACAATAATTCAAAGTTACCGGCACCTAAAATAATCGTGACTGAAGCAACAATTAGATTTTTATTGTTAGAAAAATCAACTTTGTTTTCAATCCAGATTTTTGCACCGGCAATGGTAATTAAACCAAACACGACAATAGATGCACCTGTTAAAACAGCACTTGGAATCGTACTAATTACCGCACCAAATTTTGGAGATAAACCCAAGAAAATGGCGAAGACACCAGCGATGACGAAAACAATGGTTGAGTACACACGAGTGACTGCCATCACACCAATGTTTTCGCCGTAAGTGGTCATCCCTGGAGCGCCGACACTACCAGAAAGCGTTGTTGCCAAACCATCTGCAACAAATGCTTTACCTAATTGTGGAGTCAAGTTTTCACCAGTCATCGCGCCAACAGCTTTAATATGTCCTAGATTTTCTGCTACTAAGATGAGCGCAACTGGCGCAATAATTAGCATAGCATTCGTGTCAAAAGTAGGATGCGAAAAGCTTGGAATCCCAAACCATGCGGCTTGTGAGATCTGGCTAAAATCGATTGGTTTACCTAAACCTAGCCCATTGGTGGTGAGGGCATAAATCACATAAGCCAAGATCAAACCAATCAACAGAAGCAAGCGTTGCAACAGGCCACGAGTAAAGACTGCAATACTACCCATACAAAGTACGGTAATTAAGGCCATCCACATTTCAAATGGTTGGCCTGCAACACCTTTAATCGTAACAGGAGCAAGGTTCAGACCAATAATCATCACAATGGCGCCAGTCACGACAGGCGGCATGAGTTTTTCAATCCAGCGTGTACCCGTAAGCATCACAATAAAACCGATAATGGCATAAAAAACGCCACATGCTACGATTCCACCTAAAGCCATAGATAGATTTGGATTGGCACCTGAACCTGTAATATGCCCAGTTGCAGCTGCAACCACCCCAATAAAGGCAAAACTTGATCCTAAATAACTCGGAACACGACCACCTGTAATTAAAAAGAACAAGATGGTACAGATGCCAGACATTAAAATAGCAAGGTTAGGATTAAAACCCATGAGTAAAGGTGCTAAAACAGTTGCTCCAAACATGGCAAATGCATGTTGAATACCCAAAACAGCACTTTGAACGGGTGGGAGATATTCATTGGTAGAGACTGGCCGATGGTCAATATCACCTTGGTAAGGCTGCCATTTTGGAAACCAATTGGACATAAAATAAGCTCATTATTCTTTAATTGCTGCCATGATACTCTTTCTTGAGAGTGCATTTAATCTCTACAGAGAAGTATATGAGTGAAAAGTAATTATTTTTTAACGATTGGTATAATTTTAAAAAAACTAAATGTGCGTATTTAGTTATTTTTTTCTCATAAATATTAATTTTATGATTTTTAAAAAATATTCAAAAAAATAGAAAATCGGGGAAAATTTAAGAAAAATAGAGAATTTTGTAAGTAAAAAGCAGCACATCAAGATGCACTGCTTTATAAAACAATTGGTAAAATTAGCTTAGCCTGTATTACGTAAGCCAGCAGCGATACCCGCAATACTCACCATAAGTGCATGGTCAACAGGGGTGTTTTCTGCCTGACGCTCAGCAAGATAATCACGACGACGCTTCATGAGTTCAGCCTGTAAAAGATGCAAAGGAAGTAAGTATGGTTTACGAACCTGCATAGATTGATCAAGAACCTCGTTGTTACTCAGAAGCTTTGATTCATCTTTCAATTTAAGTAGCGTTTCAACAGCATCTTTTAGTCGTTGACGTAATTGATTACCGAGCACTTTTAAATCTTCATCTTCAGTCAAATGAGACTCGTAATAGAGTGCAATGTTGGCATCGGATTTAGACAATACCATTTCCAGCATATCAATCAGCGTCTGGAAATAAGGCCATTGCTGGAGCATTTCATCAAGCGTTGCTTTTTGCTGATCGGCAATCACTTCATTAATTGCTGCGCCAGTACCTAGCCATGCAGGTAACATCAAACGGATTTGTGTCCAAGCAAATACCCATGGAATCGCACGTAAAGACTCAATGCCGCCACTCACTTTTCGTTTTGCAGGACGCGAGCCTAAAGGTAACATTTGTAATTCAAGCTCAGGGGTAACCGTACGTAAATACTTCACAAAATGTGGGTTTTCACGAACTGTTTGACGGTAGACCTTAACAGAATGATCAGTCATGCGGTTCATGAGTTCACGCCATTCAGTTTTAGGTTCTGGTGGTGGTAATAAGGTCGCTTCAAGTGTTGCTGCGGTATAGATTTCAAGGTTTTGCATGGCAATACCTTCTAGACCGAATTTGAAGCGAATCATTTCACCTTGTTCTGTGACACGGATTGCCCCAGAAATTGAACCAGGAGGTTGCGAGAATAGAGCTTGTTGGGTTGGTGCGCCACCACGGCTAATTGAACCGCCGCGACCGTGGAATAATGTCAACTGTACGCCGTGTGTTTGAGCAATTGCTGTTAGCTCTTCTTGAGCACGATATTGCGCCCAGTTGGCAGACATGAAACCAGCATCTTTTGCAGAGTCGGAGTAGCCAATCATGACTTCGTGTTTACCCTGAATGTGCTGTTTATACCAATGCATATTGAACAGCGTATTCATGGTAGTTGCAGCGCCATCTAAATCTTTTAAAGTTTCAAATAGAGGAACTACACGTAAAGGGTGTTGAATACCTGCTTCTTTTTGCAATAACAACACAGCTAAAACATCACTTGGATATTCAGCCATCGAAATAATATATGCCCCTAAGGATTCAGGCGGTTGGTCTGCCAAAGTACGCATGGTTGCAAATACTTCTTGAACATCTGGATGACCAATTAAACTGCCCTCAGGTTCATTAATATATTTCGGTAAAAGCGGGCGCTTACTTTGTAATTCTTGAATGAGGAAGTTTTGGCGTGCTTGCTCAGTCCATGATTCAAAATTACCTAAACCTAAATATTCAGTAATTGCTGAAATTGCTTGGCGATGACGGCCTGATTCTTGGCGAATGTCGAGTTTAAGTAGTTCAATACCAAAACAGTTCACACGATAGATGAAGTCGAGAAGCTGACCATTCGCAATTTCAGGTAGGTTACTGTCGATTAAAGAACGGTAGCACAGCAATAAAGGCTGTAAGAGTTCGTCTTTGCTTTTAATGACATTGCTGTCGTCTGCTTCTAAGCCTTGTAAACGCTGAGCTAACCAGTGGCGAGTTGCTTTTAAACGCTCGCGTGTTGCACGTAAATATTCACGATAAGGTTCTGCATGTTGGCTACCAATTGCTTGAATCATTTCTTCAGAACAAGTCTGGATTGAAAGTTCCCAACGTAAATTTTCGATATCTCTTAAATAGAGGTCGGCAGCTTGCCAGCGTGATAACCAGAGTACTTCTTGGGTAATTTGATGAGTAACATTTGGGTTACCATCTCGGTCTCCACCCATCCAAGATGCGAAACGTACTGGTGCAATATTAAGTGGTAAATTGAGTTGACAGTTTTCTTGAACTAATTCATTTAACTCGCGAATGAATTTAGGTACAGCATTCCAAAGTGTTTGCTCAATTGTGGCAAATCCCCATTTTGCTTCATCGACTGGAGTAGGGCGGTGCTGTCTAATTTCATCTGTTTGCCAAGCTGAACTAATTTGTTGCTTTAAGTTCGCAAGTGCACTTTGACGTTCGCGTGGAGTAAGTTTTTGCTGATCAAGTTGTGAGAGACAAGCATTGATATCATCATATTTTTGAATGAGGGTACGACGACTCACTTCAGTTGGGTGCGCCGTAAGTACTAACTCAATCTTAAGATCACAAATTTGCTGGAACAGTTTTTCTGTTGAAATACTTTTATCTTTAAATTTTTGAAATAAGTGAACAAGCGGATTCGGAGAGTTTGCATCCGAATCAAATTCTGCCTGTCTGCGGCTACGGACCACATGATATTGCTCGGCAATATTGGCAAAATTGAGGAAGTGAGAAAAAGCGCGGGTGAGAGGTAATAGCTCTTCATCGGGCAGTTCTAAAAATAATTGTTCTAATTGCTTTTCGGCTTCAGCTTGACCATCACGTGCACCTTTGGCAAGAGCACGGATTTGCTCGATCTGATTAAACAGTTCTTGTCCTGCATGTTGTTTTAGGGTTTCACCTAACAAATTACCAAGTAAGCGGACATCCTCACGCAGTGGCGCATCGATTTGCTGAACCATGCTATTTTCTCCTGTTCTTATTCTTATCGAATATAGCGCGATTAACAAACATTCCAAGCTTTGAGCGTAAGAAAATGTGAATTTTTGCTTAAAAAATAACATTTAATTCACTTGTAGTGTCTTAAAAGCTGGCATGCACTCAGCGTAACTTTTGACAATCGGACTTTGGTTTAACTCCCATATTTGAGTAAGAATAAATGAATTGCATCGCGAATAATTTGCTCTAGCTCCTGAGCATTTGGGGCAGCAGTAATGCCCAGTAAAACCTTGTGATGACGTACACCAAGCAATAAAGACAAAAGAAGCTCGGTTTGATAGGTTGGGTTATCGGCTTGGATAAAACCTAATTCAGCCGCTTTTTGGAAGAATGCGGCTAATTGATTTTGCAGTCGAGTATGTGATGCATCAAAAAACTGTAGGGCGAGTGGGCTCTGTTCTGCTGCAAGCTCTAATAATACGTGATCAAGCTTTAATGCTTCAGGTGAATAAATAATCTGCAAAGCACGTGAACATACGATAAAGAGTGTTTGATAGAAGTCTGCTGATGTATCTAAGTCAAATTGTTTAGTATCCAGTGTCTCTTCACAAGTTTCTGTAATCGCACAGATAAATAGATTCACTTTATCTTGAAAGTGGTTATAAACCGTGAGTTTAGTAACGCCGGCTTCCTGTGCAATCTGGTTCATGCTAGTACCGTGATAACCGGATTTTAAAAAAATAGCTTTCGCGGCTTGTAGGATACGAGCACGCTTTTCCAGATCTTTGGGGCGACCACTTTGATTAACTGTTTGCACAAAATCCTCTAATAAAAGTTTAAAAAAATAAATATTTATAAGTTTTTTTTAATTAATGTACCCATAGGTATATTAATTAAAAAACAAACAAACTATGATGCAAGCATATTGTGCCTTAAAAAATCAGTTTGAATAAGAGCGATAAGATATGAATCTGTTAAAACCTCTCATCATGAGTATGGTGATTGTTTGTACGGTCACATTAATGGGATGCAGTAAAGAAGCACCCAAAACAGAAGAAATACCCTATGTGATGGTGGCGCAACCATTAACCACACTCAATGAACAAAAAAGCTATGCAGGGGATGTGCAGGCTAGACAACAAACGGCTTTGGCATTTCGGGTTGGTGGACAAGTTACTGCACGCTATGTGGATGTAGGCGACCGAGTTAAAGTTGGACAAGTATTAGCAAAACTCGATGTGGCAGATGCGCAGTTACAATTAAATGCTGCTAAAGCCCAACTGGATAATGCACAGGCTTCAGCGAAAACAGCAGCAGATGAACTTAAACGTTTTCAACAATTACTCCCTATTAATGCAGTGAGCCGTTCGCAATTCGATACGGTAAAAAATCAATACGATGCGGCACAAGCGGCACTACAGCAAGCTCGTTCTAATTATGAAGTTTCTGCCAACCAAACTGGTTATAACCAACTCGTTTCTAATAAAAACGGGGTAATTACTGCGCGAAATATAGAAATTGGACAAGTGGTTGCAGCAGGACAAGCTGCTTATCAACTTGCAATTGATGGAGAGCGTGAAGTTGTTATTGGTGTTCCTGAACAAGCGGTTACCGAGATTAAAGTTGGTCAAGCCGCTTGGATTACCTTGTGGTCTAAACCGAATGAAAAATTTGCTGGTTATGTACGTGAAGTTTCTCCTGCAGCGGATCAGTCTCGTACTTTTACAGTCAAGGTAGCACTTAAAGAAGGTCAATCTGTTATTCAGCTTGGACAAAGTGCACGTGTATTTTTTAGTTCGACTCAAACCAATGTGATGAGTGTGCCACTTTCGAGTGTTTCAGCAACAGATAATCAGCCTTATGTATGGGTCGTTAATGCGAACCAGACTTTGCGTAAAGTACCTGTTACGGTTGGTGCATATGGCAAAGATAGTGTACCTGTATTATCTGGCTTGGCTCCAAATGATTGGGTTGTGATTGGCGGTGTACATTTGCTACGTGATAAACAGAAGATTCACCCGATTGATCGTGAAAACCGTGCGGTGAAAATTCAGGGAGCAACCCAGCCATGAAATTCAATCTCTCGGAATGGGCGTTAAATAATAAAGGTATCGTCTTTTATTTTATGCTGTTACTTGGCATTATCGGCGCGATCTCTTATTCAAAACTTTCACAAAGTGAAGATCCACCATTTACCTTTAAAGTTATGGTTGTACAAACCTATTGGCCTGGAGCAACAGCGAAAGAAGTTTCAACGCTGGTGACTGACCGTATCGAAAAGGAACTCATGACAACAGGGCAGTATGACAAGATCATGGCTTACTCCCGCCCGGGTGAGTCGATGGTTACGTTTGTTGCCAAGGACTCGCTGACATCGGCACAGATCCCTGACGTTTGGTATAACGTCCGTAAGAAGGTGAATGATATTCGCCATGAACTGCCAAACGGTGTACAAGGCCCATTTTTTAACGATGAATTTGGGGACACTTTCGGTAATATTTATGTATTGACAGGCAAAGACTTTGATTATGCACTTTTGAAAGAATATGCAGATCGTTTGCAATTACAGCTTCAACGAGTCAAAGATGTCAGTAAGGTCGAATTGATTGGTCTACAAGATCAGAAAATCTGGGTTGAGATTTCTAACACTAAAGCGGTACAGCTCGGAATTCCAGTTACAGCGATTCAAGAAGCCTTACAAAAGCAAAATAGTATGGCAAGTGCAGGTTTTTTTGAAACAGGCACAGACCGTATTCAAATTAGAGTAAGTGGTCATCTACAAAACATTGATGAAATTAAAAAAACACCTTTATTGGTCGGTGATAAAACCATTCAGCTTGGTGACGTCGCTGATGTCTACCGTGGTTTTAGTCAACCTGCTCAGCCACGTATGCGTTTCATGGGTGAAAATGGTATTGGCATTGCTGTTTCGATGCGTAAAGGCGGTGACATTATTGCCCTTGGTAAAAATTTAGAAACAGAATTTGCCCAATTACAAAAGACCTTGCCACTCGGCATGAAATTGCAAAAAGTTTCTGACCAACCTGTAGCAGTACAACGCAGTATTCATGAGTTTGTGAAGGTACTCGCTGAAGCAGTCATTATTGTCTTGTTAGTGAGTTTTTTCTCTTTAGGCTTCCGTACGGGATTGGTGGTTGCTTTTTCTATTCCTTTAGTTTTAGCAATGACCTTTGCCGGTATGAGTTTATTCGATGTCGGACTGCATAAGATTTCACTTGGTGCTTTGATCTTGGCGTTAGGTCTGTTAGTCGATGACGCGATTATCGCCGTTGAGATGATGGCCATTAAGATGGAGCAGGGCTATAGCCGAATTAAAGCCGCCGGATTTGCGTGGAAAACTACCGCATTTCCAATGTTAACCGGCACCCTCATTACTGCGGCAGGTTTTTTACCGATTGCTACGGCTCAGTCTAGTACAGGTGAATACACGCGTTCTATCTTTCAGGTCGTGACCATTGCTTTATTAGTATCTTGGATTGCAGCAGTTCTATTCGTACCTTATTTAGGTGAAAAGCTATTACCAGATTTTACTAAGTTAGGACATCAGGTGCCTTGGTATGTTCGCTTATGGGCAAGATTAACGAAAAAACCGCAACCGCAAACTGTGGCAATTTCACAGGACCATCATTACGATCCTTATCAATCTAGTTTCTATTTACGTTTTAGAAAGATGGTCGAGTTTTGTGTGACCTATCGTAAAACCGTGATTGCAACGACGGTGGGGATTTTCGTGCTATCTGTACTTATGTTTAAGATGGTACCTCAACAGTTTTTCCCACCTTCAAACCGCGCTGAGATTTTAGTCGATTTAAAGCTTGAAGAAGGTGCTTCTTTAACAGCAACAGAACAAGCTGTGAAAAAGGTTGAGAACTTCCTGTCTAAACAAAAGGGTATTGATAACTATGTGGCCTATGTAGGGACAGGTTCACCACGTTTTTATTTACCTTTAGATCAGCAATTGCCGCAAGCCAGCTTTGCTCAGTTTGTTGTACTCGCATCATCACTTGATGATCGTGATGACATTCGACGCTCGTTAGAAACACAAATTAAGCAATTACTTCCGCAAGTCCGTACACGTGTGTCATTACTCGAAAATGGCCCGCCTGTTGGTTACCCATTGCAATATCGTGTGTCAGGTGAAGATTTAAATCTGGTACGTAAAGAAGCGCAGCAAGTCGCTAAAGTGATCAGCGAGAACCCGAATACCACCAATGTGCATTTAGACTGGGGCGAACCAAGTAAGATTATTTCTATTCAAATTGATCAAGACCGTGCTCGACAAATGGGTGTCTCTAGTCTGGATTTAGCGAACTTCATTAATGCATCAATTACAGGTAGTGCGATTGAGCAATATCGTGAAAAACGTGAACTGATTGAAATTCGTTTACGCGGGGACCAAGCAGAGCGCGTTGAAGTGGCTTCACTGGCAAGCTTAGCTGTGCCAACGAACAATGGAACCACTGTACCTTTAGCTCAAATCGCGAAAATTGAGTATAAGTTTGAAGATGGTCTGATCTGGCATCGTAACCGCTTACCGACGATTACTGTTCGCGCAGATATCCGAACTCAACTACAGCCAGCTACAGTAGTTGGTGAGTTAGCTGAATCAATGGATAAGTTACGTGCTGAATTGCCAAGTGGCTATCTAATTGAAGTGGGTGGAACCGTAGAAGAGTCTGCACGTGGGCAAAATTCTGTGAATGCGGGTATGCCACTCTTTTTGGCAGTGGTCATGACATTACTGATGATTCAGCTCAAAAGCTTGTCTCGTTCGACGATTGTGCTGTTAACAGCTCCACTGGGGTTAATTGGTGTTGTTTTATTCTTACTGTTATTTAACAAACCATTTGGCTTTGTGGCCATGTTAGGCACAATTGCGCTCTCTGGTATGATCATGCGTAACTCGCTTATTTTGATTGATCAAATTGAGCAGGACCGACAAGCTGGACATCCAACTTGGGAAGCAATTATTGAAGCGACAGTGCGTCGATTCCGTCCAATTATTTTGACTGCTTTAGCCGCAGTTCTGGCCATGATTCCACTTTCTCGAAGTATTTTCTTTGGTCCGATGGCTGTTGCAATCATGGGTGGATTGATTGTTGCCACCTTACTGACATTATTTTTCCTACCTGCACTCTACGCAGCGTGGTTTAAGGTGAAAAAAACCGCATAAAATACATAAATTTTTTGTGAATAAAGGTGCGAAATATTGAAAACTCCAATATAGTAGCACCTGTCTTTACACAAAAAATACAGGATTATTTCACTGCATAAAAAATAGGCAAAATGCAGTGAATTGAGGTGAAATACAGATGGGGCAAGACCATATCGAACAGCATCGCCGTTATATAGTAATTTCTTATGCGTTCATGTTTCTTGCATTGTTTACGGTTATTTTTGCGGCCTTTGCTTATTTGGTCGCTCGTAAAGTGGCAGTTGTAGATAATGCAGAAGTTTGGATTCATGCGCATGCGCTATGGATTATGCGCAACGGAATTCTATTTCTATTTATGGCAATTTTTGCTGTTGTCTGGTTCATTCCGCTCTTCTTCTTTGCATGGGATAGTAATCTTTGGGTCACAGCCTCTACGGTTGCTGGCGTAGTTTTTAGCGCTATTGCGTGGTTATTTCTATTAAATGCATGGTTAAAAGGCTTGTCTAAATATTTAAAAAATAAGGCAGTTTTTTAATATATCTATTTTTTAAACATTTCCCCCTTGTAAATTCGGCTAAAGCCCCCCATTTAGTCGGCAATAGAGTATTGATAAAATTCCGTGAGGAGCACCGCCAAAAATGGCTAAACGTGATTATTATGAGGTTTTAGGCATTTCAAAAACCGCAAGTGATGATGAGATCAAAAAAGCCTACCGTAAATTGGCGATGAAATATCATCCTGATAGAAACCCTGACAATGCCGAAGCTGAAGAGAAATTTAAAGAAGCTGCTGAAGCTTATGAAGTTTTATCGGACAGCGAAAAGCGTAGCATGTACGATCGCATGGGTCATAATGCGTTCGAAGGTGGCTTTGGCGGGGGCGGTGGTGGCTTCGGCGGATTTAGTGCAGAAGATATTTTTAGCCAGTTCGGTGATATCTTCGGTGGCGCATTCGGTGGTGGTGGACGTCAACAGCGTCAACGTCGCGGATCAGATTTACGCTATGTAATGGAACTTACCCTTGAAGAAGCTGTAAAAGGGGTGAAAAAAACTATTACCTTTACTGCTCCTGCACCATGTGATGTGTGTGATGGTAAAGGCTCTAAAAATCCAAAAGATGTTGAAACCTGTAAAACTTGTCATGGTTCAGGACAAGTTCGTATGCAGCAAGGCTTCTTCTCTGTACAACAAACATGTGGTACGTGTCGTGGCCAAGGTAAAATTATTAAAAACCCTTGTCAGGCATGTCATGGTTCAGGTGTTGCCGATCGCCAACAAACGTTGGAAGTTACAATTCCAGCGGGTGTAGATAATGGTGACCGCGTTCGTTTGAGTGGTAAAGGCGAAGCAATTCGTGATGGCCAATCAGGTGACTTGTACGTTGAAGTTGTCGTTCGTGAACACGAAATTTTCCAACGTGATGGTGCCGATCTTTATATGGATGTACCAGTAAGCATTGCTGATGCTGCGCTTGGTAAAGAAATTGAAATTCCAACTTTGGAAGGCCGTGTTAGCCTTAAAATTCCTGAAGGAACTCAAACAGGTAAATTATTCCGTTTACGTGGTAAAGGCGTTCGTCCAGTACGTAGCAGCATGGTCGGTGATTTACTTTGCCGTATTGTGGTAGAAACACCAGTCAACTTAAATTCTCGCCAACGTGAATTACTTAAAGAGTTGCAAGCTTCTTTTGATGGCGAAGACAGCGCTTCTTCACCGAAGAAAAAATCATTCTTTGATCGTTTATTTGATTAATACTTGATTAGACAAGAACTTAAAAAGAAGGCGGATATTTTATAAATATCCGCCTTTTTATTGCGCTGATGTATCTTATTATTTTTATTCTGCTTAAAAGAAAAATTATGTCTGTTTACTCTGTAGGGTGAGCAACATCAATATCATTAACACTTACAGTCGGTTCGCTAGAAGCAAGAGTCGGAGCATTTTCGATCACTGTTGCGGCTACTGCTTGTGACTGTACAGCTACTTTCGGTGCTTCTGCAGTAGTTTCGCCAATAATCGGGTCAATATCTTCAACTTTAACGTCAGCATTGGCATTGCTTGTTTGAGCTGTAGGCGTTGATGTTTGGGTATTTACGTTTGTTGTAATACGCGCTTTAGATAAACTTTCTAATGTGTCTCCTGGCTGGATTGCAGGCTCTGCAAATGCCACTGAACTCATAATCCCCATCATCACTGTGAAGCTAATAATTCTCGAATGCATGCTGAACTCCTTTATAGTCATCTTTTTCTCATTCGTGGCTTCGTAGTGTGCCGATCAATTCTTTAACTTTTGTGAAAACAGATTAAATTTCAGTTCATCTCAAAAAATAATTTTTACTTTTTAAGATGAGCAAAGAGTTTTGATATAGTAGGTAAATTACGTAAAACCGAAGATTGGGAAGATTATGTCAGCAGCTCCACGCATTGGTATTTTAGGTGCAGGCGGTCGTATGGGCCGTACGCTTATTCAAGCAGTTCAACAGGCAGGCTATCAATTAGCTGCTGCGGTAGAGCGTCCGGAAAGTAGTTTGGTGGGCACGGATGCAGGTGAGCTTGCTGGTATTGGTTCAGTGGGTGTGAAGGTTTCAGGAAACTTAGCAGAAGTTCTTAAAGACTGTGATGTAATCATTGATTTTACTGCACCAGTTGCAACTGCTCAGCATTTAAAGCTTTGTCGTGAAGCTGGGGTTGCCATGGTTATTGGTACAACAGGTATGTCAGATGAGCAAAAAGCTGAGTTAGACGAAGTTGCCACCCAGATACCTGTGGTTTACGCTGCGAACTATTCAGTAGGTGTAAATGTATCAATCAAGTTACTTGAGCTTGCAGCAAAAGTATTTGGCGATACAGTAGATATTGAAGTGATTGAAGCTCACCACCGTCATAAAGTAGATGCGCCGTCAGGTACAGCATTAATGATGGGCGAAGCAATTGCAGATACTTTAGGTCGTAACTTAAAAGAAGTTGCTGTGTATGGACGTGAAGGGCATACAGGCCCACGTGACCGTCAAACCATTGGTTTTGAAACTATTCGTGGTGGTGACATCGTTGGCGAACACACAGTGATGTTTATTGGTGAAGGTGAGCGCGTTGAAGTGACTCATAAAGCGACTAACCGTATGAACTTTGCTGCTGGTGCAGTACGAGCTGCTGCATGGGTTGTGGGTCGTGAAGCGCGTAAATATGACATGAAAGATGTTTTAGGATTGAACGACGTACAGGTATAAAACCCTGTACGTATTACATGTGTAGCGAGAAAAACAAGATAGAGCAGAACATGAATAAAAAACAAATTGCCTTGACCACTCTTCTTTGCTTAAGCAGTCTCTGGACGGGGGCTGCTTCTACTGAAAAAGCTAAACTCAGCTTAGACCGTAATAATATTAAAGTTTGGACCTATCAAAAAACTGATAATCCAGTCTTTCAATATAAAGCAGAAACCACATTTGATGTGCCACTTGAACGCGCTGTTGCTGTGATTTTAGATGTAAATCGTGCTGACCAGTGGGTGCCTTATATGGGCAAAGTTGAAATGTTGTCTCAAGATGAGAAAAAAGGTGAGTTCACACTGTATATGGTGTTGGATTTTCCGTTTCCTTTGAAAGATCGTGATGTCGTTGTAAAAGGAAAAATGAGCAAGGCCGCAAATGGTGTTGTGACAATTAAAAATACCGCAATTAGTGGAAATTATCCGATACAACCTGATGTGGTGCGCTTAACACGCTATGAAGGGGATTGGACATTCCAGAAACTTGGAAATAATAAGGTGAAAGTAACCACCAGTGGTTATGCTGATCCTGCTGGTGCAATTCCGTTGAGCTTTGTAAATATGTTTGTTCAACAGCAGCCTTACCAGATGTTGCTTAAAATGAAGCGGGAAGTGACTAGTCCGATTTATGAACACCCTAAATTACCAGATATTTTAAAATAAATAGCTTAAAAAAAAGCGCCTGAGATCAGGCGCTTTTTTTATTAATCTGAACACTGCTGTAAAGCTTGTGCAGGGCTACTTTCGCGTTTGATTTGAAATAAAACCAATAACAAACCTAAGCCAGCTAGTAATGCTCCAGCAAATGATACTGCGCTATAACCCCAACCTAAATCGAGTACTAACGCGCCTGCTGCTGCTCCAACTGCGTTACCTAAGTTAAACGCACCGATATTCACTGAAGAGGCAAGTCCCGGTGCTTCATGAGCAACTGACATTACACGCATTTGCAAAGGTGGTACTAAAGCAAAGGTTGCTGCACCCCAGATCACTAATGCAATGGCTGCTCCAATCTGGCTTTGTGCAAGAATTGGGAAAGTCACCATCATCACAATTAACAGAACCAAGAAACCAATCAAAGTTTTATTAATCGACAAATCTGCAAAACGTCCGCCTAAATGGTTACCAATTGAGAAACCGACACCAATCAATACCAACATAAACGTAATGAACGTCGGTGAAGCATGGGTAAACTCAGTCAAACTTGGCGCAATATAGGTATAGAGCGTAAACATTGCACCTGCACCGAGTACGGTAGTGAGTAGCGCAAGAACTACAGGAGTACGCGTTAATACCTTCAATTCAGCTTTCACATTTGGTTTTTGGGCAACCATCCCTTGTGGGAGTGCTTTCCATAAAGCGAGCATGGTAATCACACCAAGCAAGGAAATCGCAAGGAAAGACATACGCCAGCCAATGTTTTGGCCAACCCAAGTTGCCAACGGTACACCACCAATATTGGCAATAGTTAAGCCCATAAACATGGTGGCTACAGCACTGGCCTGTTTATGTGCGGGAACAATGCTTGCCGCTACAACAGAGCCAATCCCGAAGAAGGCACCGTGGTTTAAGCTTGTGATAAGACGTGCACCTAATAAGCTCATATAACTTGGTGAAAACGCTGCGATTAGGTTACCTACCGTAAAGATCGCCATCAGTAAAATAAGCGCATTACGTCGTGCAAAACCACCAAACCATAGGGTCATGAATGGGGCACCTAGCATTACACCAAGTGCATAACCTGTAATTAACATTCCGGCTGTTGGAATTGAAATACCTAAATCGTTAGCGATGTTCGGAAGTAACCCCATTGGAGAAAATTCCGTGGTGCCAATGGCAAAGGCACCTATTGCCAATGCCAATAACGAGAACGCCGTATTTGATTGAGTGTTCATGAGTTTAGTCCCAAACTGGTGCCCATGGCTCTGGGCTAACTTCACGACTGTTACGATCAAGTTCGGCAATCATTTGCATTTCAGCTGAAGTTAACTCGATATCCTGTGCTTTTAAGTTGCTAATCAGGTTTTCACGTTTAGTCGAAGATGGAATGACTGCAAAACCACGTTGCAATGCCCACGCTAGTGCAATTTGTGCTGTTGTTGCTTTATGCGCTGCTGCAATTTCAGCGAGAACTGGGTCTTGAAGCACTTTGCCGTATGCAAGAGTCATATATGAAGTCACATCAATATTCTTCTCTTGTAAGAAATTCACAAGCTTATGGTTTTGAAGATAAGGACTTAGCTCAATCTGGTTGGTTGCAATATGCTCTACACCAATTGTGTCAATTGCTTGTTGGGTAAGCGCAATATTGAAGTTTGAAATACCAATTTGTTTGGTAAGACCTTGTTGTTTCGCTTCAAGTAGAAGCTGCATAACTTCAGGAATAGAAACGCCTAAGTCCGGTGCTGGCCAATGAATTAAAGTGAGGTCAACATGGTCAGTACGAAGCTTTTGTAAGCTCTCTTTTAAGCTCGGAATAAACTTATCTTGAGCAAAATTATCTACCCAGATTTTTGTGGTTAAAAATAAGTCCTGACGTGATACACCGCTTTCGGCAATTGCTTGACCAATCGCAGCTTCATTATCATAAATTTGAGCAGTATCAATGACACGGTAACCTACGTCTAAAGCAGTTTTAACAGAATCAATAACTGCTTGTTCTTTAAGACGGAAAGTTCCTAGACCAAAACGTGGAATATTCATGTGTTTACCTAAATTTGAATAATCATTTAACTTGATGTGCATTTTGCTGTTTTTATTGTTGCGAAAAAATAGATGAATAAGCAAAATATCTTTGATCATTAGTCAATAATGGAATAAGACATGAAATCAACAATTGAAGAGCTAGTTGCCTTTATTGCAATCGTTGATACGGGTTCTTTTGTTGCAGCGGCAGAACATTTAAAACAAACGCCTTCGGGGGTCAGTCGATCGTTAACACGCTTGGAAGCGAAGTTAGATGTGACCTTATTGGAGCGCACCACACGTAAATTAAAACTCACACAAGAAGGGCAGCAGTTTCTTGTAAAGGCCCGTAAAATCTTAAATGAGCTGAACGCTGCCGAAGAAGAACTGCAAAAGTCTGATCAGGGCACTGCAGGGCTCATTCGCATTGATTCAGCAACGCCGTTTGTCTTACACGTAATTGCGCCATTAATGCATAAGTTTCGTGAGTGCTATCCAAATATTGAAATTGAGTTAAATAGTAATGATCAGGTGATTGACCTGCTGCAACATAAAACTGATGTCGCATTTCGGTTTGGGGAGCTCAATGATTCAAGTCTTCATGCCAAACTGGTGTGTAAAAGTCGCTTATTTATCGTTGCAAGCCCTGAGTATCTAGCAATTAAGGGTACACCGACACAACCTGAACAGCTTGAACAACATGATTTGATTGGTTTTACCAGACCTACATATATCAATAGTTGGCCGATTAAAGTTGGTGATGAATATTTTTTTGCGCAATCAAAAATTAAAGCATCGAGTGGGGAAACGGTACGTCAGCTGACGATTAGAGGACATGGTATTGCACGACTATCTGAATTTGAAATTTGGAAAGATATTGAAGAAGGGCGATTGATAGCCTTATTTGAAGACCAAATTGAACATCAATATCAAAGCATCCATGCTGTGTATTATCAACAAGAGCATTTACCAAAAAGAATTCGTTTATTTATTGAGTTTTTGGCAGAACAGTTAAAAGACGGTTTTAAAAACGCTCTCTAAAAGTAGTGTAACTGTCAGTTGGGAAATGAACTTCTAAAAGTGGAGTCGTTTGTCCTTCTGATGAATGTTGAGACAGAAAATAGCTTTTTTGATGTTCTCGGCAGCTAAAATATAAAGTCGAATAAACCGAGTTCACCATTACAACTTCATTTGAGCTATTCCGTTTATATTGATAATGAGAAATCGCATTGGTCTCGTCATCAGTGCGTTGCTCCATTTTATAGTCTTGTTGATTTGTCATTTTTAAATAACCTTCTATGAGGCTTTGGCAAACAGTATGTCTGTACTGCTCATCTTTTGGTTGTTGTTGGCAACCAGCTAAAACAATAGTAAATAACAATATAGCTTTTAATTTCATGAGTTTGCTACTTTCTGAGTTGATTTCTATAGCCTAAAGGTGTTCTATAAACCAGTACAGATACAGAAATTTTTAAAAAAGCAGCACAGAATGACTTTCCAATATCAGGTTCTTGCCAATCAATTAGCACATCGTATTTATCAAGATGAGCTTAAACCTCACCAGAAACTTATTTCTTTACGAGATTTTGCTCGTCAGCACAGCATTAGTTTAAGTACAGCAAAAAGTTGTTATGAGTTACTTGAGGCGAGGGGGCTTATTTATGTAAAGCCGAAGTCAGGTTATTTTGTGGTTGCCCGTGCACAAGCTGGCCCCATTCCTGAAAGTCCAGATTTCTTATCTTTACCTCGACAAGTTTCAAATCTGGAATTGCATAATCAAATTCAGGAAGCTGCCTTACAAAGCCATCTTGTACCATTAGGCTCTATTCAGTTGACGCCTCATTTTATTCCTGTGGAAGGTTTACGTCGTTCTATTCAACGGGCTTTAAAAAATTGTCAGCCTCAAGACTTTCTTTATTGTAATAAACAAGGGCATGAGCAATTAAGAAAAGCGTTATCTGATCATTGGCGTGAAGATGGGATTTTTATCGCGGCAGAAGATATTTTTATTACCAATGGCTGCATGCCTGCTTTGTCTTTGGTGATTCAACATCTAACAGAAGTAGGCGATAGTATTTTAATTCCGACGCCTACTTTTAATGGACAGCTACAGCTTATAGCAAGTTTAAAACGGCAGATTATTGAAATTCCAGCGCATCATCGTGGTATCGATCTTGGGCGCTTAGAATCATTTATGAAGCAAGGTTTGGCTAAAGTTTGCTTAATGACAGCCAACTATCAGAATCCATTAGGATACTGTTTAAGTAATACAGAAAAACAAAAAATTGCCGAATTAGCAGCAAAGTATCAGTGCTTTATTATCGAAGATGATATTTATGGAGAGTGTGGTTACAGCGGTGAGCGACCATTACCTATACGCTATTGGGACCGTGAAGGCTATGTGATTTGGTGTGGATCGGTTTCTAAGTCGTTATCGAGTGCGTATCGCGTAGGATGGTTCTGTTTAACAACAAAGTTAGAACATTTAAGGCTTGAGCTGTTAGCCAGTAATATTGGGGTCAATACACCGCTACAATTAGGTCTAGCTGATTTTATTTATAGCCGTGGTTATAGGGAGCATTTAGAGCAGTTAAGACCGAATTTGATGCGGCAAGTCGAGGAGTATCGTAGTTGTATTTTAAATGCATTTGAAGGTATTCCAATGGCACTGAGTCAACCAGAAGGTGGTTATGCTTTATGGATGCAGTTACCTAAAACTGTAGATAGTTTGGCGCTCTATTACACTGCAAAATCTCACGGAATTACTGTAGTTCCCGGTCATGTTTTTGGTGAGGATGAACGCTATCGGCATTTTATTCGTTTAAATGCAGGTCATGAGCTAACAGCAGATGTCCGCCAAGCAATTAAAGACTTAGCGGACTGGTCACGGCAACAGATTAAAACAGCGAGTTAGTCTTATTCTGCAAAGTCTGCTTTAAGCACAATGCGGTAGCGTGCCTGCCCTGAGTGTAGACGCTCAATTGCTTCATTGAGCTGTGACATTGGAAATAGCTCAATTTGAGGCGCAATTTTTTTACGTGCAGCAAACTTTAAAAGCTGACGTAGTGCAGCAGGTGAGCCCGTAGGTGAACCAGTCACTGACTTAGCACCACCAATAAGAGAGCCAACTGAAACAGGAACAGGCTCAAGCGTAAGGCCTAAGAAATGTAAGGTTCCGTTTGGAGCCAGTGTTGCAATAAAAGCAGACCAATTTAGAGTCACATTCACGGTACTCAGCAATAAATCGAATTTACCTTTTTGAGCTTTTACTGCCGCTGTATCGCGACTATTTACCACATGGTCGGCTCCCATTGCTTTGAGTTCTTCCGTTTTATCTGGGTTAGAACTAAAAGCAGTGATTTCACAGCCCCATGCTTTAAGTAGCTTAATGGCTATATGGCCTAAACCACCAATGCCAATTACACCGACATGATGCGTTGCCTGAATTTTGTGTTTGAGTAGCGGGTCAAAAACGGTAATTCCGCCGCAAAGTAAAGGGCCTGCACTTTCAGCGTCTAAATCGTCAGGGAGGGGAATAGCCCACTGCCAACCTGCGCGAACCTTATCGGCAAAGCCACCCGCATGTCCTACGATTGTTGCAACATTTCCACCTGTACACAGTACTTGCTGACCACCAATACATTCATCACAGGCTTGGCAACTTTCAGCTGTCCAACCAATACCGACACGCTGTCCAATTTGTAGACCTTTGGCTTCTGAGCCCAAAGCAACAATTCGTCCAATAATTTCATGACCTGCAACCACAGGATACACGGTTGAACGCCATTCATTGTTTAAAACAGAAATATCAGAATGACATAAACCACAATATTCAACTTTTACCTCAACCTGATGCGGTTGTAATTCACCTGCGTCAAATTGATAGGGAACTAGTTTTTCACCTGCCTGCATTGCAGCATAAGCTTGAATCGTATTATTGCTCATCGGAAACTCCTTAAGCGGCTTTGAACCGTTCTGGTGGGTTATGAAGCTTTAAATTGACAATCGTTTTCATGATCATCGACCATGCCTACTGCCTGCATAAAAGCATAGCAGGTGGTTGGTCCAACAAATTTGAAACCATTCTTTTTAAGAGTTTTGGAAAGTTTTACGCTCAGTTCGGTTTGAGCAGGGGCCTTACGATAATCTACAACATCATTGTTTTGTGGCGCTGCATCTACAAACTGCCAAAGCCATGTAGGAACATCACCGACTTGTGCTTTGAGCGCTTGCCAAGCAATTGCATTATCGCGAATAGCTTTGAGTTTCCCCAAGTGACGAATTAAGCCTGCATCAGATAATTTTAGTTCTAGAAAATCATCTGTAAATGAAGCAATGTCTGCAATCGGATGATTAAAAAAGTGTTGACGGTAGCTTTCTCTTTTCTTTAGTACGGTAATCCATGAGAGGCCGGCTTGCTGACCTTCGAGACAAAGCATTTCAAATAATCGTGCCTCGTCGTGTTCGGGTTTACCCCATTCCTCATCATGGTAGGCAATATAGAGTGGATCGTCGGAACACCATCCGCAACGTTGAGTTTTCATGATAATGCTCCTTATATTTATCTTAGAATTTTAAAGTTTAAATAAGACCCATTCATTTGGGCGAGTATCCCAATAATACAGTTCTGCTTGTGTTAAGTCTTCAAACTTCAGCCAAAAGTCTTTGCCGACTTTGTCTGAAAAACCAGTACTGATTAGTAGGGCATCATCGCTGATTTCCATGATCCAGCCTTGATAGCTATTGCCATTTAAAATGATCTTTTGCTGGTTACCAGACTCGGCAAACTCTACTAAGCGATTGATCAGCGCTTCCGACATAAAATGTTCCTAGCGTAAATATGAATAAGGATTAACAGCACCACGACCTTTACCATCTAGATAAAGACCATAATGAAGATGAGGTGAAGTATAACGTGCATTGCCCGTATTGCCGACATAACCAATGAGGTCGCCCTTTTTGACATAGTCGCCTACATTTAAGCCACGTTTGTGACCATCAAGATGGGCATAATAATGCCATGTTCCTGCTGGGCCTAAAATCCAGATCACTTTGCCACCTAGATTATTATTACGAAGATCTGCAACGAGTCCTTCGGTTGCACTGTACACTTTGGTTCCACGTGGAGCCAAAATATCAATTCCTTCGTGACTACGGCCCTGACTCCGAGCAGCTCCCCAAGTGTCTTTTAATTCATCGCGGTCAATACCTTTTACAGGCACAGGCAGTCGATTTGGAAGCTGCATACTTTTGAGTTTGATGACTTGAGCGGGTGGAAGTTGGGCAGGTTTTTTAGGTGCACTGGCACAGGCCGCCAAAAGAATAATTAGAAAACCAAGTGAGAAATGAGAAACAAAACGTCGCACAAAATACTCCCTGTCACAGCCATATCAAAATTATTTTACTCACTATGTCATGAACGGCTTGTCGAGATCAATTTTTTCATCGCGGTTGGAACACCTTTGGCAATGGCTTGTTCCGGACTCAACCATTGGCCTTCAAGTTCAATTGCCAGATGTTCTTTTTGATCAGGTTCCACGTGGAACATATGAGCATTAAGTAACCATGTAAAATGAGTGAAGCTATGACTGATCTGAAAAGTTTGTGCTTGAGGTTGTAGTTTAAATTGTTGACTTAAGCTCAGTCGTTCATGTTCATTTTCTAAAATAGGTAAACAGAATAAACCGCCCCATAGACCATGAGCTTGGCGTTGTTGCCAGAACCATTCACCTTCGCACTGAATAATAAGAACATCTGCTGTTTTAACAGGCGGTGTTTTTTTCGGTTTTTTAAAAGGTAATTCTTGTTCTAACCCTTGCTGATAAGCCTGACAATGAGCTTGCATTGGACAATATAAACAAAGCGGTTTTTTAGGCGTACAAATGGTTGCGCCGAGATCCATAATCGCTTGAGTGTAGTCATGGTTGCGATGTGTAGGGCAAAGCTCTTCAGCCAGTTTCCACATTTCACGTTCGTGCTGTGGTTTGCTTAAATCATCTTCAATGGCAAAGAAACGGGATAAGACGCGTTTCACGTTGCCATCCATGATGACGCCATACTGGCGTAAACCTAAAGACATGAGCGCGCCTGCGGTAGAGCGACCAATGCCAGGTAACGCAATCCATTCTTCTAGCGTTTCAGGAAATTTACCTTGCTGAGTGACAAGACCAGCCGCTTTATGCAAATTGCGGGCACGAGCGTAATAACCTAGGCCAGCCCAATAAGGTGCTACTTCATCCCAAGTTGCATGACCTAAAGCTTCTACCGTCGGAAAGCGCTCCATAAAGCGATCAAAATATTGCAAGACCGTTTTCACCTGAGTTTGCTGTAGCATAATTTCAGAAACCCAAACTTTGTACGGATCATCGGCAACTTGCCAAGGCAAATCGTGACGACCATGTTGGTCGAACCAATTTAAGAGGGCATCAGAAAAAGAAAATTCAGGCATGAACAGCTATAGAAGAAAAGTAAGGGGTAAATTATAGCTGAAATTTAGATGAAATTTTGTTTAAAGCAGGCAAACAAAAAGAGTGTATTAAAACAGAGACTACTTCAAAGCGCGTAATCTCTGTTTCAATCAGATAAAAGGATTAATCCTTTTGTACACCCCAACGTTGATCAAGTTTCAACGGTTGGTTTTTATAGTAAGGAATGACATGAATGTGGAAATGATCTGAAGTTTTTCCAAAAACTTCACCATCATTAAAACCAATGTGAAAGCCATCTGGTTGATGACGAAGCTGTGTCTCATGACGGGCAATTTCAAGAAGTGTAAGCAAGCCTTGATGTTCTTTAGACGTAATGTCAAAAAAAGAACTAACATGGCGCAGTGGTGTTACTACACAATGGCCTTTAGATAACGGATTAGAATCAGGCAAAATTACGGCAAATTCATTCTTATCAATGATGTCATATTCATCAAATTCGCAATACGGACATTTCTTGTCAGTCATTGTTGTATCCTCTCATGTTATTCCATTAAACCCCGAGTGCGGGAAATAAGACTAGGCTTTGCTCTAGCTCAACGGGAGTATAGTTATTGAAGTATGGTTTAAAAAATACAGTAAAAATATTGCAAAGTCATAAACATTTAAGGGAGCAAATGCAAAAAAAACCATTTGCTCCAAATTTGCTTCTTTTATTTTAGAGTACGATCTAATAAAGCGTACATTTTAGCAAGGCCTTGTTTTTCCGCTTCGCTATTGTAGCCAAGGTCCACACCGTTCGCTTTAGCTCTTTCATCGGCAAGCGGGTTACTAAAGCCATGTTTAGCACCTTCTAAAACCACTACCTCGTGTTTAACCTCAGCAGCTTGCATCTCTTTTTCAAAATTAGCAACATCTTCTAAGGTGACCATACTGTCTAGTTCACCATGTAGAACTAAAATTTCACCCTGAATGTTGCCTTTTTGAGCAGGAGCCTTCGGTGCTAATGTGGCATGGAACGTTATAATTGCTTTAAGTGGAGCACCTGAGCGAGCAAGATCCAACACGACTTTACCACCATAGCAAAAGCCAATCGCAGCCAATTTCTCGTTATTTACCTCTGGTTGGGCAGCAAGGGTTTGCAGTGCTGCATTAGCACGATCAGTCACCGTGTCTAAATCTTCAAATGTCTGCATCATCCATTCATAGGCTTGAGCTGCTGTTGTCGTGACTTTTTTATCGCCATACATGTCAATAGCAAGAGCTGCATACCCGTGTTCAGCAAGCTCACGTGCGCGTTGCTCAGTATATTCATTACGACCCCACCACTCAGGACCAATAATGATACCTGGTACCGGTTCTTCACTCTCTGGAGCCGCAAAGTAACCAATTAAATGGCTGCCATCTGGTGCAGTATATTGAATTTCACGGGTTTTAATTGCTGTACTCATGACATTAATCCTGAAATTAAACTTGGTTTAAACACGCTTGATTAAAGCATAAAAAATAAGAAGTAAAATAAAGAACTATGTAAAAAACTACATCAAAATAAAAAGATAGATATTTCTACGCAATAAAAAAGAAGGAAACCAGTTCCTTCTTTTTATATGGTGATGATTAAATTTAAGTCCGGCCTCGGGAAATGAACCCAATTACAGCTAGAATTACAGCCACAACTAATAAAATCACGGCAAAGTCTTTAGATAGTCCTGCAACACCACCAAACCCTAATAGACTGGCAATGAGTGCAATCACTGCAAAAATTATCGCCCAACGGAACATAATGCTGTCCTCCTTATTTTTCATTGTCATTTAACTATATAGTGTGTTTTTTAGCCAGAATGTGTCGTTTATGTGGTTGAAATGTATATTAAACAATCATTTTGTGATGCCAGAAATACAGCTTCTTTTTTAGTACAGGCCACTTCAATGCTATACTGATACACCGTTTTATCTCATCAACTGTTAAAAGATTATGTCTACCGAGACCTCCCTCCGACCACTCTTCTGGAAAAATTATCCATTAGAGCAACTGACTCAACTTGAGTGGGAAGCTTTATGTGATGGTTGTGGTTTATGCTGTCTGGTCAAACTAGAAGATGAAGATACACATGAGGTGGCTTATACCAAAGTGGCTTGTAAGTTACTCGATTGTGGTACAGGGCGTTGTACGGACTACCCAAATCGTCAGCAGCAAGTACCTGATTGTTTACAATTAACGGTAGAGTCTCTAAAAACAATTCATTGGCTGCCCTCAAGCTGTGCTTATAAGCGCTTGAATGAAGGAAAAAATCTACCTTCTTGGCATTATTTAAATACGGGTTCTAGACAAAGCGTGGTTAAGGCGAAAAAGTCAGTTGCAGGACGTTGTATTTCTGAAGTTGATGTACATGAAGATGATCTTGAAGATTATGTAGTACGTTGGGTACGTTAAATAGATCTTAAAAGGCGTTGTTTGATTACAGCGTATAATAAAGTAACATTTTTATCGTCATTTTTTTGCTCATCTCCGTTATATAACAATAAAAGCAAAAGGAGATAAAAACGATGAGACGATTAGCAGCCCCCTTATTATGTAGTAGTTTTTTTTTGTTAATGGCCTGTGGGTCTAATAATACCAACTCAAAAAATCTTGAACAAAATACGACTGCGAAAACAGATCAGTCTGTTGCTGTCAAACAAACTTATCAGGTCGAAGCAGTCGCACATTTTAATGAGCCTTGGGCTGTGACCAGTCTGCCTGATCAACGTTTATTAGTGACTGAACGGCAGGGTAAATTAAAAATTTTTAACCCTAAAAATAAACAAATATTAGATGTCCAGAATGTCCCTGCAGTGAACTATGGGGGACAAGGTGGTTTAGGAGATGTCATTTTACACCCTGACTTTGCCAAGAATCATTGGGTTTATCTTAGCTATGCTACAAAAGGACAAGGCGGATCTGGCGCAGTGATTTCACGTGCGAAATTAGATTTATCTAATCCTAATCAGCCAAAACTTAACGATATAAAGCAGATTTGGCAGCAAGTACCTAAAGTCTCAGGACAAGGCCATTATGGACATCGCATGCTTTTTGGTACAGATGGTAAGCTGTGGGTCAGTTCAGGTGAACGACAAAAGTTTGATCCTGCCCAAAACATGAAAAGTAACTTGGGTAAAATCTTGCGTTTAAATGAGGATGGCACCGCGGCTGTAGGTAACCCTTTTTATAAGCAAGGTGGGGTAACTGCTGAGATATGGTCACTTGGACACCGTAACCCGTTAGGTATGGCTTTTGACCGCCAAGGACAGTTATGGGTGGTTGAGATGGGGCCTAAAGGTGGTGATGAGCTTAATATTATTACTAAAGGTGAAAATTATGGTTATCCAATTGTTTCAAATGGAGACCATTATTCGGGCCAACCTATTCCAGACCATCACACTCGCCCAGAATTTAAAGCACCAGAAATTGACTGGACTCCTGTTATCTCTCCATCGAGTATGATCATTTATCGCGGACAACAATTTCCTGCATGGCAAAATAAAGCCTTAATTGGCGGGTTATCTTCCGAAGCGATTATTGTGGTGGATTTAGAGCATAAGCCCGTGAAAGAAGTGCAAAGATTGGATATGAAAAAACGTATTCGTGGGTTGCATGAAGCACAAGATGGTTCGATTTGGGTGATTGAAGATGGTTCAAATGCGCGTTTACTCAAGCTGAGTAAGAAATCCTCTTAATGCTAAGCAAGAGCCTGTAAATAAAGAACGTGTCTCATAGATTCAAATTGTAGATTTCTGTGAGACACAATAGACTATAGCGAAAAGACGATAAAGCCATTTGAGATGTCAGACACCCATATTCCACTTCCCGAACGCCTGCGCCCAAGAGACTTGTCTGAAATTATTGGGCAAGATCATTTATTAGGTGAACATGCACCATTGCGTCAAATGATTGATCAGGGTCATTTGCCTTCTATTATTTTTTGGGGACCACCAGGCGTTGGTAAAACAACCATTGCTTTGCTTTTGGCTCAGGCAATAGACCGTCCATTTGTGAGCTTGTCCGCGCTGAATACGGGCGTAAAAGAATTACGTGAAGTGATTGCAGAAAGTGGTGATTTACTGACACCTGTGGTTTTTATTGATGAAATTCATCGTTTTAATAAATCGCAGCAAGATGCTTTATTGGGTGCAGTTGAAAAAGGCAAAATTACTTTAATTGGCGCGACCACTGAAAACCCGTCTTTTGAAGTTAATAGCGCACTTTTATCACGCTGTCAGGTCTATACCTTAAATAGTTTAGATAGTGAGGCAATTCAAACACTACTCAACAATGCACTTCAAAGCGATAAATTCTTAAAAGAACGTTATATCCATATTGAAGAATATGATGCACTGATTCAGTTTGCAGCAGGTGATGCTCGAAAAGCGCTTAATTTACTGGACTTGATTGCAAGTACTTTTGAACCAGAAGTTGAAAACACGATTACTAATGCGGTTGTGGTAAAAGTCGCTCAGCAAAATATTGCGCGTTATGACAAATCTGGCGAGCAGCATTACGACCTTGTTTCTGCCTTTATTAAATCAATTCGTGGTAGTGATCCAGATGCAACCCTATATTGGATGGCACGTATGCTTAAAGGCGGAGAAGATCCGGTTTTTATTGCAAGACGTATGTTGATTGCCGCCTCAGAAGACATTGGAAATTCTAACCCTAATGCGCTATTGCTTGCAGGTGAGTGTTTCCGCTCCGTACAAGCGGTGGGCATGCCTGAGGCTCGAATTATTCTAGGCCAAACAGCGGTTTACCTAGCAACGAGTGCAAAAAGTAATAGTACTTATTTAGCGATTAATAAGGCTTTGGAACTTGCTGAAAAAACGGCAAATTTACCTGTGCCTTTGCATTTGAGAAATGCGCCGACCAAGCTTATGAAACAGCAAGGCTATGGAATTAATTATCTCTATCCTCATGACTACCCAGAACACTTTGTGCTGCAAGACTATTTGCCGCCTGAGTTGAAGGGAACCAAACTCTATGAGTCTGCAAGAAATAAGCGTGAGGTTGAAGGTGAGCGTTTACAGCAACGCAGATGGCAGCAGGAACAATAGTTCCTGCTTTATGCTATTCCAGCTCTTCAGTGACCTGACCATAAATCAGTAGCGTGAACACACCTGTACCGCCAATAATATTGCCGATAGTGGTTGGGATGAGGAAAGTAAACAGATACTTGCCAATAGAAGCTTCTCCTTGCCAGACCAGATAGGACATTTCTGTAGAACCAACCACTACATGAGTAAAGTCACCCAGTCCTATCAAATACGTCATAAAAAAGATGAGCAGGAATTTATTACTGACCGAGGGCAACATCCAGACCAATGCTGCAATTAATAGCCCTGACATAATGCCTTTAAGCAGATTCTGGGTTGCAGAAAAGGAGCCCACATGATGTGCGAGTTCATCCAATGCTTTGTCAATATCTGGAGTAAACAGGTGAGTAGTTAGGAAAAATAAACTCGCCAAAGCTGTTCCAATAATGTTGCATAGAATCACAATGCCCCATAAGCGTCCCACTGCTCGTAATTTATCGAAAGTAAAGGGATTAAATAAAGGCACAACTGTGGTGATAGTATTCTCAGTAAAGAGTTGCATGTGACTCAAAATAGCGATCAAGAACCCAATGGTATAACCCACATTAGTGATTAAATCGGTCCAGACTGCATCAGCTGGGAGATAAGCAGCAATAATCGCTTTAAATACAAATGAAAAACTGATGACTAAACCTGCGGCAATCCCTGAAAATATCAGTGCAGTTGTTGGACGATCAAGCTCTTCGGCACCATCACGGCGGATAATTTCATAAACTAAACGGGGAGACAGTTTCTCATGTTCTTCAACTGCCATTTTTTCACGCCAGCTTAAGGTTTTCTCGACTTTCTTTTCCTCTATTTCATGGTCCATTAGATTTACTCCTCACTGAATAAATATCTTATATTTATTGTTTTATTTATTGTTAAGGCAGTGTTCAGGATAAATCTAGTCTATTCATAACAGCTTTATGTGTCTTTTTATAAATTGAATGCACAATGGCTGGATCATCAACAACAAGATTAAAGAAAAGTATAAGCTCTTAAAGTACGGATGAGCGCCATATAGTCGCCTTGAGAGGCTTTAGCAATAACAGATTCAACCTCTGCCTGACTCCAGCCTTGTTTTAAGGCAGTAGTGCTAAAGTTGTTTAATAGGACCAGAGGATTTTCACCAAAATGGATTGGATGATCCGTTACTCTCTTTTCAAGCTTAGATAATTCCATAGGTTCACCCTAGTTTTTAAATTTAATTATTGTGAAGTACTTTGTGTTTTTCTAGATTTTAGTGTTTTAAATTAAGCTTATGCAAGTGTTAATTTATTGAAATAGACAAATCTGTCTACATTATTGGACTTGTATAGTACTGAACATAAAAAAAACCGGGCTTTGGCCCGGTTTTTTTTATGAAGTTTTACTGATTAGATGTCAGATAAATCTACGCCTAAACGAGCAGCAACTTCTTCATAAGCTTCAACAACACCGCCTAAACCTTGACGGAAACGGTCTTTGTCGAGTTTCTTCTTAGAGTCTTTATCCCATAAACGGCAGCCGTCTGGAGAGAACTCATCACCAAGCACGATACGGTCATGGAACACACCGAATTCAAGCTTGAAGTCCACCAAAATCATGTTGCCTTCAGCAAATAATGCTTTTAATACATCGTTTACTTTATAAGTTAAAACTTTCATTTGTTCTAACTGTTCAGCAGTCGCCCAACCTAAAGCAATCGCTTGAGATTCGTTAACCATTGGGTCGCCTAGACCGTCATCTTTATAGAACAATTCAAATGTAGGAGGAGTTAACTCTTTACCTTCTTCTACACCTAAGCGACGGCATAGAGAACCAGCTGCGTAGTTACGAATTACACATTCAACTGGGATCATTTGAAGTTTTTTAACAAGCACTTCAGTTGGAGAAAGCAATTTTTCAAAATGCGTTTCAATACCCGCAGCAGCAAGTTTTTCCATGATGAAGGCGTTAAAACGGTTGTTCACCTTGCCTTTACGATCTAGTTGTTCGATTTTTTCGCCGTTGAACGCAGAGGCATCATCACGAAAGACTAAAATCAGATGGTCGGCATTGTCTGTTTCATATACAGATTTTGCTTTACCAGTATAGAGCAAGGTTTGTTTTAACATGAGGGAACCTTTTTAAAAAAAATGCCTAGTAAACGACTAGGCTGGCCAATTTTGGTAAATCTGGTTTAGCACTTCAGCAGCCACATCTGGGCTTGCAAAAGTGTTATCTACATTAAATAGAGCAAGAGTATGACTAGAACCTACACCAGTAAGTTTAAGCACATAAGTATTGTCATTTACTTTAATCGTCGCCTGATTGCTGCCTTGAGCGATGATGTTGAAATTTAAAGTACTTAAAGTTGCTTTGGTGTATTGCCAGATCTCGGCTGTATTTCCATCAACTTTTAACAACGGGTTTTTATTACCGTCAGTCACAAGCTGAGGACGTCCAAGCGCAGTCGTCGTTTCAGCAGAGGCATCTAGTGTCGCATTACCTTGCGTTTGTTCAGGGCGTGGCAAGGCATAACGGTTGCCACGCTTGTTTTCAAACTTCGGTGCGTTATCGATAGCGCGCTGTTCTACAGTTGGTGCAGGATACAAAGGTGTCGCTGGTCGTACAGTTGCATCGGCAGGATACTCAAGCGGGGCAAGTTGCTTGGCATTTTTATAATCTAAAGAGTGATTATTAATTGCGAAGCGACCACAACCAGCTAAACTTAAGGCTGAAACTGCAAGGACTAAACCAAGACGTAATTGCATCATAAATTGCTCTTATTAAATAATTCCCGCATCTTTTAGGGCATTGCGGAGAGGTTCGCGATATTGCTCAGCGAGAGGAGTGAGTGGTAAACGAATACCAGTATCAATCAGTCCCATCTCATGTAGTGCCCATTTCACAGGAATTGGGTTTGATTCGCAAAATAGAATATTGTGTAAATTTGCAATCTTATTGTTAAGCGTCTTCGCTTGTTGTTCATCTTTGGCAATCGCAACAGCACATACTTCACTCATTGCTTTAGGTGCAATATTTGCAGTAACCGAGATATTACCATCAGCGCCAAGAAGCATTAGTTCCCATGCTGTTTCATCATCACCTGAGTACACAGCCATCTTGCCATTTAACGCCTCAATTAAAGCTTTACCACGAGGTACATCACCTGTTGCATCTTTAATACCAACAATATTTGAGATCTCTGCTAAGCGTACAGCTGTGTCGTTTGAAAGGTCTACGCCAGTACGACCAGGTACGTTATAGAGAATAAGTGGTAATTCAACAGCTTCAGCAATCGCTTTATAGTGTTGGTAGAGGCCTTCTTGGGTTGGCTTGTTATAATATGGTGTTACAAGTAAAGCAGCATCTGCGCCAAGCTCTTTAGCAGCTTTAGTTAATTCGATTGCTTCACGGGTTGAGTTTGCACCAGTACCGGCAATAATTGGAATACGTTTATTGGCTACACGAATAATTTCTTTAATAACCTGTGTGTGCTCTTCCATGCTCAATGTTGAGGCTTCGCCGGTTGTACCGACGGCTACAATACTGTTTGTACCTTGTTCTATGTGCCACTCAACCAGCTTCTCAAGACCCTTCCAATCTACACCGCCGTCTTTCAACATTGGTGTGACGATTGCGACGATTGAGCCTTGAATGGTCTGTGCTTGCTGAGTCATTTTTAAAAATATCCTATTTATCCATCCGAATCTGAGGTAAGAAAAACAAAATGTGGGATGGTTGCAGTATTTTGATTGTCCAGTTCTAACAATAACAGATTGTTGAATGACAATTATGCAAATTATGACTGATCAGACGCATAAGAACAATACGCCTAACGGATAATCGCGATGTAAACTTGAGGAAAAGATAGGATGTTTTCGTTATTGTGCATTAAGAACACCCACTAAACACAACAATACAGTCGGATTCAGCTGAGCCTTACTTAATATCGGCTATTTTTGTGGCAAGATAGAATGCAATTTCCCAGTTGGGATTGAAGATGACATGAAAATGAATAAACAACCACAAAATGCGGTTTTAATCGTAGTTGATGTACAAAATGGTTTTACACCGGGTGGAAATTTAGCAGTTGCTGATGCCGATAGAATTATTCCAACTATTAACCAACTTGCTGGTTGTTTTGAAAATGTCGTCCTGACTCAGGACTGGCACCCGGATAATCATATCTCTTTTGCAGCCAATCATTTTGGCAAGCAGCCATTTGAAACAATTGAACTCGACTATGGACCACAGGTGCTTTGGCCTAAGCATTGTGTACAAGGTACTCAAGATGCCGAGTTTCATCCTGATTTAAATATTCCGACAGCTCAACTGATTATCCGAAAAGGCTTTCACGCTCATATTGATAGCTACTCGGCTTTTATAGAAGCTGATCACTCTACAACGACGGGGTTAACGGGTTACCTAAAAGAGCGTGGCATTGATACGGTTTATGTGGTCGGAATTGCCACGGACTTTTGCGTAGCATGGACTGCCTTGGATGCAGTTAAACAAGGTTTTAAAACTTTAGTGGTTGAAGATGCTTGTAAAGGGATTGATCTGAATGGTTCTTTAGAACAAGCTTGGCAAACCATGCAGCAACAAGGTGTTATCCTTATTCAATCGAATGATCTGTTGAGCGAGTTTTAAGTATATTGCTCTAGTTTTTAACTTTCATATTTTATTTTTAGGGATAGAAAGTATGGATGCATTCCTGCGCTTTACCCAATTTATTCAAAAAACTTTTGCCCTATGGGTGATTATTTTTGCAGCATTGGCGCTATGGCAGCCTGAACTTTTTGTCTGGCTCAAAGCGTACATTCCATGGATTTTGGGCATTATTATGCTTGGCATGGGAATGACCATGACTGTAGACGACTTTAAAGGTGTATTACAAAGCCCTAAAGCGGTATTGATTGGCGTCGTAGCGCAGTTTGTCGTAATGCCTGGCTTAGCATATGTTCTATGTAAATTATTTAACTTACCGCCTGAAATTGCGGTTGGAGTCATCTTGGTAGGTTGTTGCCCAGGGGGAACCGCTTCAAACGTGATTACCTATATGGCCAAAGGCAATGTCGCTTTATCGGTAGCCTGTACATCGGTATCAACGCTTTTAGCTCCTGTATTAACGCCTGCGATTTTCTATCTGCTTGCTAGTCAATGGCTAAAGATTGACGCAGCTTCGATGTTTATTTCGATTTTGCAGGTGGTGCTACTACCTATTGTAGTCGGTCTAATTTTAAGAACATGGCTTAAACGTCAGGTCGAATCTTATATTCAAGTCATGCCTTTAGTTTCGGTCATTGCAATTGTCGCGATTGTGGCAGCCATTATTGGTGGAAGCAAAGCAGCAATTTTACAGTCGGGTTTGCTTATTTTAGCTGTGGTGATCTTACATAACGGGCTTGGATATTTATTAGGTTTTACCGCGGCACGTT
The DNA here is from genome assembly GCF_025514195.1 of Acinetobacter sp. WU_MDCI_Abxd143. Taxonomy (NCBI): domain Bacteria; kingdom Pseudomonadati; phylum Pseudomonadota; class Gammaproteobacteria; order Moraxellales; family Moraxellaceae; genus Acinetobacter; species Acinetobacter sp. WU_MDCI_Abxd143. Next base: position 44,336 of record NZ_JAHPTH010000005.1, read on the forward strand.
TCTTTAAACTACCTTATGCGGACAGTAAGGCCATTGCTATTGAGGTAGGGATGCAAAACTCTGGCTTAGGTGTTGCGCTTGCAGCAGTACATTTTGCTGCTTCTCCGATTACAGCAGTACCAAGCGCGATTTTCAGTCTTTGGCATAATATTTCTGGGCCTGCACTAGCGACTTATTGGGCAAGTAAACACAAACAAGAATAACTGTATAAACAACATACATGACAAAAGAAGGCCAAACGAATAGTTTGGCCTTTTCATTTAAAGCAGATTTTATAGGAGCTTAATTTAGAACTGGTATGTCTTTTGCTTTGGATTGATGCACTAAAAATAACGTGAATATGAGTATAAATCGTAAAGAAAAATAAGGCATTTCCTTGATGAACCAGATTTTTAAATTATTTATTCCCATGCTCTCAAGCAATTTAATTCTAGTTTTAAGTGGATTGGTTGATATTGCTTATGTAGGGCATTTTAGTAACGATCATGTAGCAGCATTATCGGTGACCTTATCTCTATATACAGTGATCTATGTCATTGGTATGGGGATTCTACAAGGTGTGATACTTAAGCTTTCAGAAGCTTATGGTTGCCATGACATACCACGTATTCGTCAAATTTTTATTCAAGGCATTTGGCTGATGTTATGTTCGGCATTGCTGAGTATTGGCTTGCTTTACTTGTTCCGTGATTTGCCCAAATTGTTTGGTGCATCTGAACATGTTGTTTCAATTACTAAAAACTGTATTTGGCTTTTGGTATTTATTTTACCCGCGCATTTATTAATGCGCTTATTTACAGCTTTGTCTCAGGTCACTGAAAATGCGCATAAGGTTTTATTATCAGATAGTGTTTTCTTCATTCTTAAAATTATTTTGTCCTATCTTTTGATTTATGGTGTCGCTTCATTTTCAATTCCGCCACTTGGTGCAATAGGGGCTTTGTTAGCCACTCTCATTGTACGGTGGTTTATGTTGGCTGTTTATTACGTATTTTTCTTGGAAAAAGGATACCTCTTTATTGAGCATCCCGAACAGTCGATTGAAGATAGCCGAGAAAGTCTGCGGATGATTTTAAAAATAGGTATCCCGACAGCAATTATGGCGTTGATGGACGTTATTGCATTTTGTTCGGTTGCTATTCTGATTCTGCCTTTTGGGAGTGTGGTGTCAGCAGCACATCAAGTTGTCACAAGCACTGGCGGGTTCATGTTTATTATCCCTTCATCGATTGCCTCGGCTTATAGCATTTTGGTATCGCGATCAATTGGTAGCGGGAACATGGAAGAAGCCGATAAAATTGCCAGGCAAAGTATATGGGTGATTATGACAGTGAGTGGCTGTCTGTCTCTGTGTTTATGGTTGGAGAGGGACTTAATTGTTACGTTCTATTCAGATGATTTGGCCGTGCAGATTTTGGCTGCATCCTTGTTGTTGATTGTCTGTATGTTTCATTTTCTAGATGGCTTAATGGCGTTATTGACCTCTTTGTTACGCTGTTGGGATGTGTCGATTTTACCGATGCTAATTTTCTTGGTCGTGGTGTTATGTTTCGGATTAGGTGGTGGTTGGTGGATGGCCTATAAAGGGCTGCATTGGCAGGATATCTCGATTTCTGCGATGGGAGTTTATGGTTTTTGGTGGATGGCTGCCATAAGTTATTTAGTTGCTTGTCTATTGAGTGCCATCTGTTTCCGTTTTAGAAAACAATTAAGAGGGTTTTGATTAGGTAGATCAACACAATCTTAAAGAGGATGTTCTACTAACCAATCTTCAATCTCATTTTCAGAAATCACTTCAAAACCATGGCGTTGTAAAAGCGCTGTGGTGATTCCAACTCCCGTAATTTTTTCACCTTGAAAAGTACCGTTATAAATTTTTTGACTACCGCAAGATGGGCTATTTTCTTTTAAAACCACACAAGTTGCTTTTATTTGCTGTGCAACTTCTAGGGTGCGGTAAGCACCTTTTAAATATAATTCTGTTACATCTAAACCAGATGAATCGGTAATTTTTGCTTTGCCATCTAGCACATCTTGACCTGTTCCTCCCACAATTTCTGCGGGTAAACGGGGAGTGGTAAAACCACCTAATAGCTCTGGGCATAATGCTTGGGCTTTTTTATTGATTAATAGCTGCTTAAGTAACCTATTTGGACAGGATTTACCATCATATCGAACAGGTTCACCAATTAAACATGCACTGACTAAAAGCATAGTTTTCCAAACTCAAAGCAAGAGAGATTTTTGAAGCTAAAGAATCATAAACAGAATATCGAATATGACAATTGATTTTAAAAACAGGCAAATTAAAAGATTACTAAAATTATGCAATTCATAATTAAGTTATGTATTGCATAATTTAATTGTTTTTAGTAGCATCTAATTCAAGGTAAATGGCCATTGGAGATCCAACAAGGATGTTGGTCTCCATAAATCTATAAATGATTTTTAGGAAAAGACGATTTTTAAAGGTTTATTGAAAAATCTCAATCGTACTTTTAGATAACAAAGGACAGTGTGTATGGAAAACAAACACCACATGGAACGGAAATTAATCATCAAAGGTTCTACGCTCATCATATCTTCGTTTTAATGACTCGTTTTTTTCTCATAGGATGCGTTGGGTTAAGCCAATTTGACGGTTCAAGTCTTCGCCCAATGACAACGTATTCTATAGAGAAAGGAGCTGAGTTCATCAGCAATAGAGATAAACGGAACAGGTAATCACCAGAGGGAAACTAGATGGATATTTTAGAGAACCCATTAGAATTATGCGGTTTTGCATTTATTGAGTTTGTTTCAAAAGAAAATGAATTAGATCCAGTTTTTGAAACAATCGGCTTTTCAAAAGTAGCCAAGCATAAATCGAAAGAAGCGTACTTATGGCGTCAAGGAAATATCAATATTATCCTGAATTATCAGCCAGAATCTTATGCTTCATTCTTCTTTAATGAACATGGTCCATCTGCTTGTGCGATGGGTTTTAAAACACGTGATGCAGCAAAAGCTTTCCAAAAAGCAGTAGAGCTTGGTGCTGAACCAATGTATTCAAAAGTTGGGCCAATGGAGCTCAACATTCCGGCAATTAAAGGTATTGGTGGTATGCCAATCTTTTTAGTTGACCGTGATATTTATGAAAATGACTTTGTTTTCTTTGATGATGCTGAGAAACGTCCAGTAGGGGCAGGCTTAAACGAGATTGACCACTTAACTCATAACGTCTACAAAGGCCGTATGGAGTATTGGGCAAACTTCTATGAAAAAATCTTTAACTTCCAAGAAATTCGCTACTTTGATATTAAAGGTGAATATACAGGTTTAACGTCTAAAGCATTAACTGCACCAGACGGTAAGATCCGTATTCCGTTAAACGAAGACTCTGACAAAGGAAACGGCCAAATTGCAGAGTTCCTATCTGATTTTAATGGCGAAGGTATTCAACATATCGCGTTTATTTGTGATGACTTAATCTCGACTTGGGATAAGTTAAAAGGCCTTGGTCTGAAATTCATGACACCGCCACCAAATACGTATTATGAAATGCTAGAAGATCGTTTACCTGAGCATGGTGAACCGACTGATGAATTAAAACAGCGCGGTATTTTGCTTGATGGTAATACTAAAGACGGTCAGAAAAAGCTTTTATTGCAAATTTTCTCTGAAAACATGATTGGTCCAGTTTTCTTTGAATTTATTCAACGTAAAGATGATGATGGCTTTGGTGAAGGTAACTTCAAAGCGTTATTTGAGTCGATTGAACGTGACCAGATTCGTCGCGGCGTTTTAGAAGCTAAATAAGCTGAGCCTTATCTCTAATCTAAAAAAACCAAGAGTTTGATCTCTTGGTTTTTTATGGCTATTCATTAGCGGCTTTTAATATATTGATTGATGAGGTTCACTTCATTTTTTAAGATTTCAATCGTTTTACTATGAGGGTCGACTGGTAAAAACATTTCGCTATCCAGTGCGACAATACAAAACTCAATACTCTGGTTTGAATTAAATACAGGTAAACCCACCGCATTAATTCCCGTCAGTAAATCACCTTTCGCTGCCGACATTTGTTGCTGGCGAATGGTGTCTTTAAGCTCTGTAAATACTTGCCAGTTTTGTGGTGCGATGTTTAGACCAAGCTCTTGATGCTTTTGCCATTCTGCTTCCATTAATGGACGAACAAAATGTTCTGGAAGATAAGAAGCAAATAGTCGTCCCGCAGCAGAATTGACTAAAGGCATAATCGAGCCGACTTTAGTAACAATCGAAATAGGGTGGTTTGATTCAATCGACTGAACCACGACAGGGCCTTTTGGTGACCATTTACTAATTTGTATACCGCAACCAATTTTGTTTTGTAGGTCGTAAATTAAATGCTGTACCAGCTGTAGTGTGTCGCTATGTTGAACACAGTTGAGACCTAAGCGCCATGCCTGATCACCTAAAGCATATTGTCCATCATCAAGCTGTTTTGCATATTCCATACGAATAAGGCTGACCAGATAGCGGTGAACCTTGGCAGGATGCATTTCGAGCTTGCTCGATAGATCTTTGAGAATAATAGGTTGATTGTGCTCTAAAAGGGCGTTTAGTACAGATAAACCGACTTCAAGTGATTGAACCCCCCCAGATACTTTTTCTTCAATCATTTAAATACCCTTAATAAATTTACTTCAGCTGTTAAACAGTGACGATCAAAACATAAATTGAAATTGGTGCGTTTTACATCATGCCTGAGCCTAGTGAAAAATAGAAATCACCTTTTTCTATTAGCGAAATTGACATGTTTAATAACCAACAACTTTCTAAAATCACTATGCTCTTATTTATAGCGCAATTTTCTAGAAATTTAGCAGTTTTAAATAATATAAATCGGCATTGATATAGAACTGCTCTTAAAACAATTCTAATCAATGCCGATTTTTTAGTGCGCTCTTTAAAAATTAGGTTCCTAACTCTTCTTCATGCAAGAAATGAGTGTGGTGTGGAGCGCGTTTGGTTTTGCTCCATTCCTCTAGCATTTCAGCTTTCATTTCTTCAGTAATTTTTGCAATTTTTTCTTCAGCATGCGCATCGTTATAAGTCAGTTCTAAACGATGGCCATTTGGGTCAAAGAAGTAAATTGAGTGGAAAATGCCATGGTTAGTTACACCTAAGACTTTCACACCATTTTCTTCTAAATGTTGCTTGGCAGCCATCAACGCATTTAAGTCTTCAACTTCAAAAGCAATATGTTGTACCCATTGAGGCGTATTTTCGTCTCGGCCCATTTCTGGTTGAGTTGGCAATTCAAAAAATGCCAAAACGTTGCCTTGTCCTGCATCTAAGAATAAATGCATATATGGGTCAAAGGCTTTAGTTGATGGCACGTGGTCTTCAGCAAAAGCTAAAATGAAATCCATATTGAGCATTTTTTTATACCACTCAACAGTTTCTTTCGCATCCTTACAACGATATGCAACGTGATGTATTTTTTTAATGGCAAATGTCATATTAAAACTCCTTTTTACTATTCCCAATCTGGTTGTTGTTCTGGCGCCGCGTTATAGAAGGCTGGGATAGACAAACAATGGTGATAAATCGATTCAATTTTTGGAAACGCAGATAAATCAATCTTGAAGCGTTTCGCGTTGTAGACCTGTGGAATCAGACAGCAATCGGCAATGGTTGCTTGTTCTCCAAAGCAAAATTGTCCATTTGAATCTTGAAGTTGCTGTTCGAGATTTTGAAAGCCTTCAATAATCCAGTGCTGATACCAATAATTTTTCTGCTCATCTGAAACATTTAAGTCATTTTTTAAATATTTCAGTACGCGTAAGTTGTTTAATGGGTGAATATCACAGGCGATTGCTTGAGCAAAAGCGCGAACTTTTGCTCTCTCTTGCACATCACTTGGAAGTAGTTTGGTTTCTGAGTATTGTTCATCCAGATATTCCAAAATACTTAACGATTGAGACAAGGTTAAATCGCCGTCAATTAAAGTCGGAACTAGAGCACTACGGTTTAACTTTAAATAGTCTTCGCTTTGCTGTTCGTTTTTTACCAGATGAACTGGAACAGTCTCATAAGCTAATCCTTTAATGTTTAGACCAATCCGTACTCTGTAGGCTGCAGAGCTACGAAAGTAACTATACAGCTTCATAGTCAGGCTCCGAAGTTTCTGCAAAATCGAAATTTAATGCAGGAAGGACTGTATTTCGAACTTCACCGAAGCCAATGCGAATACCATTTTTCTCACAATGACCTTTCATGATCAGGGTATCGCCGTCTTGCAAGAAACCACGAGTTTCGCCATTGGCAAGTGTTAAAGGCTTGGTGGTGTTCCATGTAAGCTCAAGCAAGCTGCCATACGAATTTGGTGTAGAACCTGAAATGGTACCTGAACCCATTAAATCACCAACCTGAACATTACAGCCGCCAATGGTGTGGTGAGTAAGCTGTTGAGCCATAGACCAATACATATATTTAAAATTGGTTTTACAGATCACGTCAGCTTGTGCCGATTTCGGGCTTTGAATTTCAACACTCAAATTAATATCGTAACTATTCGCGATATTTTCTTGTAAATACGTTAAAGGTTTAGGCTCTTGTTTTGGGCCTTCCACTTTAAATGGCTCAAGTGCTTCAAGTGTGACTACCCAAGGTGAGATGGCACTAGCAAATGATTTTGAATTGAAAGGACCTAGAGGCACATATTCCCATTGCTGGATATCGCGTGCTGACCAGTCATTGAGTAATACCATTCCAAAAATATGGTCCCACGCATTTTCAATTGAGATTGGCTGGCCAAGCTCGGTTGGTTTACCAATAACAAATGCTGTTTCAAGTTCAAAGTCGAGTTTACGCGTAGCTGAGAAAACTGGACGCTCTTCATTTGGAAGTTTAATTTGTCCAGATGGACGCACGACTTGAGTACCACTGACTACCACAGAGCTAGCACGGCCATTGTAACCAACAGGCAATTCAGTCCAGTTTGGAAGTAAGGCATTTTTAGGATCGCGGAACATACAGCCTACATTGGTGGCATGTTCTTTAGAAGAATAGAAATCGGTATAACCAGGTACTTGAAGTGGTAAATGCAACGTAACGCTGTCTTGCTTAACCAAAACTTCCTGACGCAATGCTTCATTTTCTTGAAGCGTTAAATTTTCAACCGAGAGAAGAGACTGTAGTGTCTTACGAACTTTTGACCAGTTGGCTTTGCCAGACTCGATAAATTTATTGAGTGTTGGCTGGTTAAAATATGTGTCTTGTTCTGAAAGTTTTAAAAGACCGTGCTTTTCAAGAGCAGCGAGATCAATCACCCAATCACCAATAGCTACACCAACTTGACGCTCACTTTCGTTAGCTCTGCTAAAAACACCGTAAGGCAAATTATGAATAGTGAAATCTGATTGAGGTGAAACTTCAATAAAAGAGTTTAGTTTTTGTTCCATTTTCGCTTCCTTGTCTTTATCTCGGGTCTTATACAAATAAAAGTTCGGTCTAGGACTGAGCTACTCAATAAGTTTTAACCTTTGCTTAGATCATCTTTTGTCTTATGAGTTTGATATAGACCGAGCACAACCAATTACTTCATGTCTCTATAATACTGAATTCATCAAATTACGCAATACATAATTTAATTACACATTTCATAATAATTGTCATTTCTTGTATTTTCTGTTTTCATTCGCGCTTATGAGAAAAGTCACGCAATTATTTTTTCATGAATCTCTATGAAAATCTGATCAATTTATGATATACGTAATTTATTGGAAAAAAATTACGTGACACGGATGAGAATAATCATATGTCAGCACAAGAGCAAGGAAACCTGAAACATGGTTTGAGTAATCGGCACATCCAGCTTATTGCATTGGGTGGGGCGATTGGCACAGGGCTTTTTCTTGGTATATCACAATCGATTAAATTAGCAGGTCCATCGGTCATCCTCGGTTATGCCATTGCAGGATTTATTGCTTTTTTAATGATGCGTCAGCTTGGCGAAATGGTGGTTGAAGAGCCAGTCAGTGGATCTTTTAGTCATTTTGCCTACAAATATTGGGGACCATTTGCAGGGTTCATGTCAGGATGGAACTATTGGGTACTCAATGTTCTCGTCTGTATGGCTGAACTAAGCGCAATTGGTCTTTATATTCAATATTGGTGGCCGCAAATTCCGACGTGGGCATCTGCTTTAGCCTTCTTTGTCTTAATTAATGGCATTAATTTGCTACACGTTAAGTTTTTTGGCGAAATGGAATTTTGGTTTTCTATTGTCAAAATTTTAGCAATTCTTGCAATGATTGGCTTTGGTTCATATTTACTTGCAACAGGCACGGCAGGTCCACAGGCAAGCATTTCGAACCTTTGGGCACTTGGTGGTTTCTTCCCATTTGGTGTTGAAGGCTTAGTAATGGCAATGGCAGTCATTATTTTTGCTTTCGGTGGTATTGAGCTTTTCGGTATTACTGCAGCTGAAGCACGTGACCCTGATAAAACTTTACCTAAAGCTGTGAATCAAATTATTTACCGTATTTTGATTTTCTATATTGCGACGCTTTTTGTTTTATTCTCGCTATTCCCATGGAACCAAATGGCACAAGGCGGAAGCCCTTTTGTGATGGTCTTTGCTTCTTTAGATAGCCAAGGCATTGCAACATTATTGAACTTTGTCATTTTGACAGCTGCGGTTTCAGTTTATAACGGCACAAGTTATTGCAGTAGCCGTATGTTATTAGGCCTTGCACAACAAGGAAATGCACCAAAAGTATTTGCACGTATTAATAAACGCGGTATTCCAACCAATGCAGTAATCCTTTCTGCGGCAGTCACTATTTTATGTGTACTGTTAAACTATATTTTCCCTGAAAAAGCATTTGGTTTGCTCATGATGCTGGTAGTTGCAGCGATTGTAATTAACTGGGTAGTAATTTCATGGACGCATTTAAAATTCCGCAAATATATGCAGCACCAAGGGCAAACAACGAAGTTCCCAAGCTTTATGTATCCGTTTAGCAACTATTTATGCATATTATTTATGCTTGGCATTTTGATCGTGATGTCTTTAACACCAGATATGCGTGTTGCAGTCATGATGATTCCTGGTTGGATCTTATGTTTAATGGTGGCGTACCAATTTAAACGCCGAAAATTAAAAGCTGAGCAGTCTGTACCTGCCTTAGAAGCAGATATTTAATAATTTATTGAGTTGTATCTAAAAAGGACGTCTGACAGGCGTCCTTTTTTATTTTTAAAATTTAGCAACAGAAATTAAAGGATTTTATTATTGTTATAATATAACATTTCATTAATTTAATGATGAGCAATTTTCCCATTTTTGGTGAAGATAGAGCATATTTATGAAGCGTTATTTAGGTTTAATTTTATTATCTCTCACAGCATGTAGCACTCAAACTCCCAAGCCAACAATTCCTCAACACACCCAAACAACTTTACCTCAACCTACAAAAACAGTGGTCAGAATAAAGCCTCAACCCGAGGCGTATGTTGCGTGGTTAGCAACAGCAGACCATCGACAGTCTGTGCAAGCTTACAAGCAATTTCTTAAGCAAAAGGGACTTGCCGATTTAGTGCCAGACCATGAGTTATTACGCTCAGCTCGAGATTGGCAAAAATGTGGAGTTGAGCCTTACGCAGTGCCACCACGCGAGATTTGGTCCAATATCGTTCCGACACTTAGTATTTTAAAAGCGTTAGTTGAGGATGGTGTAATTAATGATTTTGAAGTGACTTCGGTCTACCGAGCGTTATCTCTAAACCGCTGTGCGGGTGGTGCTGATGCTTCTCGACATGTCTTTAATGCAGCGCTTGATTTTCGAATTGGCCCAGAACAGCCGAGTGATTTAGACCAGTTTAATATTCAACAAACCAAAACCAAACTTTGTCAGTTTTGGGCCACAAAAGGTCAAGCGCTTAATATGGGACTAGGTGTTTATGCTTCGGGACAAATTCATATTGATAGCCAAGGATTCCGTGCATGGGGGCCTGACCATCACTACAAAACCTCAATTTGTCAGGGACTATAAAAGCAATTTTTTCAAAGACTAACTGAGTTGTTTTGAATAAAAGCGGAATAAAAACTTGATCAATAGTTATGTTATAACATAACATTATTGTGGTTTAGAAATAGATTACGCCTGTGATCTGGTCATATTAAATGGCCAGCCATGATCAGTTTAAATATTATTCAAAGAGATCAAGCCATGCGCACTGCAATCGCCAACTCATTTGCCAAGCTTCCTGTCACTGTTTTATCGGGCTTTTTAGGTGCAGGAAAGACCACATTACTCAACCATATTTTAAATAATCGTGAAGGCCGCCGTATTGCCGTGATTGTCAATGATATGTCTGAGGTGAATATTGATGCGGCATTAGTACGCGAAGGTGGGGCGGAGCTTTCAAGAACAGATGAAAAGCTGGTTGAAATGAGTAATGGCTGTATCTGTTGTACGCTACGAGAAGATTTACTGGTTGAGGTAAGACGTTTAGCTGATGAAGGACGCTTTGACCAGTTAGTTATTGAGTCAACTGGCATTTCAGAACCTTTACCTGTGGCAGAAACCTTTACCTTTGAAGATGAAGATGGAAACTCACTCAATGAGTTCGCTCGACTCGACACCATGGTCACGGTAGTCGATGCTTTTAACTTTCTTAAAGATTACAGTTCAGTTGACTCCCTGCAACAACGCGGCGAGTCATTAGGCGAACAAGATGAGAGAACTGTGGTTGACCTCCTTATCGACCAGATTGAGTTTTGTGATGTGATTGTGCTGAATAAAATTGACCTGATTGATCAGGTTCAGCAAGACCAACTCATCGCCATTTTAAAAACATTAAACCCGCGTGCCCGAATTGAAATTGCACAATTTGGAAACATCGCTTTAGATAAAATTTTAAATACGCAGTTATTTGATTTTGATGAAGCTGCGCAAGCACCAGGCTGGTTAAAAGAGTTACGCGGCGAGCATACGCCAGAGACTGAAGAGTATGGAATCAGTAGCTTTGTTTACCGCGCGCGTCGACCTTTTCATCCAGAGCGTTTTTATGATTTGGTACAGGCTGAATGGCCGGGAGTCGTGCGTTCCAAAGGCTTTTTCTGGTTGGCTGCCGAACCGACATTGGCTTATTCATGGTCACAAGCGGGTGCAATGGCTCGACATGGCTTAGCTGGTTATTGGTGGGCGGCCGTTGCAGAAGAAGATTGGCCGAGTGACCTAGCCAGCATTGAACAAATTAAGAAAAACTGGGATGCCCGCACAGGTGATGCGCGTCAGGAACTGGTTTTAATTGGTATGCAAATGGATGAGCAAGCGTTAATACAGCGCTTAGATCGTTGCTTGTTAAGCGATGAAGAAATGGCTTTAGGACCACAAGTTTGGCAGAGCTGGTCTAATCCTTTTAAGCAAGATGATGAAACCATGTTGATTGCTTAATTAAATAAGCCCCTATTTTAAAGGGGCTTATTTTTATGATTTATCTTTAATAAAAACCTTTCGAATATAGTTGTTGAACGGTGTGGAATAATATTTTTCAATCGCTGCGCTGATGATAAAAGTCAAAACCAGATAGCCAATTAAAAGCATAATTTTGATGCTAGCATCGGTTTGAGCCGGAACAAAGGCAACTTTCATAAGGCCTAGTACTACCAGATGGAACAGATAAGTCTCATAACTTCTTTGCCCCAACCAGACCATCACTTTGGTAAGTAGAGTATGTGCCTGTGTTTCGGAAGGATGCTGAAAACACAAAATCAGTAAGCCTGTCGCAAGAGCAAATAAGCTAATACCCCATGTACTGACTTCTTTAATTGGTGCATATAAATAAAGAGCGACCATATTCAAAATAATCAACCAAGAAAGAGGTTTTTTATAGGGCCAATTTGGCTGATATTTATGAGAGAAAATCGCCGTTAAACAGCCAATTGCTATGCCGTCAAAACTTGAAAAATAATGATATAAATAAGCGCCGCTTTCTTCTCCAAAATGCAGAGATCTAAAATAAGGGCCATATAAAATTACGCCAACAAGTAAAGCAATAAAGACCTTATTACTACGTGTGAGTAGGCACAATAATGGGAAAACAAAGTAAAAAACTTCTTCTACAGAGAGTGACCACAACACGCCCAAAGCGTAGTTTACCCAACCGAATTTAATAATCAGGATATTCATCCAGAAGGTTAAAGCCGCAAAAATTGTTAGTGGATAGGAAACCTCAATGCCATTCGGTGCTTGGTTCATAAAGGGTTTTAAGTCAAATGAACCAAGTACACTTACACCTAAAATGAGTAATACCAGACACGGTAAAATACGCGCTGTCCGTCGGATATAAAAATGCTTGAGGTTAATTGCGGAAAATTGTTTATCTCTTTTTAAAGTGTGATGGGTAATTAAAAAACCCGAAATCACAAAAAACATGGTAACGCCATAATTTCCATTTCTTGCGATAACTGTGCTAAATGCTTCACCTAAGAAATCAAAACCTAACCATGTATCTTTGAGTTTATAGGGAATATTAAAATGATGTAAAAGAACTAAAAGGATAGAGATTCCTCGAAGAATATCTATTTTATAATTACGCATTCGATGTGCTTCCAGTTTTATTAATATACTGTGTGGCAGAAGAATACTATCGATCAGTTATTTTAAATAAAAGTTTTAAGCATCATTTCGTAAATTAGAAAAGACGATACTTTTTATATCCTTGAATTGAGCATAGACTTAGCAGAAATAACTATTAAATAAATATTGATAAAATACTAATATATTTGAATTTCTCTACATAAAACTTTAAATTAGCTCTTATCGAGCGATGTTTATTTTTTAAACTTTTTGAAATCTATTTAATTCATAAATTAACATGTTGTATGTGGTTGTATATACATAGCATGTCAAATAAAATACCTTTTTGCCTGCTGCCTTTTTGAGTAATTAGTTATGCCCAGAACATCAAAACAAGAACATACTGAGCTTTCGATTGAAGCTGATAGTCCAGTTCCTCTATACCAACGCGTCAAACAGCTGATTTCACAAAAGATTTATGAAGGCTCGTGGGCTGTAAATAAAAAAATTCCTTCGGAAAGTGAACTCGTTAATCAACTCGGCTGTAGCCGTATGACGGTAAACCGTGCGCTACGTGAGTTAACAACAGAAGGCTTACTTGTTCGAATTCAAGGCGTTGGTTCTTTCGTTGCTGAAGGGCAAGGCCGAACTGCACTTTTTCAAATTAATAATATTGCCGATGAGATTATTGCACGAAACCATAAGCACCACGCTGAAGTTTTGGTCTTAGAACAAATTTATGCAAATGCAGAACAAAGCGTGTTAATGCAGACTCGCGAAGGCCAAAGATTATTTCACTCGATTATTGTGCATTATGAAAATGATGTACCTGTTCAGGTCGAAGATCGTCTGGTTGATGCAGCGCTTATTCCAGATTATTTAGAACAAGATTTTAAAACCATTACTCCAAATGCTTACCTCATGGCAAAAGCACCCGTGACGGAAGGTGAACACATTGTTGAGGCCGTTTTAGCATCTCCTCAAGAGTGTAAGTGGTTGAAGATTACTAAAGCTGAGCCATGCTTACTCATTCGTCGCCGTACATGGTCAAATAAACAACTCATTTCAAGTGCGCGTTTGATCTATCCGGGTAGTCGTTATTATCTCGAAGGGAAATTTAACCCATGATTGAATTGATCAGGGCCGATCAATATACAAAAATGCTTTGGAAAAACGGCGCAGGCTTTACCTTAGAAATTGCTCGAAGCCAAGGTGAGGCTGATTTCGATTGGCGTATTTCGATGGCAGATGTGACCACTTCCGGACCATTTTCACTATTTCTCAGTAAGCAGCGCATTATTAGCGTACTTGATGGACAGGGCATGGTATTGCATGTCGATGATCTTCCTGCCAAAAAGCTGAACCAAGGTGATATTTTTGCATTTCATGGTGAAAGTCATGTCCAAAGTGAACTGGTTGACGGTGCAATTCGAGATTTAAATTTAATTTATGATCCTGCAAAGTTCCATGCCCGTTTTCAGTGGTTGAATGATGCGGCGGAGCAGACATTTATTAGCTCGGCAGACCTGATTTTTATTTTTAATCAGGGCGCTGAAACGGAAGTAAATGTTGATGATCATTCCTTTCAGATTGCTGCTACTGAGACTTTAAAAATTGAAAAAAATAGTGGGGTAACATCGGTTCATTTTACGCAAAATCAGCCAAACGGTTGTTACGTTATTGAGCTAATTCAACGTTAAAACTTAAGTGATTTGCTTCTTTGAGAGCACATGTCTAGTGAAAAGATATGTGCTTTTTTTATGCTAGATACAAAAATAAATTAATTTAATTCATTAGCTTATTCAATTTTTTCAAAAAAATATGAGTCACCCTCTTCACGCCAAAAAATATTTGTGTAGTATATGGATGTATATACAAGTTAATACATTACTATACAAATGCAGAAACAAGTGATGTTCTGCTGATGTAAGCTCAAAGGAAGGAGTCCGCCTGTGACAACAATGACAACAAAATTTCGTGATGTAGAAATTCGTGCGCCACGCGGCACTGAATTGACGGCTAAAAGTTGGTTAACTGAAGCTCCATTACGTATGTTGATGAATAACCTTGATCCGGACGTTGCGGAAAACCCGAAAGAGTTAGTTGTATACGGCGGTATTGGCCGTGCAGCACGAAACTGGGAATGTTTCGACAAAATTGTAGATACTTTAAAAAATCTTGAAACTGATGAAACGTTATTAGTTCAATCAGGTAAGCCAGTAGGCGTATTTAAAACTCATAAAGATGCTCCACGCGTTTTAATTGCAAACTCAAACCTTGTACCGCACTGGGCAAACTGGGAACACTTCAACGAGTTAGACGCAAAAGCTTTGGCGATGTATGGTCAAATGACAGCAGGTTCGTGGATCTACATTGGTAGCCAAGGTATTGTACAAGGTACTTACGAAACTTTCGTTGAGGCAGGCCGCCAACATTACAACGGTGATTTAAAAGGCCGTTGGGTTCTTACTGCTGGTTTAGGCGGTATGGGTGGCGCTCAGCCTTTAGCTGCAACACTTGCAGGTGCTTGTTCTTTAAATATTGAATGCCAACAAGCAAGTATCGATTTCCGTTTACGTACCCGTTATGTAGACGAACAAGCAACTGACTTAGACGATGCTTTAGCGCGTATTGACCGCTATACAAAAGAAGGTAAAGCAATTTCAATTGCGCTTCATGGTAACGCTGCTGAAATTTTACCTGAGCTTGTACGTCGTGGTGTACGTCCAGACATGGTGACTGACCAAACAAGTGCGCACGATCCCCTTAATGGCTACTTACCAGTAGGTTGGACTTGGGATGAATACCGTGCACGCGCGAAAACCGAACCAGAAGCTGTTGTAAAAGCTGCAAAACAGTCGATGGCGAAACACGTACAAGCAATGCTTGATTTCCAAAAAATGGGTGTCCCAACATTTGACTATGGCAATAACATCCGTCAAATGGCGAAAGATGAAGGCGTAGCAAACGCTTTTGATTTCCCTGGCTTCGTACCTGCATACATCCGTCCATTGTTCTGCCGTGGTATTGGTCCATTCCGTTGGGCTGCGCTTTCTGGTGACCCAGAAGACATTTATAAAACAGATGCCAAAGTTAAAGAGTTAATTCCTGATGATGAACATTTACATCACTGGTTAGACATGGCACGTGAACGTATTAGCTTCCAAGGTTTACCAGCGCGTATTTGCTGGGTTGGTCTAGGCTTACGTGCAAAACTTGGTTTGGCATTTAACGAAATGGTTCGTAGCGGTGAATTGTCTGCACCAGTTGTGATTGGTCGTGACCATTTAGACTCAGGTTCGGTTGCGAGTCCAAACCGTGAAACCGAAGCAATGCAAGACGGATCAGACGCAGTATCAGATTGGCCTTTATTAAACGCGTTGCTCAATACAGCAGGCGGCGCAACTTGGGTGTCTTTACATCACGGTGGTGGTGTAGGTATGGGCTTCTCTCAACACTCAGGCGTTGTGATTGTGTGTGATGGTACAGATGAAGCTGCTGCACGTATTGCTCGCGTACTGACCAATGACCCTGCAACAGGTGTTATGCGTCATGCCGATGCAGGTTATGAGATTGCGATTAACTGTGCGAAAGAGCAAGGCCTACACTTGCCAATGATCACGCAATAAAAATACACGGAAGAACTGGCGGTGCTTTTTGCAATTGTGAAAAGCACCGTCTCAGCAGAATATAGTGCAAAAAATTAGGAAGCCAACATGGAATTACTGATCCAACCGGGAAAACTAACCTTAGCCGATTTACGTCAAGCTTACCTCAACCCAATTAAAGTTAAATTAGATGAAAGTGCTTCATCTGCGATCAATGCAAGTGTGGCTTGTGTAGAGCAGATTGTAAATGAAGGGCGTACAGCTTACGGCATTAATACTGGTTTTGGTTTACTTGCTTCGACCAAGATTGCTCCTGAAGATTTAGAAAAATTACAGCGTTCATTAGTTCTCTCGCATGCGGCAGGTGTAGGTGAAGCACTTGATGATGCAATGGTTCGTTTAATTATTCTATTGAAAGCAAATAGCTTGGCGCGTGGTTTCTCTGGTATTCGCCGTAAAGTCATTGATGCTTTGTTGGCTTTAATTAATGCTGAGGTTTATCCGCATATTCCTCTTAAAGGTTCAGTAGGTGCATCAGGTGACTTAGCACCACTTGCACATATGTCCCTAATTTTATTGGGTGAGAGTAAAGCACGTTATAAAGGTGAATGGTTACCAGCAGTTGAAGCTTTAAAAATTGCAGGCTTAGAACCAATTTCTTTGGCTGCTAAAGAAGGTTTAGCACTTTTAAATGGTACACAGGTTTCGACTGCTTATGCTTTACGCGGCTTATTTGAAGCGGAAGATTTATTTGCTGCTGCGACAGTTTGTGGTGGTTTAAGTGTTGAAGCGATGCTGGGTTCACGCTCACCGTTCGATGCACGTATTCACGAAGTACGCGGTCAACGTGGTCAAATTGATGTTGCTGCGGCTTATCGCGATTTATTGACTGATTCGAGTGAAATTTCTCGTTCGCATGAAGAATGTGGCAAAGTTCAAGACCCGTATTCATTACGTTGCCAACCACAGGTGATGGGTGCATGTTTAACTCAAATCCGTCAGGCTGCTGAAGTATTAGAAATTGAAGCCAATGCCGTATCTGATAACCCGCTTGTGTTTGCTGAACAAGGTGACGTGATTTCTGGTGGTAACTTCCATGCAGAACCTGTTGCAATGGCGGCCGACAATTTAGCATTGGCAATTGCAGAAATTGGTTCACTGTCTGAACGTCGTATTTCGATGATGATGGACCGTCACATGTCACAACTTCCACCGTTCTTGGTAGCAAATGGTGGTGTTAACTCAGGCTTTATGATTGCTCAAGTTACCGCTGCTGCTCTTGCGAGTGACAACAAAGCGCTTGCACATCCGGCAAGTGTGGATAGCTTGCCAACTTCAGCTAACCAAGAAGACCATGTATCAATGGCTCCGAATGCGGGTAAACGTCTTTGGTATATGGCTGACAACGTCCGTGGCATTTTAGCTGTTGAATGGTTAGGCGCTTGTCAGGGGTTAGACTTCCGTGAAGGCCTAAAAAGCTCGCCTAAACTTGAACAAGCTCGTAAAATCTTGCGCGCTCAAGTGCCTTACTACAGTGAAGACCGTTTCTTTGCTCCTGATATTGAACAAGCAAGTGAATTACTCTCAAGCGGCTGCTTAAACGAGTTACTTATTCCAAAACTACTCCCTAGTTTATCTGAAGTGTGATTAATAAAACGGTCACATGGAGTGGCCGAATCTAACTAAATATCCTCAAGGATTGGAGATTATAATGTCACAAAGCTCCACATTACAGCGGGGGTTGAACACCCGCCACATTCGTTTCTTGGCATTAGGCTCAGCAATTGGAACTGGGCTTTTCTATGGTTCGGCAACTGCCATTAAAATGGCAGGGCCTTCAGTATTACTTGCGTATATCGTTGCAGGGATTGCAATTTATATCGTGATGCGTGCACTGGGTGAAATGGCAGTCCAAAATCCAGTTTCTGGTTCGTTTAGCCACTATGCTTCGCAGTACATTGGTCCTTTAGCGGGTTTCACCACAGGGTGGACTTATGTCTTTGAGATGATCATTGTTGCTTTAGCTGATGTCACTGCTTTTGGTATTTATATGGGGTTCTGGTATCCCGATGTGCCACGGTGGATCTGGATTCTATCGCTGATTATGTTCTTGGGGGCAATTAACCTGATTCACGTTAAAGTCTTTGGTGAACTCGAGTTTTGGCTTTCTATTGTCAAGGTGAGTGCCATTGTTGCCATGATTTTAGGTGGAATAGGCTTAATGTTCTATGGATTCCATGCTGACCATAGCAGTGTGGTACCGGGGATTCAAAATTTATGGATTTATGATGGCTTTATGCCACATGGGATTGCAGGCCTAGTGGCATGTTTATCTGTGGTTGTATTTGCTTTCGGTGGTATCGAAATTATTGGTATTACAGCAGGTGAATCACAAGATCCAAAAACCACGTTACCAAAAGCAATTAATGCAGTTCCAGTACGTATTTTACTTTTCTATGTACTGACCATTTTTGTACTGATGTCGATTTTTCCATGGAACCAGATCGGTAGCCAAGGTAGTCCTTTCGTACAGATTTTTGAGAATTTAGGCATTAAATCGGCGGCAACAATTTTAAATATTGTTGTTATTACAGCAGCAGTTTCAGCGATTAATAGTGATGTCTTTGGTGCAGGGCGTATGCTTTATGGCATGGCAAACCGTGGTCAAGCACCTCGAATTTTCCAAAAATTGTCACGTAATGGTGTGCCATGGATGACTGTTGTGGTTATGGCTGGTGTGCTATTAATTGGTGTAGTGCTGAACTATCTGATTCCTGAAAATGTATTCATGATCATTGCCTCAATTGCAACTTTCGCAACTGTTTGGGTGTGGCTCATGATCTTGCTTTCACAAGTCGCGATGCGCCGTAAGTTATCTACTACTGAAATTAAAGCACTTGATTTTCCTGTAATTGGCTGGCCGTATGCTCCTGCTTTTGCAATTGGTTTTATGGTGTTCATTTTAGTCATGATGGGTTATTTCCCAGACTCGCGTCCTGCAATTTATGTCGGAATCACATGGCTTGTTCTGTTAATGATTGCTTATCGTATTTGGGTAAAACCTCAGCAAAATTTGGGAAAGCAAAATAATTCAGTCCCGCAAAATATTGAGATAGAAAGCTAACAAATGAACTGCCCAATGGTTTAACGATTGGGCAGTTTCGAGGATAGGCTAATGAAAAAACTCTGGCAAAATTGCCACATTGCAACCATGCAAAATGGGCAATATTCCTACATTGAAGATGCTGCAATCGTTACAGATGGGCATCTCATTCAGTGGATTGGAAAACAACAAGAACTTCCTGCCGATACTTATTCAGAAACAGTTGATTTAAAAGGCGCTTGGGTAACTCCAGGGTTTATTGATTGTCATACACATAGTGTATTTGGTGGCAACCGTAGTGTTGAATTTGAAAAGCGTTTACAGGGCGTAAGTTACGCTGAAATTGCTGCAAGCGGTGGCGGTATTGCCAGCACAGTGCGTGCAACGCGTGAAGCAAGCGAAGAACAATTACTGAAATCAGCTCTTAAGCGTATTCGTTGTATGCAACAAGACGGTGTAACGACCATCGAGATTAAGTCTGGTTACGGACTGAATTACGAAAATGAACGCAAGATGCTGCGTGTGATTCGTCAAATTGGTGAAGCTTTACCAATGACGGTAAAAAGTACCTGCCTAGCTGCGCATGCTTTGCCGCCAGAATACAAAGACCAAAGCGATGCTTATATCGAGCATATCTGTACAGAAATGCTGCCTAAACTGCATGCTGAAGGTTTAGTCGATGCAGTTGATGCATTCTGTGAGCATTTAGCATTTTCACCTGCTCAAGTTGAACGTGTTTTTAAAACGGCACAATCATTAGGTCTACCCGTTAAGCTTCATGCTGAGCAGCTCTCATCGCTAGGTGGCTCAAGTTTGGCAGCACGTTATCATGCGTTGTCGGCTGACCATTTAGAGTACATGACTGAAGATGATGTTAAAGCCATGGCAGAGTCGGGCACGGTTGCAGTGTTATTACCGGGTGCCTTTTATTTATTGCGTGAAACACAATATCCACCGATTGAAAGTCTCATTAAACATGGCGTGCGTATCGCGCTGTCGAGTGATTTAAATCCGGGTACATCTCCAGCACTTTCTTTACGTTTAATGCTCAACATGGGCAGCACACTTTTTCGCTTAACGCCTGAGCAAGCATTAGCGGGTGTCACCATTCATGCTGCACAAGCGCTCGGTTTAGAGCAAACACACGGCAGTTTAGAGCAGGGTAAAGTCGCTGACTTTGTGGCTTGGGATATTGAGCATCCATCTGAAATAGTTTACTGGCTGGGCGGAGATTTGCCTAAGCGAGTCGTTCAGCATGGAAAAGAAGTTATTTTTTAGACGGTGGCACATGAATCACACATTTAAATGGCAAGGCCGACATGATGGCGAGGGTGAGGCACACCATCGTATCCACCATATCATGAACAAAAACCAACATGCTGAATTTGCCCTGATTGGCTTTAGTTCTGATGAAGGCGTGAAACGCAACAAAGGCCGAGTCGGCGCTGCCGATGCACCAGATGCAATCCGTACTCAACTTGCTAACTTACCTATTCATCGCCCAGTCAGTATTGTCGATTTGGGTACAGTGACCTGCGAATCTGAGAATTTAGAGCAAGCACAAACCGAGTTAGCTGAACAAGTCGCAAACAGCTTGCAAAATGGTTTAAAGCCGATTGTATTGGGCGGAGGACATGAAGTTGCATTTGGTAGCTTTAGTGGTCTGTTCCAATATATACAAGCCCACGCGCCAGATAAAAAAATAGGCATTATTAATTTCGATGCCCATTTCGATTTGCGTGAAGCAGAGCATGCTACCTCTGGAACACCTTTCTTACAGGCAGCTCGACTTTCAGAACAGCATCAAAAACAATTTAATTATTTATGTATTGGGGTCGCCAACCATGCCAATACTAAAATTTTATTTGATACAGCCGATGCTCTAAATTGTTCATATTTACGCGATCATGAGGTTAATATTTTTAACCTAAACAACGTGCTCGCGGCGGTTGATGCTTTTATTGAAAAAGTAGACTGCTTGTACGTTACGATTGATTTAGATGTCTTCGCTGCTGCGGTTGCACCGGGGGTCAGTGCGCCAGCTGTCAAAGGAATTGATTTGGCGACTTTTGAAGCGATTTTTAAGCATATTCAAGAGACTGGCAAAATCCAATTGTTAGATATTGCTGAGTGCAATCCAAAATTTGATTTAGACAATAGAACAGCAAAACTGGCTGCCTATATTGTTTATCAATATTTGTTTTCTTGAGAAACAATTTTTAATGTAGAAATTCAAAAGTGCACTGAGATTGCTCATGTGCACTTTTTTTTAAGTTCTTGGTCTATTAAAGTCAGATGTGGAATATAGATAGCAACTATAAATAATATAATTAAAAAGAAAATTAATTTATAAAATCATTTAGTTAAAAAAATACTCGATTTTTACACCATTTTATATGCTGCTTGGCACGTAATTTGTTTTGTCTTTATTTTAACCTTTGTTAAATATTTCTGGATAATTAAATGAAAAACAGAACCTTACAATTGGCTTGTATCAGTGTTTTATTTTGGATGTCTCATTCTTCTAATGCTACATCCCCCGAAATAAATACAAATAGCATCGAAAAATCACAATCTAAACCAAATAGTAATGTCTCTGTTCGGGTGAAAGCTTTAAACCAACTTTTACAGGAACAGTGGGAATATACTTTGAAAAATAGTCCTGAAACTGCAACCGTTTTAGGAGATTTACGCTACAACGATCGATGGACAGAGCTTTCAAAAAATCAGATCGAGAAAGATAAAAAAAGTACGCAAAATTTTTTAAAACGTTTTGAAGCGATTGATAGCACAGGATTTTCAGCAACTGATCAATTAAATAAAGATTTAATGATTTATCAGTTGAAAGAGACACTTAAAAATTATGATTTGAAATTGTATGAGATGCCTTTCAATCAAATGTGGGGACTACATTTACAATTTCCGGGATTTATTAGTTCGATTCCATTTGATAATGCTAAGCAATATCAAGACTATATTTCTCGTTTAAAACAAATTCCTCTTATTCTTGATCAAGGTATTCAGTTAGCGAAACAAGGCCAAAAAGATGGTTTGATGCCACCCAAATATTTAATTGAAAAGGTGGCAAAGCAGATTAATAGCATTGCAACTCCCGCAGGAAAGGACAGTGTTTTTGCCTCTCCATTAAAGCAATTTCCAAAAAATATTTCGAAAGCAGAACAAGAGCGTTTAAGCCGTGAAATACTACAGGCCATAGATCAGAATGTTAGGCCTGCTTATCAAAAACTTGGCACGTTTATTCAGAAAGATTACTTATCCCATGGACGACAACACGAGGGTATATGGAGCTTACCAAACGGTGACGAGCTCTATCGCTTTTATGTAGAAAACAATACGACAACCTCTGAAAGCCCTGAAAATATTCATCAGCTTGGGTTAAAAGAAGTTGCTCGTATAGAAGCGGAAATGCTGAAAATTGCTAAAGCACAAGGTTTCAATGACTTAAAAAGTTTCCAACAATCATTAAAAACAAATCCCGCTGTTTTCCCAAAATCTCGTGAAGAAATTTTAGAGATTTATCGGGGATATATTGCCCAAATGCAACCAGAGTTGCCGAAGCTGTTTGGTTTATTACCCAAAAATAAAGTCGAAGTTTTGCCTGTAGAGCAATATCGAGAAAAAGAAGCGGCAGGTGCGGAGTATCACCAAGGAACACCTGATGGTTCACGCCCCGGACAGGTATATGTAAATACTGGCGACTTCTCTGAACGTTCCAAAATATCAATGGAAGCAACCGCTTACCATGAGGCAATTCCCGGCCACCATATGCAGATTGATATTGCCCAAAATCTGCCAAATTTGCCGATGTTCCGAAAGCAGCCCAACCATACCGCT
The DNA here is from genome assembly GCF_025514195.1 of Acinetobacter sp. WU_MDCI_Abxd143. Classification (NCBI taxonomy): domain Bacteria; kingdom Pseudomonadati; phylum Pseudomonadota; class Gammaproteobacteria; order Moraxellales; family Moraxellaceae; genus Acinetobacter; species Acinetobacter sp. WU_MDCI_Abxd143. Next base: position 67,459 of record NZ_JAHPTH010000005.1, read on the forward strand.
TATATTGAAGGATGGGCACTTTACGCAGAGCAATTGGGTAAAGACGTTGGTTTCTATAAAGACCCGCTTTCAGACTATGGAAGACTATCGAGTGAGTTGTTCCGTGCTTGCCGTCTAGTGGTGGACACTGGCGTACATTATAAAAAATGGACGCGGCAGCAAATGATTGATTTCATGAGAGAACACTCAGCTTTAGATGAACCTGATATTCAGGCAGAGGCAGACCGCTATATTGCTATTCCTGCCCAAGCATTAGCATATAAGATGGGACAACTGAAAATTTTAGAGCTACGAGAGCTCGCCAAACAGGAGCTTGGAGACCGTTTTGATATCAAAGCATTCCATGACATGATTTTAAATGCAGGAACATTGCCTTTAAATATACTCGATGCCCGTATTAAAAATTGGATAAAGGAGCAAAAAGCAGCAGCTTAAAATAAAATTCGAAATTTAGGTCAGGTCCTCGTTGGACCTGATTTAAAAACCGATAGAAAACAGAATATAATAATAAAAAATATATTTTCGAAACTAGAAATGGAAAAAAACCTAAAAGAATATCAGGCTATTATTTTTGATTTAGATGGCACTTTAGCCGACTCCTTTCATTTTTTTCTAAGCGTTTTAAATCAACTTTCCGCAAAGTATAAGTTTAAATCGGTAAGCCTTCACGAAGTCGATTACTACAAACAACTTACGCCTAGAGAAATTATGAAAGAGATGAATGTTTCTCGGTGGAAACTGCCTTGGATTGCGAAAGATTTTATTCGGTTAATGAAAGAAAGAGATGAAGAAATTCATTTGTTTGAGGGTATGCGGAACCACTTAATTGAACTGCATAAGCGGGGTTATACGCTCGCAATTATTACTTCAAACTCTAAAGAAAACTGTCAAAATGTACTGGGTAAAGAACTCTGTGAGCTTTTTAGCCATATTGATGGTGGCTCGTCTATATTTGGCAAAGCGAAGCGGATTAAGCATGTTCTCAACATTTTGGACGTAAGTAAAAACCAAGCAATTTATGTCGGCGACCAAACCACTGATGGCGAAGCTGCACATAAAGCAGGTATTGATTTTGCTGCGGTAGGTTGGGGTTATACATCGGCTGAAAAATTAAAAACTATTCAGCCCAAAGTCGTGCTCAACGACTTGGCAACTATGAAAGAATTTTTCTAAACACATGAAATACAGGATAAAGCATGAATAACAATAACAACCCGATTGGAATGATTGATTCTGGTTTAGGTGGGCTGTCTCTATTTAAGTACATTCGGCAGGCCCTTCCGAATGAAGACATTATCTATTTTGCTGACTCGAAATATGTCCCGTATGGAGACAGAGAAAGTGACTGGATTGTTTCAAGAACCACGCATTTAATCTCAAATCTTATAAATGAAGGGAAGTGCAAAGCGATTGTGGTTGCTTGTAACACCATGACGGCTGTAGCGATTGAAACAATCAGAGCACAAATTAGTGTGCCACTCATTGCCATAGAACCAGCGGTAAAACCAGCTGTGGCAATGACCATGAGCAAGCATATTGCGGTTTTGGCAACTGCCACTACGGTTAGGGGTAAAAACTTAAAAAGTTTAATTGAAACATATGCGCAAGATATTAAAGTCTCTTTAGTGCCGTGTATTGGCTTAGCTGAAAAAATTGAAACGGGCAAAGCGCATACCGCGGAAGTTAAGGATTATTTAAAAAATATTTTAGCGCCGTTGGTCGAGCAAAAAGTCGATACGATTATTTTAGGATGCACACACTATCCATTTGTCTCAGACACGATTCAGGAAATTGTAGGTCGTGATATCCAAATTATTGAGCCTTCGGAAGCTGTAACAGCGCAATTAATACGGCAGCTCAATCAATATCATTTAGGTTCTGAAAGTCCAAATGAGGGGAATCATATTATTTGGACCAGTTCAGATCCATTGGAAGTTGCGAATGTTAGTTTTTCTTTGTTAGGTACGCGATTACCCGTAAAAGCTATAGAAAAGTAAACTCTAGAAAAGATGATAAGAGGTATATGCTTATCATCTTATATTTATATAAACTGTTAAATTAGAATTAATGATTAATCTATTTTATTAACTAAATATATATAACCAAATTTTATATTTTAAATTTAATTAAAATTCGCAAATATAATAAAGATAATAATATTATTTAAACATTAGTTAAATTATTATATTTAAACTTTTTTTATTAAAATAAATTGACGTTCTTTATTATACCAATTATTATTTCGTTGCTGGCCTACATCGCCAGTCGGTTTTGACAGACCGTGTCTAGCGTGTCGGGTTATACTTTCTCAGTATTTCCCGTGTGGAACCTTTGTGCCCCCTTTTTCTCTATGGTAGGGCGGAAGGGGGACGCGTACGCGCGTGCTGATCGCTAGGCTCAGTCTGTCAACCCTCTTTCGTTCTGCCACCCTAATCAATTGACGGTGATTTGGTGGTAGGACTCCATTTTTAAGGAGTTGGCCATGCCATTATTCAAACTTATTTTCTCTCTCATTTAACTATTTTATTTATTTAAAATTTGGATTTTCTATGTCCTGATTTTTTAAATATATAAATTATTTTTATTTTATAATCTTAATTATTTTGTTTTCCTATTCTTGTGGGAGGATTAATTGTTATTTAAAAAATTATTTTAATATTTAAGCGAATAATATTTTTATTTTATTTAAAGATATAAATAATCATGAGAATAATATGAAACTTCATAAATTTATATTAGTTTTAAACCTTGTGGTCGGTGCTTACAGTATTACAAATGATGAAGCCAATGCTCAGCAGGAATTTAAAAGAATTTGTTTATCAGGTGAACACATGCAAGCCAGTTGCGATTGTATTTGCCAACAGCTCGCGCAAGTGTATTCACCTCAAATCATGCAACGTTTAAAACACACCAGTTTGCAAAGTCCTGTTCTCCCACAGGACTTTGCCCCTAACTTGTTTAGCAGCATTCAACGCTGCGACAAAAATGAAATGGGCTAAGTTCGCTTAGCTCTTTTATCTCTGTGTCGCAATGATCTCTCAAACTTTAAATCAGCGCAAAAGTAAAAGTCCATTGTGACTCAGGGGCCTAGGGGAGTTTTCTACTATCAAACTAAATTCTCTTACACGCAAAAGCGTCTGTGTAGCGATATGAACGCAATAAAAAAAGCCCGATAGGCAATTAATGCGTATCGGGCTTTCTAATATGAGTTATCAAAACTATGGCATGTGTGAGAGTAATAAAGTTTCATACTAGACTGAAACTTTAAATTCAAGTTAAACTACATTCACATTATATCAGTGACGTTTGAAAATCACTGTAAGCTTTTATTTTTTCAAGATCTTGAAGTAACTGATTTTTTCTTCTTAGTATTTCAGTTTTTAGTTCTGTAAAGTCTATAAGAGCTTGTTCAGAAGCTTTGATTTTATTTTCGTAAATATTTTGCTTTTCTTTTAATTGATTAGTCTTGAAATTAAGTTTTTTTGAATCACTTTTTACAGTAAAGTTTTTATTTAATAAGGAAAGCTAATATATGTCGGCTAAGAATATATCTAATGAAATTGTTGAGGAAAATGATTCATTGACTACCTTCATAAATAATTATATCTCAGAAAATGGTAAAGAGAATTTTTCTGAAACTATAAATAGTAAGCTTCAAGTTTCTAAAGATAGATATGATTTCATAGTTAAAATATTAACAAGAAATATCAAAGTAGATGAATTTTTAATGAATGATATTTTAAGATGTATTGTGAAAAAATTATGTGAATCACAAGGTATAGATTTTCCTAATACATTTAAACTTCCTGAAAATCATCTTTTCTCTAAAGCTTCCTTATACGAATATGATCCAGCTAAAAATGGTCAGAATATTTTAAAGCATGGCTTAGATTTTGGATCAGTTGTAAGCTATGGGGGGGCTGACTATGGTAGGTTAATTAGTTATACAAATTCAGAAATTGAAGATAGATTTGTAATATTTTCAAAATATTATGTTGATGATAAAAATAATATTTTTTTAAGTGATGATAAAAAGAATGAAGACTTCTTATGTATAGCTACAATTGCAACGAATGCAGATAGTGGGTTTAGATTTATCTCATCAAGAGCTCTTAAAGTTAAAAATGATAAGAAATTTCAGCTAGAGCTAAAAAATATAATTAAAGACCATAATCTAGATGATTCAATAATGATTGGTCTTCGGAATGGTGCATATCAGATATTGAGCGAATATTATAAGCTAAAGTAGATAGTTTCCAATCTACTTTAGCTAAATTAAGGTAAAATTTATTTATCTTACATATAATTCATTAATACCTGGTCTCGATGCATGATTACTTGCCCTTAAAATTAATTGATTAAGTAATTGCTCCCGAATCCTGTATTTGACTTCAAAAATAGAAGTTTTTTGTGAATGTAAGGTTAGTAAATATTTTAAATTAATAACTAGATAGAAAGGTTCCGTTTCTGCATCTGTAAAGAATAAAGGAGAATGCCATTCAAATTCATTCTTGCGTTTCACAAAATCTGTTCTTGATATTTTGTAGCCTAAATAGTACGGGATTAAACCTTCTTTCTGTTGTGCATAATCACATACAGCACCTAATCTAATAAAGATAGGTTCATAACTGGATGATTTTTCGGGTTTTATCCCAAAAACATCTGTTTTAATTTGTTCTATAGTTAACCCAAACAAATCACATGTCATTTCATTACACCAATAGATTGGTCTGAGTACAGCCCCCCAATCTAAAGGTGACATTTTTTCATGCCCAGTAACAGCAAGATGTAGCATTTTATTATATTTACCCACAGCTTTAGGATCTGTGATTTTGGAATCTGGAGTATTGACCTTGGTAATAGCATTTTCCCAGATTCCTTGATTAAAATTTTTATTATTCAATATTTTATCAGTTAGAATTGGTGCGGTTGAAATATTAAACGCTTGTTGGCGGTCTTTATTAACATGGCCATCACCTAGGGTAGAGCTAGTAATACAGCTTAATACTTTGTCTATTTCAGCTGGATAGTCGTTAAAAGTTCTCTTATCATTTGGCACTAAATTTAATAGTTCAATTAGAGTTTGATTTACAGCTTCTAAGACTCTTGATTCCCAATCAAAAAGTGCGGCTATTTGTGGGACAGAAGAAAAAAAGCTTTTAATTTCTTCTTTGAATGTTTCACGATTACTTTCTTTTATTGAGCTATTAGCATCAATATACATAGTTTTGGATAAAGATTTGATAAGTAAAGGTTTGCAATATTTTTTATTCGGATCTAAACGAGTTTCAATATATTCAATTAATTGATCACACTCTTGTGGATTATCCGTCCATAGAATCATTATAAAAGGGCCGTTATCACATGAAATAACTGTCTCTAAAATTCTGGTAATTTCAGCATAATGGGTACTTGATCCTAATGAACTATTACCAGATAAATTTAAATCTATAAATAAACCTCTCACGCCTTTGTAATAGTCTTGATGTAAATGAGAGGCATCTTCTTCATTATATTGGACCCCAATACATGAAGAACCAATAAGTTTAAATGTTTCAACAATAGGCTCTAGGTGTTCTTTTTTATCATCAAGTACAACAAAACGTGGAGGTGTTAACATTATTAATTTAACCCAAAAAATTAATCAAAAACTAAAGCCATAGCTGCACCATCAAACTCTTTTGGTACATCATCCTGATCATCAAGAATAACTAGACGCCCTTTATTTACTTCCATTGCAAGATTTACATAATATAAACCAATTCCCATTCCATTTGGTCTTCTGGTGAAGAATGGTTTTACTAACTGCTCTTGCTCATCTTGGAAACCTGGACCATTATCAGCAACAATAATTGCTGTTTTACCATAAAAGTCTCTACGTACGTCTATATAAATCTTTCTCTGACCTATAGTGTCTTCAGGCCAACGTGCTTGAAGCCAATATATTGAGTTATCAAATATATTATTTAAACAACCGATTAATATTTTAAATATATATTTTTGTTCAATATCAGGAATATTTTCCTCAAGGAATGGACAAACAAATTGAACCTTATGTGTTCTGAATCGAATTGAGGCAATATCTCTTGCACGACGAATCAAGTTTTTTAAACTCGCAGGCTTATTATCACCTTTTCTCAATAAGTCAGAGAAACTATCTAAAATTTTCACAAGTTCATAGGCATGATCTTTAATTAAAGTAATATCTTCACTATGCTCAATGGTTCGATATAAAGATCTAACACCATGTTCAACTTCATGGAAAACAATAGCTAATCCCATATTATTAAAACCTGACGTAAGCATTACTTCACGCATTTCATTATAATTTTTTTCAGTTTTCTCAATTAATGGTTCTAATTCATCAGTTAAATTATGCTTCTTCGCCAGTTTTCTGAGTTCAGTTAAAGGCTTTTCAATTTTTTTCTCTTCTATATTTTTACCTGTTTCGGTTATTTGTCTTATACGTTCTTTATCTTTTTGACGCTCTGTCTCAACAATAGATAATACACTTAATACAATTTGTTGGAATCGTTCGTACGTCTCATTTTCAATGAAACCTTCTCTATTGGTTTTCTCTTGTAAACCAAAGCTATCTTCCACACTAAGATCTAAAGATCCAACAATGATGTTCCGGCTAATATGCCTACCGGGTACATTGACTCTTCGCAAATCTAAACCAAGCCAATCGTCACCAGGCTCACCATAGTTATAAACACGTATATTATCTCGATATACCCGAATACCGCCATTTTCATTTAGAAAGCTTTCGACAAGCTGTTGCTCTCCAAACTTAGATATAACTAGTTTATCGCGATCATAGATAAAAAATTCACCACTTATATCACCAATTCCATGTAAATCTTCAGGCTCCACTACAACTTTGTTTTTTTTCAAATTTGATGGTAATAAAAGCCTCTCATTTTCAAATAATTCTTGGCGAGGTTCTACTTTAATTCCAGGAACACCAATAAAATTATAATTTAAAGATAGTAAACCATTGACGATTGAAAATGAGATATGCCAAGGCGCTCTCTCCTTTAATTTATCAATATCTGAAACACCTTCGGTCCAGTCTGGATGTCCTTTAACTTCAAGTAATGTTTCAAACTTGTCACTTCGTTTTTCATTAAAAGGTGTAGATATCGAAGTAATTTGGCGTAAAAGTTTTCTTACATCACCTCTAGACCAATTTTGTTCTCTCAAGTTACTTATAGTAATTTGAGTGCCTGTATTTTCTCCTATGAAGATAATTGGGCTTCTCGTAACTACTTCTACTCGAGTATCTTCCAAAAAAGGTTTATCAATTAAATCTTGCCAATTAATATGAAGAACACACTCATCAGAATCTTTAGCCCTAGTGACGAGTTGAATTTCATTTCCTAATTTATGTACTGCGAATCTACCTAAACCTTTCTCACCTAAAGGTAAACGACCAGCTTTGGTTCGTCTTTTTTCTTTTTTCTGTTGTTCCTTATGATCGTGAGCAGGGACAAGCCAAATATTCTTAATAATATCAGCTGACATTCCTTCACCATTATCTTCGACAATGATTTTTGCATTCTTTGTATTAATTTTATCTAAAGTGATTAATACAGTATCAGCATCAGCATCATAAGCATTTTTCACAAGCTCAAAAATTGCTAAACGAGAAGAGCCGATCAACTGATCACCGAGCATTTGTAATAGACGTGCTCGTGGGCGAAATGCTAAATCTTCTGAAGTAATGTAATTTTCAGTCATTCCCAATCCTTTAATAATTTTTCTGCAATTTTTTGTGCAAGTAAAACAGGTACTGCATTACCAATTTGTTTGAAGGCACTTGTACGTGCTGGTTTTCCTGAAACATTTTCAAAATAATAATCATCAGGAAAACTTTGAATTCTTGCTGCTTCTCTAGGCGTCAATGAACGATTCTGATCTATATCAGGATGGATATAATGATGTCCATCTTTTGAGATATGCGCAACAACAGTATGGCAGGCAGTTAAATCGCCAGCAACTACTTTAAAACGATCAACAAAAGAATTACGCCCTTTATGACTTTTTAGGTGTTCAGGTAAATCGTCATAATGAAGACGCCTTTTTTCATTATTCCATAAATTAACCGCGTGCTTATAAATTTCTAAATCTTGCTCAGAGTGTGGACGTGCCTCGTGCCAAGTTAAAGGAAGATCATTTGATATCTGAGCATCTTGTAACCATTGTGATGGTTTAGAGATCGGTTCTAATGGGGAAGGTTTACCTCCACCAGCATTTATTTTAGGAAGATCTTTAAGTAGATCCCAGACGGTTGCTTCAGGAGTCCATTTTTCAATTTCAGGGTAAAAAGACTTTTTACCACGATGTCCGCGTTTACCTACCAAAATTATTCGTTTACGGTTCTGAAGAACACCGTATTCATTTGCAGATAAGACTTTATACTCAATTGAATAACCGGTTTCGATAAATAAACTTTTCATTTTATCGAAATAAAGTTCGTCGTTTGGATCTTTAGCGGTCAACAGCCCAAGTACATTTTCGAAAACAAAATATTTAGGTTTATATTTTTTTAGAAATTCTGCATAGTATTTATATAGATGATTACGAGGATCATCATCCATATTCCCTCGAGCTCGACCAATGAGTGAGTAAGCTTGGCAAGGTGGACCACCAATAATTAGATCTAGTTTTGCGTTATTTAATTGGCTATCAACTTTCTTAAAAATTGTTTTAAGAGTATCTGGGCCAATGAATTCATTGATGACTGAATCTATTTCGTTGGGGGGGACAGCACCATAAAGTTCTTGACGTGTTATTTCATTTTTTAAATATTTTGAATAGATATTTATTGCATTATTATTTTTAAGCCAATGAAATGCTTGTCGTGTTTTAAGCGTGAAACAAGCTGAAGCATCTGCTTCGACATGGGCGACTGGTTTGAAGCCAGCTCGAATAAATCCCTCAGATAAGCCTCCAGCGCCAGCAAATAAATCCAGAAATTTTAAAGGGCTAGACATACATCATCAAAAAGCAAATAAATAAATGCCAGGATACCAGGAAATATTAAAATTAGCAAAAATTTAGCTAGAAGAATTTATTAAAATGCTTGCTAAATGTAGCATCCTTCCCTTTATCTCTTACTCTGATATTTCCTGATTCCTAGTATTCATTCGAGGATGGTTCAAGGTACTATTTTATAGCAAATATTTTTAAAAATTCCTTTCGACCATATTAAACACTGAGTGACTACAGGTTCTGGGAATTTAGCTCGATTAGTAGTATTCCACTGATTTCTATCTTTAAGCGATAAAACACGAGTGGAAGTGGTTCCTTATTATCAGAAGTATCAACCTCTAAGATCACAATATTTTGATTATAAAGTTGGAAATTAACTTTGGCCAAACTTCCATGAATGCCATCAGTTTTTTATTTTAGATTTGTTTTATATGAACCCTTTGAATCAGGCAATAAAAAAGCCCGATAGGCAATTAATGCATATCGGGCTTAATCAATCAGTTATTAAAGCAGGTGATGCCTTAATAATGATCTTTTTTGAATTACTCTACAGTTACTGACTTCGCCAAGTTACGTGGTTGGTCAACGTCTGTACCACGTAATACAGCAACGTGATAAGACAACAACTGAACTGGTACGCTATAAACGATTGGAGCTAGCCATTCGTTTACTGCTGGAATATGCACAACGTGTTGACGGTCTTTTTCATTGATTCCGCTATTTTCGTCAGCGAAAACAAATAACTCACCACCACGTGCCTGAACTTCTTCCATATTTGATTTGAGCTTATCAAGCATTTCATCATTTGGAGCAAGAATGACGATCGGCATTTCACTATCAACAAGTGCTAATGGACCGTGTTTTAACTCACCAGCTGCATAGCCTTCTGCATGAATATATGAAATTTCTTTTAGCTTTAATGCGCCTTCCAACGCGATTGGATAATTCGTACCACGGCCTAAGAATAAGCAGTGATTTTTTTCAACGAATAATTCAGACAAACGCAAAATTTCTGGGTCATTTTTGAGGGTATCAAGAATAACTTTCGGGCTGTGCCATAACTCACGTGTAATTTCTTCAAGCAGAGCAGGGCTAATACGTTGTTTCACTTGACCAATTTTCAAGATCAACAACATAAGCGCAGCAAGCTGAGTTGTAAACGCTTTAGTTGAAGCAACACCAATTTCAGGACCAGCAAGCGTCAATAAGTGATGATCAGTTTCACGAACCATTGAAGACGTAGCAACGTTACAGATGGTTAAAGTCTGAATGTCGATATTGTTTGCTTTCGCACGCTTTTGAGTTTCACGTAGTGCAGCTAAAGTATCGGCAGTTTCACCTGACTGTGAAATACAAATATAAAGTGTATTTTCAACAATTACAGGGGTGCGATAGCGGAATTCACTTGCGATTTCAACTTGGCAAGGCACACCAATAAGTTGCTCAAACCAATATTTCGCAATCATTCCTGAGTGGTAACTTGTACCACAAGCAATGATTTGTACGCTTTGAATTTTGTTGAAATCTGCATCAGCATTTTTCAAGAAATCATCGCGTAAGCTGTTGCCATCAAGCGCTTGAGAAATTGTTTGCTTGATTGCTTCTGGTTGCTCATAAATTTCTTTGAGCATGTAGTGCTTGTATTCACCTTTTGATGCACTACTTACAGTTGCATCAAGCTCTCGCACTGGACGCTCAACGCGTTCGCCATTTGCAAATACTTCAATTGAAGTACGGGTAAGACGGGCAATATCACCTTCTTCAAGGTACATAAAACGATTAGTTACAGGCAAAAGTGCAAGTTGGTCTGAACTAATAAAGTTTTCACCAATACCTACACCAATCACGAGTGGTGAACCTTCACGTACAGTAATCAGTTCATCTGGATAATCGCTATGGATAATACCTAACGCGTAAGCACCTTTAAGTTGAGGTACAACAGTTTCAACAGCTTCTAGAAGGCTATCTGTACTTTTTAATGCTTCAGCAACTAAGTGTGCAACAACTTCAGTATCTGTTTGAGAAGTAAAAACGTAACCTAAAGCTTGAAGGTCATCTTTTAGTTCTTGATAGTTTTCAATGATACCGTTATGTACAACAGCAACCTTACCAGACATATGCGGGTGAGCATTGTTTTCAGTTGGTTTACCGTGTGTTGCCCAACGGGTATGTGCAATCCCGATAGCCCCTGTAAGCTGGTGTTCAGCAACTGCATCGGCAAGATTAATAACTTTACCTACTCGACGCTCACGTAAAATTTGTTGGTTATTCAGTAAAGCAACACCCGCAGAATCATAACCGCGGTATTCAAGACGTTTTAAACCTTCAATTAAAATCTCGGTTACACAACGCTGTGCAACGCCTCCGACGATACCACACATACTTCAATCCTCTTATTTTTTAAGCTTTTGGGGACGTTGATAATTTGCTTTTGAAATTTGTTGCGCACGTTCAAAGGAGAGACTTTGTTCGGCTACATCTTTCGTAATCACAGAACCTGCACCAACTGTTGCACCATTCCCAATGGTCACCGGGGCAACCAGCGAGCTATTAGAACCGATAAAAACGGCATCGCCAATAGTGGTTTTGTGTTTATTTGCACCGTCGTAATTACAAGTAATCGTACCTGCCCCAATATTCGATTCAGCACCGATTTCTGCATCACCTAAATAGGTGAAATGGTTGGCTTTACTGCCCAATCCAATCGTTGTGTTTTTAACTTCAACAAAGTTGCCGATATGTACTTCATTTGCCAATTTAGCACCCGGGCGTAAGCGTGCAAATGGTCCAATTTGAGCATTTTCACCGACAATGGCACCATCAAAAACGCTATAAGCCTGAACTTTGGTGCCTGCGGCAATTTTGGTATTCTTTAGAATACATCCAGCGCCGATTTCTACAAAATCACCCAGTTCACAGTCACCTTCAATAATCACATTTACGTCAATACGAACGTCATGTCCAACTCTCACAGAACCACGTAAGTCAAAGCGTGCAGGGTCTGCAAAAGTTACACCTTGTTGCATAAGCTCTTTTGCTTGCTGTTGCTGGAACTCACGTTCAAGTGCAGCAAGTTGTAAGCGGTCATTGACGCCTTCAACTTCAAAAGCGAGTTCTGGTTGAATAGATGCGATTTCTAGACCATCTGCAACAGCCATTGCTACGATGTCAGTTAGATAATATTCGCCTTGCGCATTTTCATTTGAAAGTTTAGGCAACCACTCATGAAGTTTTGCATTGCTAACACAGTAGATGCCTGTATTGATTTCTTGAATCTGACGCTGAGCTTCTGTTGCATCTTTATGTTCAACAATCGCTTGAATCTTACCTTCTTGACGAACGATACGACCATAACCTGTTGGGTTGTCGACATGTAAAGTAATCATGCCAATGCCCGTTTTACTTGAAACTTCAACAAGTTGCTCTAGCGTTGTTTGACGTACTAAAGGTACATCACCATAAAGAATTAATGAAATACCGTCTTTAGGAAGTACGGGTAAGGTCATTTGTACTGCATGGCCTGTACCTAGTTGTTCTGCTTGTTCAACCCACTCAATATTTTCTTGTGCAAAAGTTTGTTTGACGTGGTCACCACCATGTCCATAAATTGTAATAATATTTTCTGCGTGTATTTTTTTTGCTGTTTGAATGACATGTCCTAAAAGTGGGCGACCCGCTAAAGGTTGTAGTACTTTAGGAAGCTGAGAACGCATACGCGTTCCTTTGCCTGCAGCAAGAATAATGACGGTAGTTGACATGAATAACTCTAATGATTTAACTCAAATGGATAATAATTAGTGTACAAAGAGCAGCCCATACACCGGCAATAATATCGTCAAGCATAATACCAAAACCACCATGCACTTGACGATCAATAACGCGTATAGGCCAAGGTTTCCAAACATCGAAAATCCGAAATAATATAAATCCCCCAATCACCCACATCCAATTCATTTGTTGTAAATAAAGCAGGGGAAGGAAGGTAATAGATTGTCCTGCAAATTCATCCCAAACAATTCGACCATCATCGTGTACATCAATAACTTTTGCAGTTTGACCACAAATATAAATTCCTACCAAGGACATGACAAGGATAGCGATCAAGCTTAAGTTAAAGCCAAGCGATAACCAGATTGGAACGAAAAGTAGGGCAAAGGCAGAGCCAAAAGTACCGGGAGCTTTAGGTGCGAGACCAGATCCGAAACCAACTCCACAGAAAACGATGCAGCGGTTGAACCAAGACATGTCCTTAAAATGAATCGGTGGCTTATGCAAAGTGTTGGTATCCATGAATTTGCAATGGGTAATCTGAACCCAAATGCTCAAAAGTTAGTTGTGTTTGCTCAACGATCTCTCCGATCATTGTAATCTTAATGTCTAGTTGTTTTTGCAAAAGTTTTTCATAATTTTGCGGTGTTATTGTAAAACATAATTCGTAATCATCACCACCGGCCAAAGCATATTGCCAGCGCTGTTGTTCTGGTAGTGCTTGTAGCGTTGAATCAATCGGTAACTTTTCTAAAAGTAATCGGGCACCGACGTTTGAAGCTTTTAAGATATGGCCTAAATCTTGGGCTAATCCATCAGAAATATCAATCATACTAGATGCTAATCCCTTCAGCTGTTGTCCAAGCTGACAACGTGGTGTCGGGTAATCTAGTCTTTCTTGTAATGGATGACCTAGGTGCTGTAAACCATACGCGGCATCACCAACTTGACCGCTCACACAAACATAGTCACCGACTTTGGCACCTGAACGTAACACGGCTTGTCCGGTTTCAACCCAGCCCATGGCTGTGACAGTAATGGTGAGATGAGGGCCTTGGGTCGTGTCTCCACCAATGAGAGCAACCCCAAATTGATTACAGCAGTCATAAATTCCCTGACTGAATCCTTCAAGCCATTCATGATCAATTTTAGGTAGGCTGAGCGCCAGTAAAATACTATGCGGTTTTGCCCCCATTGCTGCAATATCTGAAAGATTGACAGCTACGCTTTTCCAGCCAATTGCATGGGCAGAGGTATCAAGAGGAAAATGACGTCCAGCAACGAGTGTATCTGCACAGATCACCAATTGTTGGTTTACGGGAGGGGTAATTAAGGCTGAGTCATCTCCAATACCCAAGGTGACATCTGTGTAAGATTGTCTGTTAAAGTATTGGTCAATAATAGAAAACTCAGCCATATCAACTTCAAACCTATTAGTTTGCTTGTTGTTTTTCAGCACTACGTAGTGTTGAACTTAAACGATCTAGAACGCCATTAATGTATTTATGGCTATCTGCTCCACCAAAGTGTTTAGCGAGTTCAATAGCTTCATCTAGAACTACTCGGTAAGGTACTTCTAAATGATCACGTAATTCGTAAGCACCCAAGCGTAATGTTGCTAGCTCTACACCATCAAGTGCACTAAGTTCACGGTCAAGGACCGGAATAAGTAATGCATCAAGATCTTCGTGCTGTGCAATCACTTGTGTTAGCAGTTCGTGATAGTAGTTTAAGTCTACCTTGTGCATTGCATTTTCAGCACGGGTGCGTGCTTCGATTTCATGTACAGGGTTGTGACTCATTTGCCACTCATAAATACCTTGTACAGCAAAACGACGTGCTTTACGTTTTGCTGCATAAGCGGCTTGCAGTGTTTGAGACATGCTTTAAATTGCCTTTAATAAATTAACCATTTCAATAGCAGTCAATGCAGCTTCGCTACCTTTGTTTCCTGCTTTTGTACCTGAACGTTCGATGGCTTGCTCGATGCTATCAGTAGTTAATACACCATTGATGACAGGCAAGCTGCTTTCTAACGCGACTACACCTAAACCTTTTGCACATTCACCAGCAACGAAGTCAAAGTGTGGTGTGCTACCACGAATCACTGCGCCAAGTGCGATGATTGCATCAAACTGGTTTGATGTAGCTAATTTTTTAGCAACAATCGGGAGTTCCCATGCGCCAGGAGCATGAATAACAGTAATGTTATCTTCATTTACACCATGACGTTTTAATGTGTCGATTGCACCATCCAATAAGTGTTCAACAACAAAGCTGTTGAAACGACCCACTAAAATCGCATAACGACCTTCGCTTGCGAGATGTAATAAACCTTCAATACGGCGAATTGCCATAGCAACCTCGATTATTTCGTTGTGATTTGATCAGCAGTGACATATTCCACTACTTCTAAATTAAAGCCAGATAAGGCATTGAAACGTAATGGTGAGCTAAGAAGCTTCATTTTTTCAACACCTAAATCACGCAAAATTTGAGCACCGACACCAATGGTTTGATATTGATGTGAAAGTGCTGCATTGGATTTCACCGGTTTTGGCTTATTTAAATCATCCAACGCTGGTCCCAAGTCTTGCAAATGATCTTGTCCGATCCAGACTAAAACACCGCGATCACTCGCTGCAATCGTCTGTAGGGCACGGTCTAAGTTCCACGCAGGTTCACCATCAGCTTTATTTAGCTTAAGCAAATCGCGAATTGGACTAAAACCATGCACACGTACTGTTGTAACACCTTCTTTTGGCTCGCCTTTAACTAAAGCCAAATGAATGTCCGGGTTACCAATCTCACGATAACGATAAAGTTCAAATGAACCATATTCTGTTTGAATGGTTTTTTGATCCAGACGTTCAACCGTTTGCTCATTGGTCATGCGGTAGTGAATCAAGTCCGCAATTGTACCAATTTTTAAGCCATGCTTCTCGGCAAAAATTTCTAAATCTGCACGGCGTGCCATTGTGCCATCTTCATTAATGATTTCACAAATGACAGAAGCTGGTTCAAGACCAGCTAAACGTGCTAAATCACAACCTGCTTCAGTATGACCTGCACGATGTAAAACACCGCCTGGTTGTGCCATTAACGGGAAAATATGACCCGGCTGTACGATATCAGTTGGTTTTGCATGCGCTGCGACAGCAGCTTGAATTGTATGTGCACGCTCTGCTGCTGAAATACCCGTGGTAATACCTTCAGCGGCTTCAATTGATAAGGTAAAGTTTGTACTGTGCTGAGCACCGTTTTGGTCAACCATCAACGGAAGGTTTAACTGTTTACAGCGCTCACGGCTTAGCGTTAGGCAAACTAGACCACGTGCATGGGTAATCATGAAGTTAATATCTTCAGGACGAACATGCGTTGCTGCAATGACAAGATCACCTTCATTTTCGCGATCTTCGTCATCCATCAAGATAACCATTTTGCCTGCACGAATATCGGCGACAAGATCTTCAACACGACTCAGCGGCATTCGCTTTCACCTTTTTTTGTCGTAAGACAATTTCTATTTAATAAATTTTGCATAGTTTACGCTGTTTAGAGAATTTTGCCTATGATTCTGATTTATCCAAATTTGTGACATCTAAGAATAGATCGAGATTTATTTATACAAATAAATCATAAGAAAATGGAGTGGTTTTAAATAAAAGCCATGAATTTAAATAAAAAAAACCTAGCCAAAAGGCTAGGTTCTGATGCGCGTAGTTACTTTTTATGAAGCTGCACTACTTGGACTATCATTTTGTGGGATTGATTTTTTCCCCATTAAAATTTCAGTCCGGATATTTTGAGCAAGTTCAGCACATTCTGCATTCATACCATTGATCATAAATGCGTGACGTGTCATCACATTGCTTGGGTTTGGCATTGCAACAAGTTGGTAGCTGTCTTGAATTGCTTTAAGCTGTTCATTTTCGAGATATAAAGCTGACTCTTTAGCGTGAAGATGCTGTGCTAAACGTTGAGCAGCTTCTTTTGCATCGATTTGCATAGCTTCCACAGCATTACACGTTGCACTACGAGTTTGCAGCGCAAAACGTTTATCTTCACGGTAACGTTTATATAAAACATCTGAAAGTAATTGGAATACGGTTCCAATCATAAGCAGACATTCTACGGCATGCGTATGAGAGGTTGAAATCGCAAGTGTCGCGCCTTCGGCATTAAACTCATCTACTACTTCAATATCTGTGAGCTTCAATTGGTAATGCTTAACGCATAACTCAATACTCTTGTTTAAAAAGAGCTGGCAGAGCTTGAAATAAGGAACAGATACCGATTGGTTAACACTGCTTAATAACTGTTTAGGATCATAAAACTGAATATTGAGTGCCAACGTATGTTGGTCAGCTGAATCTGAAGTTTTCTCGGTTTGTTGGCGAACTGCTGGTTTCGCTTTAGCTTGTTGCTGAGCTTGTGCAACCAACGTGACTGTATTTTGTTTTTCTAGAGCCAATGCTTGAGTTAACTGCTGAATTTCATGCTTCAAGCGGTTTTCTTCATTAATGCGTGCCAAATATTCGCTTCGTGTTGGACGAGCAATCGCGCGATAGGCAAGCCACAATAAAACATGCAAAAACAGAGAAGCTAAAATTGCAAGCCATTGAGTACGAAGAATTTCTCCAATACTTGGCTGAATCAACGTAACTTCGATAGATCCCACTTTCTTTTCATTTTGAAGGGCATCACGAGCAAAAATTTCGCCTTGGCGGGTTTTTGAAATTCCGCTTGTTGCTAGAACCTGTTTGTTCGCATCAAGAATGCGAATAGACGCAACACTTGGATTGGTCGCATAGCGATTGGCAATCAGAGCTAAAGACACCGTATTAGCAGGTTCAAGCTCAGATAAGCTGTCTGCAACGAGCTGACTGGTCATGAGCTGACCTTGACTCGCACGGTTTTCATTAAGCTGGTGTGTCGTTGCAATGACCAATAAAAAGGTATGCAATGCAAAACTAACGATCAGTAGGCTAGCAAATAGCCCTTGTCTAGGCGCAATCAAGTTAAACTTCCAAGGCAATTATATTGAAATTCGATTATGATTCTTACAATAGTTGTCACTCAGACTAGAGTCAATTCATGCGAGAAATCATTCTTATATCCTTTTTAGGACCGGACCAACCAAACCAGTTTACCCGATTAATGCAAGTACTATCCGTACATTCATTGCAAATACTGGATGTAGGTCAGGCTGTTATTCATAATCAACTTACATTAGGCATTGTGGTCGCTTCTGATAATGAAACTGCGACCGCATTGGCAATGAAAGAGATTTTGATTTTAGCACATGATATTGGCTTAACAGTGCGCTTTAAACCAATCACGGGCGCAGAATACGATCAATGGGTAAGTGAAGGTGGTCGGACTCGTTATATCGTCACGGCTTTAGCCCCAGAACTCACTGCGGCACACTTACAAGCAGTTACAAAAATTGTGTCTAGCCAAGGCTTTAACATCGAAACAGTAACGCGTTTATCAGGTCGTGTAGACTTCGAAAGAGATAACAAATTCCCACGTCGTGCCTGTGTACAGTTTGGTCTAAGTAGCGGCCCAACTTTAGATGCACAAGCCATGCGTGCTGCTTGTTTACTTCTTTCAAGCGAATTAAATATTGATGTTGCTGTTCAAGAAGACAATGCTTATCGTCGTAACCGCCGTTTAGTGTGCTTCGATATGGACTCAACATTAATTGAACAAGAAGTGATTGATGAGTTGGCGATTGAAGCAGGGGTAGGTGCACAAGTTGCTGAAATTACTGAAAGAGCAATGCAAGGTGAGCTTGATTTCCAGCAAAGCTTCCGTGCGCGTGTTGCATTATTGAAAGGGCTTGATGCTGCTGTTTTGCCTAAAATTGCAGAGCGTTTAACCATTACTGAAGGTGCGGAGCGTCTTATCTCGACCTTAAAGGCACTTGGTTATAAAACGGCAATTTTATCTGGTGGATTCCAGTATTTTGCTGAATATTTACAAGGCAAACTCGGTATTGATGAAGTTCACGCCAATATTTTAGATGTGCAAGACGGCTTCGTAACAGGTGAAGTGAAAGGTGCAATTGTAGATGGCGCCCGTAAAGCTGAGCTATTACGCGAGCTTGCAAATAAGATGGGGATTTCTCTAGAGCAAGCGATGGCAGTAGGCGATGGTGCAAACGATTTACCAATGCTTGCGATTGCAGGCTTAGGCGTTGCCTATCGTGCAAAACCATTGGTACGCCAAAATGCAAATCAAGCGATTTCAAGTGTTGGTTTAGATGGTGTACTGTATTTACTCGGTATGCATGATAAAGATTTAAATCGTGCTTAACCTATATGGATAAGCTTTAAGCGCTACTTCAGAGTAGCGCTTTTTTTATGCAGAATAGTCATAAAAACAAGCAAGTTATGACAAAATTTTGCACAGAAAAAAGGCAATAAAAAAATCTGAAAAAAACTTATTTTGGGCCTTAAAAACAGCATATTTTTTTGTAATGACACGCCAGAATTGATGCCATATAGGGAATCGAAGTTTTTGAATTTTACAAAAATGTAATGACAAAAGAATGTTGCGACAAAGTATGTCGCATTAAGAAAAAACGGGTCTTTTTTTCTAAAAAAAAACATCCATAATGCATCGTAAGCTTCAACACAAATCATGAATTAAAGTTGTTTTTGGAATGAGGTCGGGTATTTAAGACCGAATGTTTTTAGACGTTTTCATTAAGACGGAGGTTTCTATGGTAACAGCGAATTTTGCCGCTATCGCCGGATTCAGCTTAATTGCTGTCGCGCTTGTTGCTGTTTTCTTTTCTCCTTACCGTCGTTGGCTTGGTTTTATGCTTGCAGGGATGTTCTTTTGGGGGCTATTGGAAGTGGTCCGTTTTGGAGTTCAAGTCACTTTTGAAATGCCAGTCACATATAGTTATTTAACTGCACTAAGTCTAGCGATGGTAATGGTTACATTTATTCTGTTACGTGAGGATAAACAAGCACAAAAGGCATTGGCAAATCGCCAATATATAGAACACACGCCAGTATATGAAGATGATCAGCAGCAATGTTCTAGCCGATAATTAAATTGTTATCTAACGGTAAAAAGGTATGCACAGCATGCCTTTTTCATTTACGAAACGTGATTTTTATTATACAAAGCATTTATTAAAAAATAGCCAGTTATGCTACGATAGATGCGTCTGTTGACGTTTCATCTAGATTGCGTTGCCAGCTAAAAAATTATCAATTGATGCATAAAACACAGGCAATGGTATGTCGTTGCTAAGTTTTGCTCTAAAGTTTTCATAAAAATACAATAGGCGTGAATGTTCATGAAACTTTCTTCCATACCTGTAGTCAAGTTACCTCTCGTTGATGTCAGTACAGACCCGTTAGATTTATTGGTAGCAGGTTTAGTGCTGCGTATGAAGCAGTTGGCGCGTACAAGCCCTAAGTTTATTGAACTGATTCATGACCGCGCGTTCCGTATTCAGATTGGTACAGACCTAGGCGTTGCACGTCAGATCATTATTAATAATGGGCAAATTGACACGGTTGCAGGTGCACCTGAGAAAGCTGATTTTATTTTGCAATTCGCAGACAGTGAGCAAGGTGTAAAAACTTTGATTAAAGGTGACCCAACAGCATTTATGACGGGTATGCAAGACGGCAGCATTAAAATGGAAGGTGATTTCAGCCTATTGGTATGGTTTAACCAAGTCGCTAAGCTCATTCCACCTAAGTTACCAAAACCAGTAAAAGAAAAAGTACGTCAGGCGCGTGCTTTCATTAAAGAGAAAACTGGACGTTAATTGCTAGACATAAAAAAAACTCCCATTTGGGAGTTTTTTTATGTCTATGCTTCGACTTCCAAATTGAAAGTTACTGGCCCATCATTAATGAGGTGTACTTTCATATCCGCAGCAAAAATTCCGGTTTGAACGTTTTCAAATTGAGAATGTGTATATTCAACCAATTGTTCGTATAACGCTTTTGCATCGCTAGGTGGCATTGCCGGGCCAAAGTCTGGACGCAAACCTTTTTGTGTTTGTGCCATTAGGGTAAATTGCGACACAAGCAAGATTCCACCATTTGCTTGAGATACATTCCAGCCCATTTTGCCTTGCTCATCATCGAAGATTCGATATTTCAAAATTTTATCAATAAGCTTTTGGCCAATAGCCAAATTATCATCTCGGCCAATGCCTAAAAAGACTAATAGGCCTTGTTGGATTTCGCCTGTAGTTTCACCGTCTACCACCACTTTGGCTTCAAGAACTCGTTGTATTAAAGCGCGCATAGTTAAAGCAAATTTCTTTAATTAATTGAATTAACGTAGTTTAGCAGAATTTAAATTAAATGATTTTTAAAAGGAAATTTCATGGAACTGCAACAATGGTATAAAACCTCGCAATTCATCCATAAAAATATGCTTTAATGCTAAGAAGCAAGCGAATAATCATTGACTATGTCTCCAATTATCCATTCTTTACTAGATACAGACTTGTACAAATTTACGATGTTACAAGTGGTTTTGCATAAATTCCCGCAAACCCATAGTGTCTATCATTTCCGCTGTAGAAATTTAGAAGATACTGTCTATCCACTAGTAGATATTTTGGATGATTTAAATCAGCAACTCGACTATTTGTGTAGCCTTAAATATAAAGAAGATGAGCTTCAATATTTACGTAAATTACGCTTTATCAAAAGTGACTTTGTTGATTATTTAGAACTATTTCAACTGAAACGACGTTTTATTCAGGCTAGCATTGATGCAGAAGGTCGTTTGGATATTCGTATTGAAGGTCCAATGGTCCAGGCCATGATGTTCGAGATTTTTGTTCTGGCAATTGTAAACGAGTTATATTTTAGCCGTATCAAAACAGACCAAGTTTGGGCTGAAGGCGAACGCCGTTTACAAGCAAAACTTGATTTGATTCAGCAATATGAAAAATCTCAACAGCCGAATGATCCACCGTTTTTAGTTTCTGATTTTGGTACACGCCGTCGTTATAGCTTTGCATGGCAAAAGCATGTCGTAGCGGCATTTCATAAAACTGTACCAAATGTGTTCCGTGGTACAAGTAATGTGTTGCTGGCTAAAGAGCTTAACATTACACCAATTGGGACCATGGCACATGAGTTCCTGCAAGCTTTTCAGGCACTTGATGTACGTTTGCGTGATTTCCAAAAAGCTGCTCTGGAAACGTGGGTACAAGAGTACCGTGGAGATTTAGGAATTGCCCTAACCGATGTGGTAGGGATGGATGCTTTCTTACGCGACTTTGACCTGTATTTTGCCAAACTCTTTGATGGTTTACGTCATGACAGTGGCGACCCGTATGAGTGGGGCGATAAGGCGTATGCACATTACCGTAAATTAAAAATTGATACCAAAACCAAAATGCTGACCTTTAGCGATGGTCTTAATTTGCCAAAGGCATGGGAATTGCATCAGTACTTTAAAGATCGTTTTCAGGTGAGTTTTGGCATTGGAACTAATTTGACCAATGACATGGGGCAAAAGCCGCTGAATATTGTGTTGAAACTGGTTGAATGTAATGGTCAGTCAGTTGCGAAAATCTCAGATAGTCCGGGTAAAACCATGACTGACAACGATACTTTCTTGGCCTATTTACGTCAGGTTTTTGAAATCGAAGAACTTGAAGAAGCGGTTTAAGTAAAAAGTAGTCTCGCTATTTTTTATTTTTAAAAGTGAGAATGCTGATATCTGATTTTCTGCTAAAGCGTAGCAGAAAATCAGAGTTTGTTAGATATATGCTTATGCTAAGATTGAAAATAAGCTGGTATAAAAAGAAACCATGACGATGACACTCCCTGATTTTAAACTCGATTTATTAATAGAAGCAGAAGAATTAGTGCCTTATTTAGGCAATGAATATATTCGCATTATAGATTTGAGCCGTGCATCGGTTTATGAACAACTCCATATTCCACATGCCATTCATTTACAGCCTAAATGGTTAGTGGCTCAGCATGAAGAAGCAACTGGTGTTTTGCCGGATGAAGCGGGTTTACAAGCACTTATTGAAAAATTGAATATTTCACCTAATCATCATGTTGTAGTGTATGACGATGAAGGTGGGGCATGGGCTGGACGTTTAATCTGGAATTTGCATTGCCTAGGATTTACCCGTACCAGTTTAATTAACGGCGGTATCCATGCATGGTTAGGTGCAGGCTTACCCACTACAGCAGAAGTCGAAAAAGTTTCTCCTGTTACAGACTTAATTCAAATTGATTTATCACATGCCGCTCAGTTCCGTGTGAACTATGAAGAGTTACGCAAACAAGTTGAACAAGAAAGTGTGCAACTATGGGATTGCCGTACGAGTGATGAATATAGTGGTGTCCGTTTAGCAGCGCGACGCGGCGGTCACATTCCAAATGCCCTCCATTTTGAATGGAGTACTGCACTTAATCGTCAAAATCATCTAAAATTGCATCCGCTTGAACGCACGCGGCAGCGCCTTGAACAACTTGGGTTCGATTTACAACAACCTGTAGTCGTGTACTGCCAGTCACATCATCGTTCCGGTTTGGCCTATATTCTGGCTAGACTCTTGGGCTGGGAAGCAAAAGCCTATGATGGTGCGTGGAGTGAATGGGGCAATCGCCTCGATAGTCCTATTATTACTGGAGAATCACCCTCGTGAGTTTCACATCTCGATTAAAAAAAGAATTATTTATTAAGGCACAAAATCTTGTACCACAGCATCAATTGAGCCGTGTGGTAGGTAAAGTTGCTGCGAGTGAAAATCCAGTTGTGAAAAACGCTGTTATTCATGCATTTAAAGCTAAGTATGGGATTGATTTGTCGATTGCTGAACAAGGCAATGCACTGAAATATAAATCTTTTAATGACTTTTTTACCCGTGCATTAAAAGAAGGTGTACGTCTGATTGATGAAAATGCAGATAGCATTGTGTCACCAGCGGACGGCGCAATTTCCCAAATTGGTAAAATTACTGCGGGTGAAGTCTTTCAAGCCAAAGGTCAAAGTTTCTCTGTAGAGAAATTAATTGGCGATCCACAACTTGCTCAACCATTCCAAGAGGGTGAGTTCGCGACAGTTTATTTATCACCACGCGATTACCACCGTGTTCATATGCCGTTTGCAGGTACTTTAACAGAAACGTTATATGTGCCAGGCGAGCTATTTTCGGTAAATCAGGTCACTGCTGAAAATGTACCGGGATTATTTGCTCGTAATGAACGTATGGTGTGTTTGTTTGATACTGAACTTGGCCGTATGGCTGTTGTTCTAGTGGGGGCGATGATTGTTGCTGGTATTGAAACTGTGGCAACAGGCAAGGTAAAACCTTCAGGTCGTATCGAATTACAGCATCATCAGTTAAAGCTAGAGAAAGGTGCTGAGCTTGGACGTTTTTATTTAGGTTCTACAGCCGTTATTTTATTTGAAAAAGATAAGATCGAATGGGAACAACGTTTTAAAGCTGAGTCTGTGGTTGTAATGGGTGAGCGCATGGGACATACAGTTTAGTAAAAGATATAACCACTATAAAATAAGTAAACCCTGACTTTAATTATTCAGGGTTTATTTTTTTTGATTTAAGTTATATAAAATTAAAATATATAACTATGTTTGGATTTATATTATATAGAAAAATAATTATTATTAAGTGATCTAAATGAGTACGTTATATGAGCTAGTCTATAAATATGTATCTGAAGAGAGCAAAAATATTAATATGATTAAAAATTAATAAATAAAAATAGAATGAAATATTTAAGTTAGACTTAAGTCGAGGTTTTAATTTTATTTGAAGATAAGTTATTAAATCTAAAAAAATTATTTATTTTTTATAACCATGAAGCGCTTTTTTCATATTACACCACTTTAGCCTTGGCACAATGCTTGCTACTTGTTTAGGACTTTACTGTAACTTTCATATTTTTTAGGTTCTGAAATCATGTTAAAAGTTAAACGCCTGACAGCTTCGGTTTTATCTGTACTTTGTATTTCACTCACCCATGCCAATGATTTTAAAGTTTTAAATCAAATTTCAAAACAACCTACTCAACTTCAAACTGGGGAATATAAAGGTAATTATTATGTTCCCTCTACTTTAAATACCATTACATGGGGTTATTTGCCGAATCGTGATGCTAAACCTGTGCTTACTGTTCCGTCGGGTAGTGTCGTGACATTCGATACGGTTTCTCATGAAGGTTTGCTTGAAGACCAAGGGCGTAATGCTGAAAAGTTCTTTAAATCGAAGGGTGTAAATTCTAATCAAATATTGGAAGATGCAAAAACAATTACACAGTCAAATTTAAAGCATGATTTTCATAAAGATGGGCCGCATATTGTGACAGGTCCTGTTGCCATTGAAGGCGCACAGCCCGGTGATATTTTGAAAGTTGAAGTACTTAAAGTTGAGCCGCGAGTTCCTTATGGTGTGATTTCAAATCGACATGGTAAGGGGGCTTTAGTCGGGGAGTTTCCTAAAAAAGCAAAGCAAGAAAATGCATCGGCTGAGCATCCTGAACGCTATGGAAATGTATCGATTTTCACCCCAATTGAAAAAAATGCACAAGGTGAATATGAAGGGGTATTAAAAACAGAATCTGGTAAATCAATACGTTTTCCGCTGTATCCTTTTATGGGAATTATGGGGGTAGCAGCTAATACATCTGAGCCTGTTCACTCTGTACCACCTGCAATGTATGGCGGAAATATTGATATTAATGAACTAGGGGCAGGTTCAACCGCGTATTATCCTATTCAGGTTAAAGGTGCATTATTCTATACGGGTGATAGTCATTTTGCGCAAGGGGACGGAGAGGTGGCATTAACGGCACTAGAAGCTTCAGCCCGCGCCACGCTGAAATTTACCTTACTCAAAGCAGGTAAGGACAAAATACCGGGCAAAGATTTAAAACAACCTTTAGCTGAAAATGCTGAGTTTTGGATTACGCCGGGACTTGATGAAGATCTTGATGAAGCGATGAAGAAATCTACACGTGAAGCCATTCGTTTCTTAAACCAAGAATACGGTATTGACGAAGCAACAGCGTACGCCTATTTAAGTGCTGCGACTGATTTTGAAGTTTCACAAGTAGTAGATAAAACCAAAGGTATTCATGCAAAAATCAGAAAAGCTGATTTTAAAGAGTTTGAGCGTAAATAATTGAGATGATCTGAGCTTGGTATTTAAAATATTAAATACCAAGTTAATATTATTTTAACTATTTATAATATTATATAATTTATAATTAAGTATAATAAATATCACACATATTTATTAGTATAAAATCTAATGCAATCACTTCCAAACGTTCTATTATATCTTGCTGCTTTATTAACATTCTGTGCCGCATTACTTCATTTTGTTTGTGTGTTCTGGGGAGCAAATGGTTTTCGGTTTTTAGGGGCTGGGAAAAGTATTGTCCAGATGGTTGAAAGAGGGCACTGGTATCCTAATTTTACAGCTATAACTGTGGGGTTAATTCTAACTGTATGTGCTATTTATGCCTTCTTTGCAGCAAAGGGAATACAGGTATTACCATTTACTAAACTTATTTTGTCACTTGTTTCAGCGGTTTTTCTTATCCGTGGTTTTGCTTTTTCATGGTTAAAGTCAAAATTTGTGGGAAATAGTGATTTATTTTGGTATGTCAGCTCAGCCTTTTGTTTAGTACTCGGAGCTTTATATGCCGCAGGCGTATATTTAATTTGAAACGAATATATTCTAAGTGAACTAGAGTGAATAATTTTAAAAATTAAAAGGAGTAATCCCTTGATTAAAAAAAGTAATTCTTTTTTAAAAATTTTATTTAGCAGCGCTTGTTTGGTTTCTGGTTCTGCTATGGCTGCTCCCATTACAGATTTGGGTAAGCAAATTGTGAGCGACAAACCGGGTTCAATACTGTCTCTAGAACAGCAAGATGTGACGGATTTATTTCCTCATGCAGATCAGCGCTTGTTGGTTAATTATCGTAGTCGAGGTATTCAGGGCGAACCTATTGTTGCATCGGCTTTTATTTTATTACCAAAAGGAACACCACCAAAAAATGGCTGGCCGATACTTGCTTGGGCGCATGGCACGACTGGAGTAGCCGATACTTGTGCATCTTCGGGTGATTATGTTGGTGGGCCAGTCCATTCATATCAAGAAGTTGCTTCTAAAGCTTTAGATGGTTGGCTTGCACGTGGCTATGCAGTTGTTGCACCTGATTATCAGGGCTTAGGGACACCAGGTGGGCATCCCTATATGAATGCAAAGAGCCAATTACATACGGTTGTCGATGCAGTGCGTGCATTGCATTTGCTTAAGCCCAAGAGCTTTAATAAACAGTGGTTGGTGATGGGGCACAGTCAAGGTGGGGCTGCGGCAATTGCAGTGTCTGCCTATGGTCAAAAAGATGCACCTGAATTAGATTTAAAAGGTGCAATTGCTCTTGCGCCAGGCGGCTATCAATATGAAGGCATTGCAGAATATGTGAAAACTAATCCGAACCCAGAACCTAGTGTGGCAGCATTTTTCCCGATTGTGTTATTGGGAGCACAAGCAGCAGAACCAAGTATTGTTCCTGAAAACTTAGTCAGTGCAGAAATGAATGCGGTGCTAACTCAAGCGCGCAGTCGCTGTTTATCTGAACTTCAATCTGATTTGAAGAAGTCTCCTTCTAGCATATTTCTGCCTAATGCAGACTTAAAACCTCTTCTGGGTTATCTAAAACAGCAATCTATTGAAAATATGGTGCCGACCGTGCCACTAATGATTGTTCAAGGCTCTAAAGATCATTTAGTCGATCCTAGAGGGACATCTGCTTATTATCAGCAGCTATGTAAATTAAAAAAACCAACTATTTATCAAACGATTGATGGCGGAGATCATCGCGATGCACTGCGTCAAAGTAATACTTTTGCCACTCACTTTTTAAATGTAATAGAGAAAAATCAGACAAAATCGTATTGCTCGAATCTTAAGTAAATTGGTTTAAATAATACAAAAAAGCCGACTTTTCATGAGTCGGCTTTTTAAATGTGAGAGGGGCAAATTTAGGTCATGTTATATAGTCTTTCTTTTGGAAAAACTGCGGTAAATGTTGATCCCTCGTTTTCTTTAGACTGCACATCTAAATACGCACCGTGTTGCATAAGCACGTGTTTTACAATTGCTAAGCCTAAACCTGTACCACCTGTTTGACGACTACGGTCACTGTCCACACGATAGAAGCGTTCAGTCAGGCGTGGTAAATGTTTAGGATTAATTCCGATGCCCGTGTCTTGTACACTAAAGTAAGCATGTTCGCCATCATCATGCCAGCCAATGGTAATGGTTCCACCTTTTGGCGTGTACTTGATGGCATTCGTAATTAAGTTACTAAATGCACTAGCAATTTCCATGTCAGAACCAATCAGGTCGCAGTGGCTATCAATATGTAAATTGAGTGTATGTCCATAATCGGCATTATAGGCCTGAGCATCATCAAACAGTTGATTCATTAAACTCGGCATTTCAATAATCTGATTTTTCGCAATTTTCTTGTTATTTTCTAAATTCGATAACAGCAGTAAATCATTGACCAACGCATTCATACGTTTGGTTTGTGATTGCATCTGATCAAAGGCTCGTTTCCAGCGTGGACTAATATCTTCCTGATCGGTAAAGGTTTCGATATAACCACTGAGCACGGTTAATGGCGTACGAAGCTCATGCGAAATATTATCGACAAAGTCTTTGCGCATTTGCTCAAGGTTATGCATACGAGTCACGTCGTAAGCCACCAATAAACGGCTTTCTCCACCAAATCGTGTGAGTTTAACCTGTACATAGCGGTCATCATCAAAATTTGAGTGAAGCTTAATCCCATCGGGTGCCTGATCAATATTGTTAAAATATTCAATAAAGGTCGGCTGACGTAAAATCGTTAATAAGTTACGACCACGATCGAGAGGGCTGATCCCTAACAAACGTTCGGCAGCAGGGTTCCACCATTCGATTTGATGTTGGTCATCAATTAGAACTACGGCCTCAGCAAGGGCAACTAAGGAAGATTGCGCTCGGTCAATTAAACCGACCATTTCGGCCTGAACAATTCGTTCCTGACGCTGAGCACGGTAAACATTAAATAATAATGCACCCCAAATCCCGTTAAGATTTGGAGGCACATCATAAGGTTTATTGGCAATCCAGTCATTGACCAGATATAAAGAACGCAACTGGAGTGTAAAAAACACCACGAAGGCGATAAAAATACAACTCCAGAAATACCCGACACCTAAACCGACTAAACCGGCAATAATTAGAAAAAATAATAAAAGCCGTAAATCTTGTTTGGCAAACGTCCATAAACTACTGTAACGAGAAAGTTTTTGTTCACGTACCTGTTCAGGGACGGGGTAGGGTTCATACATAAATCTTGGTTAACCTGCGGCTAAATCTGCACGTGTTGAGAAACGGTAGCCAGTTCCACGTACAGTCTGAACAAATCGGTCAACACCAAAAGGTTCTAAGACTTTACGCAAACGACGGATATGCACATCGATAGTGCGGTCTTCAATATATACATTACCGCCCCATACCTGATCGAGCAACTGAGCACGTGTATATGCACGCTCTGGATGGGTCATAAAAAACGCAAGTAAGCGATATTCAGTTGGGCCCATATCTAAAATGCTGTTGCCAAAGCTAACACGCTGGCTTACAGGATCAAGAATTAAACCATTGGCATCAATTGTTTTTTCACCACTTAATGCATTTGCACGGCGAAGAACTGCCTTAATACGTGAAACCAGTTCACGTGTTGAAAAAGGCTTAGTCATGTAGTCATCTGCACCTGCGTCAAGACCCTGTACTTTGTGGTCTTCTTCTCCGCGAGCAGTCAACATAATGACTGGAATTTCTGCTAGGTTTTCATCTCGTTTTAAGCGGCGACATAAATCGACACCACTTACGCCTCCAGGTAACATCCAATCAAGCAAGATAAGCGCCGGACGTTGGTCGACGATAATTTGATGAGCCTGTTTGGCATCTTCAGCCTGTAAACACTGAAAGCCTGCCATGTCCAAAGAAGTATGGATCATTTCACGAATAGGGAGCTCATCATCGACAATTAAAATATAGTCATCTTTCACAGCGCAATATCCTATAGATTTAACGGTGAACCGTTTTGTAGTTATGACAGGCTTATTACAAAGATTAATTATGACAATTTCATTGCAGAAAAGTCTATAAAATTGAATTTAGCAATAATTTGTGACAAAACCAAGGCAAAGGTATGACCAAATGATGACATATAAACTTTAAACTTCTTAAATTCATTCAATGGCTTATTATCATAATTGCTTAACCGGTTTTTCAGATTATTAGCTGTCAAAAAACTTTAATATTATTTTGAAACTTGGGCTAATAGGGATAAGAAAACAATACGGCATGCGGTTAAAACCTGCTCAAGAGACTGCTCAAATCCTCCCATGACCCATCGAATCGCAATTTGAGTGACATATCCATTCAAGCCAGTTGCAATTAAAGAGAGCTCATTTTCATGGTGTTGAATTTGCGGCATGGTTAGCATAACAAAGGCCTGAATCATGCGATCAAATTGCGCAAGCGTTTCTTGAATGGTGGCCTGATTATGTAACTCTTGTACCAAAACTGCATCTACATAGATAATACGAGCTAATCTTGGATCATCTTTTAAGGTGGTCAGCAGTGCTCTTAAACCCGCATCGACCATTTTTTCTGGATCGGGTGCAGCTTTAATCACGGCTTGCATCAGATTTTGCTGTAATTCTTCAATCATTTTTAAAAAGATGGTTTGGAATAAATCTTCACTTTTCTTAAATGATTCATAAAAATAACGTTCTGTGAGTTTTGCCTCTTGGCAAACATCTTTTACCGTCACTGAAAAAAAACCGAGCGTTCCGTAGGTCGCAATACCTGCTTCAATCAGTTTTTCACGGCGTGCCTCTTTACGTTCAGATAGAGATAACCCTTTGAACTGACGTTCTTTACTCACACTTTTTGTTTTCTTTTTACTGGTTGAGTCGTTAGTCGCCATAAATAAGTCGTTTCCTAAAGAATGGTGTCCTAATTTATAGGTTTTGGCCAAATATGCTCACTATGATAAAGCCCTCAGAAGAATTGTGCCATTCTATCTGAAATTACAGTGTACTATATTGACAATGGATATTGTCAAAATTATATTGAAGATGTCTGAACTGCACATGCAATGAACCGACTGTGCAAATATCGAAAAACAAAGGATGGACAATGAAAAATTTTAAAAACAAAGTCGCTGCAATTACGGGCGCGGGTTCTGGCATTGGGCAACAGTTAGCAATTCTTTTGGCAAAACAAGGCTGCCATCTTTCGTTGAGTGATATTAATGAAAAAGGATTACAACAAACTGTCGAGCTTTTAAAGCCATACAGTAATATTACTGTTACCACCAAAAAGCTTGATGTATCTGATCGTGAAGCAGTAAAGCAGTGGGCACAAGAAACTGTGCAAGATCACGGTTCTGTTAACCTGATTTTTAACAATGCTGGCGTTGCATTAGGTTCAACTGTCGAAGGTGCGACCTACGAAGATTTAGAATGGATTGTTGGAATTAACTTCTGGGGTGTTGTGTACGGTACGAAAGAATTTTTACCGTTCATTAAGCAAACTCAAGATGGACACATTATTAACATCTCGAGCTTATTTGGTCTGACTGCCCAACCTACACAGTCTGGCTATAATGCAACCAAATTTGCTGTACGTGGTTTTACCGAGTCATTGCGCCAAGAGTTGGATATTGAAAAAAGTGGCGTGAGTTCTTTGTGCGTACATCCAGGGGGAATTCGTACCAATATTGCTAAAGCTGCAAAAATGAGTGACAGTTTGACTAGTTTAGGTATGGACCCGACTAAATCGATTCAAAACTTTGACAAGCTACTTCGTACTCCTCCAGAAGAAGCTGCCCGTCAAATCTTGGATGCTGTTTTGAAAAATAAACGCCGTTTATTGATTGGTAGTGATGCAAAAATTCTTGATGCATTCCAGCGTTTATTCCCGACCGGATACCAACGTGCTTCAACCATTGTGACTAAGTTAATGAAATAATTTTCAATGCAAAAAAGCCATCAATTGATGGCTTTTTTTATAATATTTAAATAGTCCTAAATAAGAACTTTGATCGTCTTTTTCTTCCAGATAAATTGATAATACAAGCCTTGAATAATACATAGACTGACAAATGCCAAGGCATAGGCAACCCAAATGCCTTTAAGTCCCCACATTGAGCTAAACCAGTAAGCACATGGAATTTCAATAAATAAAATGGCAGAGATGTTAATCAGCATTGGAACAGTCACGGTACCGCTGGCACGCATGATAGATGCAAAAATGGCACCTGCGCCAAAGAATAAAATTGCCCAAAGTACAATAAATAAAAGCTGCTGTCCTAACACCACCACAGTTGGGTCTGTGATAAATAAAGCCATCAAATATTTTGAAAATAGATAACCAAGTGCAATTAAGGCACCTGTAAATAAAAAGTTCATTCCCAGCGCCGTGCGGGTTACTCGCGCTAATAGATCTGATTTACCCGCACCAATCGCTTGCGCTGCAAAAATTGAGGCTGCGATGGAGATCGAAATCGCTGGAAACTGAATGTAGTTGAGCACCTGATTCACTGCACCATACGCTGCTGTAGCATGTGAACCATAATGGTTAACCAACCCAACAATAACTAAACCCGCCATTGAGGTCGTAATCATTTGAATACCAGTTGGGACGCCTAAGCGTAAAATGATTTTGCTTAGTTCTGGATTATGACGGATATGTTGCAGAAGCTGACGATTCGGCCGAAGTGAATGATTTTTCTTGTTAAGATAAATCGCGAGAAAAATTAATATTGCGATATAACTAATAATTGATGCTATAGCAGGAGCAATAATCCCTAGGGCAGGAAAGCCAAAATAACCTTTGAGAAGAATTGGTGTAATAATTACACCGATGACACTGGTTAAAGCGAGGGCCAGTAAAGGGGTTGTACTGTCTCCCACACCACGTAAAATTGAGGTATAGATAATATAAACGAACAGAAGAGGGCTACCCGCCAACATCCATTGAACATAGGGCAAAGCAAGATGCATTACCTTGGGATCAGTACCCAATAACTCTAAAATATCTTTAGCAAAGAATACACCAAGAATCGCGGTAACGATTCCACCAATGATGGTCATAAATAGGGTAGAACCGACCACACTTTGGACTTTCTCTATATTTTGCGCCCCCCATGCTTGTCCTACTAAAACAGTCGTACCTGTTGAAATCCCGATAATAAAAGCGAGGAGCAAAAATAAGATAGGGAAATATACAGAAACTGCCGCAATTGCATCTACTCCCATCATTTGACCAACAAAGATGGTGTTAATAGTTCCTGACAAGTTCTGCAAAATATTGGTTGCAATCAAGGGTAGCAAGAAAACAAAAAATGTTTTCCATAGATTTTGCTGTTGAATTAAGGACTGTCTTGGTGGCATGTGTTCTCCATCGCCCATCTCTTTGATGAGCGGGGCGGATATTCAACTTAGCATAGTTGGAGCGAATGACTTGTAGTATTTTTACAGGGCTAAGTGGCTAAATTTATTAACATTGATTCAGAATTTCTCCTGCTTTTTGCAGAGTGTCATCATTTTTAGCAAAGCAGAATCGAATCAAGCGTAAAGACTCAGGCGCTTGCTGGTAGAAAACCGAAACTGGAATTGCCACAATCTTGTGTTGCTCGGCAAGAAACTGGCACATTTCTACATCGTTTAAGTCGGGACGAATTTGACTGTAATCGAGGTTTTGGAAATAAGTACCTTGAGAAGGTTTAAGTAAAAAACGACTATTATGAATTGCCTGATTAAATCGATCTCTTTTCGTTTGGTAAAATTGTGAAAGCTCTTGAATATGTTCTGGATGTTGTTCCATATATTGCGCTAGTGCAATCTGACAAGGAGTCGTACCACAGAAATTCGCATATTGATAAATCTGGCGGAATAAACGCATCAGTTCAGGTGAAGCGATGCAGTAACCCGTTTTCCATCCCGTCACATGAAAGGTTTTTCCAAAAGAACCAATTACAAAACTACGCTCTCTGAGCTCTGGAAAATGCAATGCACTAAAGTGTTGTTGACCATCAAAAACTAAGTGTTCATAGACCTCATCGGATAAAACCAGAATATTTTTATCTTGAATCAGTTCAATGAGTTCTAACCAGTCTCGTTTATCCCAGATCGTACCTGTTGGATTATGGGGAGTATTCACCACAATCATACGGGTTTTGTCATTAATCAAATCTTTAACCTGTTGCCAGTTCACTTTAAAGTCAGGTGCTTGCAGGGCAATATGAATCGCTTTGCCGCCTGCTAACTCGACAGAAGGGCCATAGCTATCATAACTTGGGTCAAAAATAATGACTTCATCACCTGCATTGATGCAGGCTTGTATGGCACAAAAAATTGCAATGGTTGCGCCGGGAGTAATCGTGATTTGAGTAACAGGATCAAGTTGAAGTCGATCACGCTGCTGAAATTGTAAAGCGAGTTGCTCCCGTAAACCGAGAATACCATCGCCAGGTGGGTACTGATTATGTCCAGCTAAAGTCGCTTGAGATAAGGCTTCAAGTAAGGCTTGTGGCGCCGGAAAATCTGGAAAGCCTTGTGACAGGTTGAGTGCACCTAGACGATGTGCCAGTGCCGTCATGGTACTAAAAATAGTCACGCCTTGAGTGGCCAATTTTGACTGTAGCTGAAGCATATTGTTCTCTTATTAAAAATATTTAAAGTTATAAAATTGATTCAATCACTGCCCGAATTACACCGAGGGTTAAACCAATAAATGCACCCACTACCACACCATTTACACGGATCATGTGTAAGTCGCCACCGACTTCATTTTCAATTTTCCCGATCATTTCACGTGAATCCCATTCATGAATTCGTTCACTCACATAGCGTATGATTTTATGGCTATATTGATCCGTAAAATTCATGGCAAGTCCTGTCATTTCTTTGTTGAGAACTTCACGTACTTTTACATTTTGAACAAGGTTTTCACCGAGCTGCTGAATCGCAGCCCGCAGGTTCATTGCAATGCCAGAGTCTTCTTTCATTAAATCTTCTTTAATGGCATCACACAAAATGGTGACAGCACCACTAATAAAATTTAGAACTTGAGGACTATCAAGGAGCGCATCTTTACCACTGTTAAGACGTTGACTGGCAACACTATCGGGTTTCGCTAGTTCCAGCATGAGTGAATGTGCAATTGTTTCAATTTCTTGCCGCCATGGGTGTTCATGGTCTGCCAGCATCGATTCTACTTTTTCAACCAATGAGTCGATGGTACGTTGTTGAACATCAATTCCAATCCAGCTTGCACCTCTTGCAAGTGACCAGACGCCTAGTGCTTTAAACATTTTTCGGGTTAATTCACGAGTTTTATCTGGATTTTGTACGACCCATTCATGAGCGATATCGAGACCACGCTGTAAAACGTCTTGGTGGAAATCATTTTCCAATACCGCGCGTAGCATCTCACTGGCGAGTTTGTTGACTTGGGTATTACGTACCCATTGCACACTGTTGTTTTGCACGAAATTAGCAATTTGCTCTTGGCTCACAAATTCAAAAATTTTCGGTACAGTTTGCTGAATGAGCTGCACTACTTGAGTATTGTTTTGTGGACTTGCCAACCATTGACCAATTGCGAGGCTCAAGTCCGTTTTTTCTAAGCTTTTTTCGACCACTTGAGGCGAAAGAAAATTTTCCTGTACAAAACGGCCCATTGACTCTGCAATGCGTGCCTTATTGCGCGGAATAATCTCGGTATGGTCGCGTAAAAACTTAGGAATCGGTAACTTACCAAAAGGGTTCCGAAACAGAACTGTAATCGCGTACCAATCGGCTAGACCACCAACTACACCTGCTTCGGCCCCTAGCATTAAAATATGAATAAAACCTGTGTACTCTGGCAGAAAACGGTCGGCTACCATCAGTGCAATCCACAGCACAACGACGATGATCAGCGCTAGGGTAGCAAAATATTTACTACGTTTAAGACTGGGCACGTGGTGAACTTCTTCTGCCATGCTCATAAATTTATCCTATTCATTTTTGTTTTACTGGAGGCTCGGGCGGTGGCAACAGCTCTCCTGTCGGACTCAATCCATATTTTTGTCCGAGTGATTTCAAGATCAAGCTTGCATCAAAAGCGTCTTGAGGAGCCTGCTTTTGATCCCGATAACATTCAATAGTATACGATACTTGAACAGGGTCGATATTGACCACTTGTGGGAAATCATAGAACGGATCATGCCAGAAACCCGGATAGCGACGACCATAGCCATAAGGATAAAAGCTCGGCGCAGATGGATAAACCACAGCCTGACGTGGTGGTTTCTGACTTTGGTTACTTGGGTCATTCAGTACTTTAAAAAAGCGGAAACCTTTTTGGACGGTCGTTTGTGCTGATTTTACCAAAGTGATTTCTTCAGCTGCACCGT
Organism: Acinetobacter sp. WU_MDCI_Abxd143; assembly: GCF_025514195.1. Taxonomy (NCBI): domain Bacteria; kingdom Pseudomonadati; phylum Pseudomonadota; class Gammaproteobacteria; order Moraxellales; family Moraxellaceae; genus Acinetobacter; species Acinetobacter sp. WU_MDCI_Abxd143. The sequence goes on from NZ_JAHPTH010000005.1 coordinate 103,746, forward strand.
AACTCATATTCGGATCGGCTTGGAAACTAATACGAAACGTTTGCGCATTTAAAGGGTATGCGGAAAACTGGCCAAGTTGATCAAAGGTTTTTGGTTTACTTGGAGTCGTCGCACAAGCAGTTAAAGTTAAGGCAGCGCCTAATGCTAAACAAAGAGAGAGATATTTCATGGTGAACTCCCAGCTGAGCATTAAAACAAAGATGACTCAGCATTAAAAAATTAAGAAGCTTTAAAAACTACTGTTCGGTTCTAATAAAAATTCGGTTTCCTCTGGAGTAGAAACACGTCCAAGAATGGTATTGCGATGAGGATAGCGTCCAAAGCGATCAATAATGACTTTATGCTTTTTTTCAAAGCTTAAGTTAATTTCATTGCCAAGACGTTGAAATAGTTTCAAGGCAAATTCATGGATCAATTTTGATTCACTATGCATAAACGGCATATATAAAAAAGAGCGTTGCTCTGGATTAAGCTGTGCATCGAGTTGCAAACTAATTGCTTCTTGTGCCAAAGCTAATGCCAAGCTGTCATAGGCAAAAGATTGGGGCTGATCACGATAGATGTTGCGAGAAAACTGGTCTAGTACAATAATCTCTGCCAAACGACCTTCTGCTGTTTTTCGCCAAGACCAGAGTTCTGCTTGAGTTGCCTGTCGATGAACATCAGAAAAATTTTCACGGATTTTTTTGTCAAAATCATCACTTTTTGCAAACCAAAGTGAACGGTGTTCAGGAGAAAACCAGAAGTTTAAAATGTCTTGTTCGTTCATGATATTGACAACTCTTTAGCAATTATTCTTCAATAAAATCACAATTCTTTCGTGTCTTAAATAACAAGATTGTGATAAAAATTGCCAAACTGGAATGATGTGATTATATAAGTAACCGTATCATCTCACGATTTTGTATATAGTGATCTTTAATAAGCGAGCAAATGCATGAGTCAACCCACTACACCATCTCAATCAGTTATTCCTGCTTGGGTGGATTCGTCGCTACTACAAGGCATGTTACGTGGAATAGAGCGTGAAAGCCTACGTATGCAAAGTAATGGGTTCTTATCACAAGAGTTACATCCGAAAGCATTAGGTTCAGCTTTAACACATCCAAAAATTACGACTGATTATTCAGAAGCGTTGATGGAGTTTATTACTTCACCTAAGCCAACGATTGAAGAAGCTCTGCATGAGCTCACCGATATTCATGCGGTTGTGCATCGTCATTTAGAAAATGGTGAAAAACTCTGGCCGCTGTCTATGCCATGTATGTTAGACGACAATGAAGAACGCATTCGTCTAGCGCAGTACGGCATCTCTAATATTGGTCGTTTTAAAACACTATATCGCCGTGGGTTAGGAATTCGATATGGTCGCCGTATGCAGACCATTTCAGGCGTGCACTACAATTTATCTTTTCCAGATACACTTTTTGCTGAGCTACAAGCTCATGAAACTGACGAACAATTAAAATCATTAAGTTTGCAGGATTACCGTAGCCATCGTTATTTTGGTCTTATTCGTAATTTTATTCGTTTAACACCATTGGTCATGTTCTTGGTGGGCGCGAGTCCAACAGTATGTCGTTGTTTCTTGACCGGACACAAACATCATTTGTTGCCTTTAATCAAAGGTTCATACTATTTACCGTATGCTACAGCACTCCGTATGGGGCGATTAGGTTATCAAAACTCAGCACAAAAAAGCTTAGGTATTCATTACAACAATTTGTCTGGCTATCTGGATGGTTTACAAAAAGCCGTTCATTCTCCTTACCCACCATTTAGCCGTTTAGGGTTAAATGATGCATCTGGTGAGCCGTTGCAAATTAATGATCATGTTTTGCAGATTGAGAATGAATATTACAGTCTAGTACGTCCAAAACAGGTGCCTCAAGCAGGTGAAACACCGTCTCAAGCTTTAAAAAATCGAGGCGTGGGCTATGTTGAGTTACGTGCTGTAGATGTAAATCCATACTCGGCAATTGGCGTTGATGAAACGACAGCAGGCTTTCTTGAAGTCTTAGCACTTTATTGTTTGTTAAGTGATAGCCCAGACTTGTTATGTTCTGAGCAAGACTTGGTTGAGAAAAACCAGACAGAGGTGGTCAACCGAGGTCGAGCGCCAAACGCAACCATTACAGATTTAACTGGGTCATATCACATCGAAGATTGGGCACGTTTACATATTGCAAAAATGCAAGATTGTGCACAGCTACTCGATCAGACCTATGCAACGGACTTGTATGGTTCAGCTTTGGCGGTCATGCAAGCACGAATTGATGAAGTTGATGAAACTTTATCTGCCCATGTCATTGACGATACGTTAAAGCATGGTGGAACTTGGAGTTTTGGTAGCCACATGGCTCAGTTACATGCTGAAAGTTATGAACAGCATGAGCTTAGTGTGGAAACTTTGAAACATTTTGAACAGTTGGCTGCGCAATCTTTACAGCAGCAAGAAAAACTTGAGCAAGATACCAAGATCAGTTTTGATCAATATCTTGAACAATATCGATAATAAAACGAGGTTTTACATGCGATTAAGTTACCGTTTGGTGAGTGGACTACTTGTTTTAGCAAGTATAGTCGGCATGTCTTTTGCGTTGTATCTGGAACATGTAAAAGGTTTAGAGCCATGTCCGCTCTGTATTTTTCAACGTGTTGGCTTAATGGCGATGGGCCTTGTAGCACTCATAGCCTTTTTGCATAACCCAGTTTCCAATGCGGTTAAACGTTTTTATGCATTTTTAGCAGGCATTGGAATTTTATGGTCAGTGGGTGTGGCAGGACGTCATGTCTGGTTGCAACATTTACCACCAGATCAAGTACCAAGCTGTGGCCCAGGTTTAAATTATTTAATTGATGCCTTACCAATGAAAACGGTTTTACAAGAAGTATTGTCGGGTTCAGGTGAATGTGCAGCAATTGATTGGACTTTTTTAGGTCAATCTTTACCAGTTTGGTCATTGGTCTATTTCCTCTTACTATTACTGGTCTGTTTATGGCAGTTATTCCGTTTTTATCCAGTATTTAAGACAACCAAAAAAAGAGCTTAAAGCTCTATAAAAAAGCCCAACACTATGTTGGGCTTTTTATTGCTTAGGAATAGGTCAAAATATAAGAAAACAAATTAAAAAAAAGAATAATGATGTAGACAGATAGGTCTGTTTTTTATAAAGTGCAGCCGTTTTATATCCTTATGATTATAAAAAATGCTTTTTAATATCTTTAATGTTTTGGAAAAAATAGGGTTAAGTGCGCAGAAACGTGCCGTCCATGTGCAATTTTCTAATGAACTACTCAATAGCCAAGTTTTTTTACAACGTATAGAAGGCCAACATCAGCTAAATGGGGGATTGAAAGCTGAGTTGATCTGCCTTTCAACGAGTGCCCAAATTGCATTGAAGCAGTTTATAGGTGTGCAAGTTGCCGTTGATCAGGTTACTGATTCTGGACAATTATTTCGAACTACTGGAATTGTGACAGAAGCGAGTTATGGGCAGAGTGACGGTGCTTTAACACTTTATAAACTCACCTTAAAAGACGCGACAAACTTATGGCACAAGCGCCGTAATAGTCGTGTTTTTATGAATAAAAGCATTATTGAAGTCACTGAAGTTTTATTTAAAGAATGGCAAGAAAGAAGTCCACTTTTTGCGACAAGTTTAAGTCTCGACCTCAGTGGTTTAAGTCAGAGTTATGATATTCGCCCATTTATCATGCAACACAATGAATCTGATTATGACTTTCTTACACGCTTGTGGCGAAGTGAAGGCGTTAGTTGGCTCATTGATGAAGCAGAGCTTTTTGTTCTTCACTTTACTGCATCTATACAACCTCAAAAACTTAGATTGGTTGATGATAATAGCCAGTATCAAGCTTTAGCACGTCGTAGTATTCGCTATCACAGAAGTAGTGCAACAGAATATCAAGATAGCATTACAGGTTTTGTTGCGGTGCGGACTTTGCAGCCGACTGCTGTACATGTGCAACGTTGGCAACCTGATGCTCTAGCACATGAAGAAGGTGTAGGTTCAGTTATCACTACACACCTCCATTCAGAGCAATTTGATTCAGCGAGTTTGAGTCTTGAACAAGCATGGCATGTTAGTCCTGCTTGGATGCAAGATTTGAAAGGGGAAGATCAGGCCACTGCTTCAAGTAGTAATCAGCTAGAGAAATTAAATCAGCACTTCACTGACATGTATGCGAGTCAGGCCAAATACTTTAAGGCCTATAGTAGTGTCCGTGATAGCCAAGTTGGTTATTGGTTTAACCTACAGGAGCATCCTGAAATTGATCAGCATGAAGGGGCTGATCAAGAGTTCCTGATTATTGCTAAAAATTTCTATAACCAAAATAACTTACCAAAAGATTTACATCAGCAAGTGAGCCAGTTGTTAACCCAAAGTCGTTGGGATAAACATGGTTATGATGATATTGAGCGCCAAGGTAATGAGCTGACCCTAATACGCCGTCAGATCAAGACGGCACCTGAATATAATCCAGAACAGCATCGCCCAATTGCTTACCCGCAAAGAGCCAAAGTCGTGGGGCCAGAGGGAGAGACTATTCATGTTGATGAATGGGGGCGCATTAAGGTGCGTTTTCTATTTACCCGTAGTGATGATCATGGCCATGACGGTGGCGCGGGTAGCAATGACAATGATACCGACTCGGCATGGGTGGATGTACTAACTCCTTGGGCAGGAGAAGGCTATGGTGCACGTTTCTTGCCACGTATTGGAGAAGTGGTTGTCATTGACTTCTTTGATGGCAATATTGACCGTCCATTTGTGACTGGCCGCATCCATGAAGCGCAGCGCTCACCAACCAAGTTCGATGTGAAAGGGCAGCTTCCTGATACTAAAAAACTGAGCGGAATTCGCAGTCAGGAAATCAATGGAAGTGGCTTCAACCAATTACGCTTTGATGACACAACTGGGCAAATCAGTACCCAACTCCAAAGTAGTCATGCAGCAACACAGCTGAATTTGGGTAATTTAAGCCACCCGAAAGAACAAGCGACGAGCCAAGGCCGTGGTGAAGGTTTTGAGCTGCGAACAGATGCTTGGGGAGCTGTGCGTGCGGGTAAAGGCATGCTCATTAGTACCTATGCACAAGAGCAAGCTATTGCAGACCATTTAGAGGCGGCACAAGCACAATCCTTACTTTCACAAGGTTATGAAAGCATGAAAATGCTCAGTGAAGTTGCAGCCAAGCAACAAACTGATGCCTTAAACGTGATTAATCGCTTACCCAAATTCATCCAGTCACTTGAGCTAAAAACTACAGGACAGGCATTAGATAGTACGGTGAACCTATTTAAAGAAGGGATTAATAACGATCCTATTCACGCTTTAAAAGACTGTGGTGGCTTTATTCAAGACATTGGTGCGTTAGGGGGAAATGCAAAAGGCGTTGTAGACGAATTTAATGCTTTCTTTACTGATGCCAAAGATGCGGTAGAAAATTTAAAAGCATTTATTGAAAATGTTGAAGAGCATGGTGCCGACATCGTTAAAGGAAAACTTGCCAGTATTAAAGACCGCATTCATAAAAATCCATTTGAAAGTATTCAAGAGGTTGGAAAAGTCTTGGCAAATGTCGAGACTAAAGACTTTGACATGATGAGTGTATGTGGAACATTTAGTAAAGGCAGTAAATTGGAAGTATCACCTTCTAAAGCATTAAGTTCTTTGCAAGGCTTTATGGAGGGCTATACCCCAGGTTTAGAAAGTAGTTCCGATACTAAACAGCAAGAACAAGGCAAAATTTTTAGACAAGCGCTTATGTTATTAGCATCGCCAAATGGCATTGCTTTGACGACACCTGAAAATATTATTCTGCAAGCTTCGCAAGATATTGCAGAAAGTGCTAGTGGCTCCATTAATTTAAGTGCACAGAAAAATATCATTGGGCATGCGCAAGATAAAATAAGCTTGTTTGCCGCGCAAAAGGGTTTCCGTGCTTATGCAGCAAAAGGAAAGCTCGAACTACAAGCACAAGACGATGCTATTGAAGCAATTGCTAAAAAGGTCATCAAGCTCATTTCTACTGAAGAAAAAATCGAGCTTACCAGTCCAAAAGAAATTGTTTTAACAGCAGGTGGATCTCAGCTCAAAATTAATGCGGATGGCGTATTTTCAACAACAGGTGGCAAGTTTGAAAGTAAAGCTGGGCAGCATTTGTTTACGAGTGGGGCCAAGGTTTCTTATGAGGTTCCTGAGTTGCCGAATACCCCAATTTTTAGTAACCGTTTAGATATTTATGATCTATTTTGGGAAAGTGATTTTAGCAAACTTAGCTATAAAGCGTTCATGCCACAGACAAATTCATTTACTTCAGGAGTTATAGATGAGCATGGACGAACAGGAAAAATCGGTACTCCTGATCCAACAAATGTTCAAGTTTTAATTGGCTCTGATGATGAATGGGGACTTTTAATTGATAGTTTTGATGAAGATGACTCTTTGGAGAATCAGAACGTTAACGGTAATAACGTAGGTTTTGATAATAATGTTGAAGATAGGGGCTGAAAATGAATAAAAAATCATTAGTTACAATACAAATCTTAGATTTATTTGGTAGCCCAATTTCAAAAGCACAATATGAAGTAAAAAATCAGAGAACTGGGCAAGTTATCGCTGCTGGAACAACAAACTCATCTGGATGTATTGTTGAAATCAGCCGAGATAAAGGAACTGCTTTAGATGTATATATTAAAAGTATGTTTAAAGGTTCAATGGTTAAAGTACAAAGTTTTGTAATGTCTAAAGACCGAATGGTCGTAAAAATTACAAGTCCTAAAGTCCTTTTAGATTTAAAAACATTAACAAATCAAGGTAATAATGGGCAATATAAAAGAAAAACACATATTGTTAAAAAGGGTGATACGCTTTTTGAAATAGCACAAAAAAATCATACGACCGTTCGAGCACTAGAACGTTTAAATAAAATAGACGATCCAAATAAGATTAGTATTGGACAAGTTATTAAATTACCAGTTCATATTCCTGCTTCTGGAAATCATTCACACCAAGACAAACCTAAGCACAAGCACTCAGCTCAATCTACAAATAAACCTACTGCGAGCATTACAAAAACTACCCCAGCTCCAGCAGCAAAAAGGCCAGCTAATCCTGCTTCTCAAACAAAACAAGAAAATCGGCTTCCAGAAAAAGCACATCAACTTTATGAAGATACTAAAAAAGCATTGAATGAAGCTGCAAGTTCAGTTTCTAAAATTTTGACTATTGATGATCGTAGTCAAGATGGAGGTACTCCTAAAGCAAATACTACAAATATTTGTAAAACCAATCCTCAATGTATTTCCAGTGGTAAAAGTGAGTTAATCAGAGAAGTTAATATTCGCTTAGCAGGTTTTGGTGGAGCATTACCAACAGATGAATTTACAGAACTGACTGCAACATGTATTAAACAATTCCAACGGGATTATATGGGGGTTCCAGATACTGGGAAGATTTGTGGTTCTGTTTTAGCTGCTTTAGATCAATTTTATGATGAATACCCCATTTCTAGTTTCATGGGAAAAGCTGCATGTAATTGTGGTAAGTGTTCTGGTTTTGGAAATGGAAAGATGGGAGTGCGATCAGGTATAAATACTGCTAATGAATATCCGGGTATTCATAGGTCTTTAATTTGGATACTAAAAACCTTAAATTTTTATTTAAAAAATGAGTTTAAAGATAAGAAAATTAATGTGGCATATATAGAATCTGGTTATAGATGCATTGAAAATAATAAGAAACATGAGAGAACATCTGTAAACCATATGGGGCTAGCTCTGGATATACATTTTCATAAAAATGGAGTTAGGACACGAGAATTAAGTGATATAGAATTTATTCGAAAAAATGTTATGGCAAAAAAAATGGGAGCATCTGAACAAAGAATCAGAGATAAAATTTATTTAGAACCTAAAGTCTTTAGAAGTGGAGAGGCTGGTGCAAAAACATGGGTACATTTTGATGTTACAGCGTTTTCAAACAAATACCTTAACAATAATTTGTTCAAACAAAAAGTAGAGTCTCTTAATGGTGTTAAGCTCTTAACTTTAATAAAAGAAAATTCTTTAAATTCTATATTAAATTGCTCAGGTCAAATTCCTACGAATAATAAACCTTCTGTAGAGACCACAGGAACTGTTTTGGAATTAACAAAGCAGGATTTAGATGACTTATTAAAAGCTGCAGCTACAGAAGTACATATATTCAAAAATAATGAAGATATGACGTACCAGCAAATGGGCGGAGTTGTTGAAACTATGTTAAATAGAAGAATGACTGGTAGAAATAAATGGTCTACTATCAGAAAAGTTTTAAATGAACAATGGGCTTTCTCTGATATTAACTCCACTCGTCCTACAGCTTATGGTAGTGTACAAAATGTACCTTGGTCTAGAGTAACGGATGCTCATAGAAAAGCTTTTAATAAATATATTAATGACAGAGTTAATGGCAAACCTTCTATTATTGGTAGTGAATTAAATTACGCAAATCCTACCCAATTACAAGAAGCTAGCCAAAGTACTAAAAAATGGGTTGCAGATGTAGTAAATCAAGCAAAAAAAACAGGTTATATCTTTGGTAGAGGTGATTTCATACATTATCATGGTACAACATCAGATATGAAGCCGCATAAACCTGCTTCATTTAAAATTAAGATTGTAAACTAAGAGTCAAAAGAGATGAAAAAACAAAGTTTAATAATTACTTCTGTTATTACTATGATTTGCGGATGTAGTGTAATAGCCAAACCCGTATCTACGTGTAAAACAGACTTTGATAATCTAAGTTGTATTAGAAGTGCATCAAGTTCAACTAATTCTGAAATGAAAAGAATACTAGAAAATTTATATAAGTCAGTAGATAATGTTAATGAATTAAAAGCTTCACAAATAAAATGGGCACAATATAAAAATACATATTGCAAAGAATTTATGGGAAAAGAAGCAGCTAATGCTCAAGGCGATGGAGCAGAGACAGTTATAGAATCTTGTTTACTAAACAGTGATAAAAGTAGATTGTTAGAATTGAAATCTTTAAATAAAATGTATTCAAATTGATGTATTCTTATAAAAGTTTGAAACTATAATCCAAGTTTAGATGAGTACATAATAAAATATACTAATAATATCTTATTGAAGTTATTTTAATTAGTAGATTTTTTGTGTACTATCATTAATTATAAATTATAGCTAAAATATATGACTAAAGATAATTGTTTTTAAAGATAAAGTAAAAAAGTATTTTTGAAATCTAGCAATTAAGTAGTAGATCTTCTTTTAATTTATAAAAATTAATATAAAGGTATTTGATATTTTTAAAGCTAATATGATTAAAACTAAATTAAGAGTATGGGAGATAGTGTGGAGTATTTATGAATACTGATATTGATTTTCTAAAATTACTAGACCAAAGATTCTGAATTAATATATTAGCTTTGAAAATATATGTCACATGTAAGAAAAAATTAAAAATTTTGTTAATGGTTATTTTATAGAGTGGATTAATGGAAAAATCAATTATTGGAGAGAATTTAAAATATACAAATAAATATTATTCAGATGAAAAGAATAGAAAAGCTTGGGTAGATAAATTTCATAACGAGGCAGTGAAAAATGGTATGATACTTGATACAGGTAAAGCTATACATGCCACGAAATGGTTTGAGAGTTAAGAGATAAAATGCCCAAACCGTTTAAAATTGTTCTACCTAATGGTTTTAAAGGAATTTAATATGTTCAAAAAGTATGTGTTTTATACAGGTTGGTTATTAGCAACCTTGAGTTTAAGTGTATCAGCATGTGCAGACAATTCAAAAGTTAAGAAAAGTGATAAAAATATTCATGGTTTAGAATTAACATATTTACCATATAACTCCAATGATCATCTCAAATGCATCATGACAAATGAAGCAAATAGTTGTTCTAAAGTTAACTTAGTAAAATCATCTAATTTAACTAAATACTATTCGTTTATTTCACCAGCATATGGAGATAGCGTTGTATTACCTGAAACAGATGATAGTAAACAAATAATTGTTTCTCCTTTTGAAGACAATGAATATGAAGGCCCCCAGTTAGAAATTTCTATTATTAATGCTTTTGGTGTGGTGGAACGAAAAACTATATCTGCAAACAAAAATGTAGTAATCGATAAAAACTATAATTTAATTTATAAAGATGGTAATAAAGAAAAAATATTAAGATTAAAGTAAAAATCAATATAAAATATAAATTTCACAAACAAGTGATTGATAAAAACAGTAACTTTTTACTGTTTTTATTATTTTATATTTTTTTTGAATTTGAAAAATTTGGTGTTTAGCCTTCTCCTAAAATAAAATTAATCATAAAGATGGTTTAATGAACTTTTAAAATTAAAATAATTTAAAAGATAAATTATAGAATTTTATCTATTTAATGTTGAGAGGCTAACTATTTTGACTCTTAAATTTTGTAGATTTATTATTAGTTTGACTGTCTTTGTAAAGCAATTTAAATGTTGAATTGAAATATAAAAGGTGTCAATAGATTAAAAATTATTAAAAAGAATGGTGGGTTTCTTTCAGATGGAACAAAATATTTTTATAAAAGTAAGGCCAATCATGAAAATATGGGTTATATAAAAATGGTTAAAGAAATTTTGAAATACCATTAGCAATATCAAAAGTTAGATGGACAGTGAAAAGACTAATATACGTATTATTATCTGCAATAGGCCTTACAGTAGGTTGTAATGCTAAATCAGTAGAGCCAAAAAACCTAAAGACTATTAAAGTTGAGCCTTGTGATTTGATTATGATGTAGATAAATATTATTGTAAAAAAGATAAACTAAAAATTTTTGAAAATAATATTGGTATGCAGCCAGATTTTAACAAAGATTATTTTGTAATAAAGATTGAGGATGGTAAATATTATAGATTGGCTGTATTAAACCAAAAAAATATGTGGTTTATCCTCTAAATTATCAAATAAGTAAAAATAAATCTAACTTTAATTATTCTGTTGAAAAAATGAATTGTGTATAGCTGGAGATTTATACTCTTATAGAGATACATATTTAAATTCAAAAGCATGTTTTAAAATTATTGATGATGCTTTTGTGAAGGTTAGTGTTGTAGAAAATATAAATCAAAAAATTAATAATAAGTCACTAGTTTATTTAAAAACTCAAATTTCTTCAGATTTTTTCTCCAAATGTAACGAGAAAAAATCAGCTAAGAAATGCACGCAACTTGAGAATTCTAATAATCGGGCTTATTCTTTATCTGAATTAAGAAAAATATCTCCTGATTTTATAAATATATTTAATGACACAAAAATAAAATCATTGAACGTAAATACATTTAGGTTCCTTCCTCAACTAACAGATAGTTTTTATTCTATTGCTGAGAAATATATAGATACAGATGAAAGTTCTAGTTCCGAATTTTATTTAATCAAAATAAAGCCTGATTTAAAAGTCGAGAAAATAGGAGATTATTACTCAATTGATAGTTCAGGAGTGATAACTTATAAAGATGAAAATTTTGAGAATATTAGTAATATTTTTTTGTTACACAAATGTCAAAGTATTTTTCACAAGGAAGATATTCAAAGAGTAAATATTCCCCCTATTAGTTTCAAAAATGTAAATAAAAAATAAAATTGTTGCGATATTTTTATAATTTTTCTTGTAAAATACGATATCAGCTTAGGTATAATTTATGAAATACAAATTATTTACATTTATTTTTCTATCCTTTTTCTTTAGTGTTACAAATGCAAGTAATGATGAGAAATGTTTTGAAGACTCAAAAAGTTTAATCACAGACTTATATAAAAACTATCCTGTGGATGGAAATAAAATTATTGAGAGTGCTGATAGAAAAACTATTTCTAGGTTTTTTTCTAATCAGTTAACAAATATGTTAGTAAAAGATTATGCTTGTAGAAGTAATTTAAATGGTGTATGTAATATGAATTTTAATATTTTAAGTAATGCACAAGATGATATAGGTAAATTTAGTATACTACAAGCTACAGATAATATTGTTACTGTTAAATTTAATACGCCTACACATGGTGAGTTTATTGATTTTTTGATAGAAAATAAAGGAAAATGTAAGCTTATTAAGAATATAAAATACGATAATAATACTAATTTGATTAAGATTTTGCAGCAATAATATTTATTTCTATTTAGTAAGTATACTAGTGTAATATATAAATTATGGTTGGGTAAAACAAGAAACTTTAATATATTAGTGATATTGTTGTAAATTTTTTATAAAATAGTAACTTGTCTGAATTTTGATTTTTATTGAAGGTACATATAGTGAGAAATAGTTTCACTAAGTTTTCTAATATTTTATTAGTTTCTAGTTTGAGTATCTATTCAAATGCTGCAGATTATAAGCCACAACAGTTAGATGAGAAAACAGTATATAAAAATAGTGAGCATGATCTGAATAATACATATTCTGATATAAAAAGCTATATTAGTGATAATAAAAACGAAGTTAAGTATCTTGTTGATACTCAATGTTCTTGGTTGAGAAATAGAAATTTAAAATGTAATTTTAATGGGAAAGAAGCAAATAATGAAAATTATAAATGTCTGAGTGATTTTAATAACTCTAAAATTAAAGATTTAAGAATATCATACCTGGACTTTGATAGTTTAGAAGGGAACTTAATAAAGCCATTTAATTATAAAGATGGTGTTATAAAAGAATTAGAAGTAGGCGGGTGTTATTGTAGTGAAAGTACAATTAAGATTTTAAAAAATAAGATTTATATATATCAAGCTTGTGATCAAAAATTAAATGAACCACGTATATATAATATTGTTGGTAAGAAAAAAGATGAATTTTCTGTAGAGTATCAAATTGATACCAATAATAATAAAGTCCCAGAGTTTAATTTGGTGTTTGTAACTAATGGAAAAAATGTTTGGAATATTGTTCCTAAGGTTTTTAGAAAAGAAGACTTATTAAATTTAAATTTTAAAATTGGCTATACAACTGATGCGAATTTAAAAAATAAGAAAATTGATTGTAATGATTATGAGGAATAATTATAAATTATTAGAGCTTTGATTGTATTTGATAATAGTAATATTATCTAAAAAATAATATTACTATTTTACTAAAATTTAAAATGGAACTTATCCTAAATGAAGAAGCAACTTAAGTTTATAATTTTTACTTTTCTAATGATTGGTCCTATAGTATCTTCATACGCTGACTTTGGTTTTATTCAAGATAAGGATGGATACGTTAATGTACGAGGAAATTCAAGTTTAAATTCTAAAGTTACGTCTAAATTAAATAATAATGAAATTGTTTCTTGTGTGATGGATGAAGGGACAAATAATTTTTGTTTAGTTAATGCAAGCAATGGTGTAACTGGATTTGTCTATAAAAATAGAATAAATAATTTTAGTGGTTACACTTCTATTAAGCTATCTCAATATTCTAGAGAAAAGGTTGTCTATAGTGATAAAAATATAATAGCAGAAGTGTATGCAAAAAAAGCTATTTTAGATCCTAAACTTTATAAAACTTTTAAAGGTGAATATAAGTATTTTAATAATAAACAATTCTTTGGTACTGATGGTACTTTACCTAATAATGATTTTTTACAACTTGATAAAATCATAATTAAGGATAAAGATAAGAAAATAGAAATTGGTAAAAATGATATAGAGCAATACTTTTTTCCTAAAAATGGTATAGATAGTGACAAGAACGAGCTTGCTGATTTTAAAATATATTATTTAAATAATAATATTTATATTTTAAATACTTTTAATAATGGTGGTGCAGCAGCTTACAATATTGTTTTAAATATAAAAAATGGAAAAGTAATTGCCAATAAAGCTTGGGGGGCTGAAATTTAAAAATATTTTCTTTCTTCTACAAAAGTTAATTAATTAAAAAAGCCCAACATTAAGTTGGGCTTTTTTTTACGTCTCTACAATTCCCTCTAAATCTTCGAGCTTATAGTTCGGCATATCAATAATATGGGTTTGAATACCTTCTTGAACGTAATCATTAGCATGAGGATATAACCAACGAGTGATCTGTTCCGCAACACTCGAGTGATACTGAATCTCAAAGTGATTTAAACCATAAAACACGGCTTTATGTGAGTCTGGAACCTTAAGCTGAAAACGTGGGTTAGGGTGTTCGCCTAGCGCGCTTTTTACACTCACTAAGTAGTCGCCAATTACGGTCAACGCTTTATTACGCACCTTTTCAAATTCTAAGGTTCCTGCCACTAAAAAGGTATTGATATGGGAAGGTAGCGGAGCAGGGGCACGGTTATCATCCATCATACCAATACGGGCATCCATATGTTCCCAATCATCATCACGAACGCTACCGTGGCGTAAGTCTAAAATACCATTACTCCGAATATTAACCAGTTGACCGAGTAAGCCGACAAAAGGGAAAGCCCCAAGTTTATCTTGTATGGTAAAGCCAAAGCGCTCTAAAACTGCCCCATGATGTGGAGAGCCAATGCAGACTAGATTCTCGACCATATGGATCCATTGATACATATTTTGTTTGCCATAAAACAAGGCACTACGAGATACTAGCCCGCCCATACTATGGCCAATGATATCAATACTGGTAATTCTTGGATTACGTTGTACCAAATCTTCTAATAAGTTCGAAAAACTGCGTCCATTGGCTGAAATGCGTCGGCCTGTATTGTAATTTAAATACAACATGGTGTTATGGTCACGCTGCGCTAACAGGCGCTCACCAATGCCGCCATAGTGTGCATTTGACCAAGTCAGATGGTTCATACACAAACCATGAGCTAAAATCACAATACGGCCTGCAAGTTCCCCTTGTTGTATTGCACCATAGTGATCGTAGAGCACCATGGGTAAGGCGAGGGGGCTATGCTGTTTAAGTAGATAATCCCCAAAAATCCCATTCAAAATGCCGACTAAAAAATGTAAGCTCGGGGTGAGCGGTTTTTCGTGAAGTGTGGGATATTTTTCAATAATATGACGTAAGCTTGGCGCTAAAAAACAACTACCGTATTTTTGTAAAGCACCATAAGAAAATTGATATGCCTTTTGCACAAATGGTCGTTTTTGAAAGTTTTTAGCATTTTGTGTACTCACACCAAAAGCATTTTTTAATACTTCAATATTAATAACTTGAATTAATTCATGTACACCATTTAAGCTGGTACTGAACAGTTGAGCTAAACCTTCTAATACGTCTGCCTGACTAGGTGGCGTACGATCCCATTTACAATAAGTTTCATGTAGTGGTGTTAAGCTCGGCATATCTTTTCCCCATATACGTTATAACCGACGTTTTAAGCTGTACTTTTTATCAACGGCAGCTAACGTTTCCATCTTAGTAGTTTAAATAACACATGTTTTTAAAATACTGATGAATGGTTAGTTGAGTGGTTTTTCTTGTCTGACAATAGTGTTTTTATATACAAACTGAGAACAAAAATGTGAATTTATTCTCAATTTAGAGGGAAATATATGAATATTATCTACCTCCATGGCTTTAATAGTAGCTCTCTTTCAATTAAAGGGTTGAGCCTTAGACAGTATTGTAGCGAATTGGGCATAAATGTGCATTTGCCAGATTTAAATAGATCTCCTGATCTAGTGGTTGAGCAAGTTTCAGAGCTGATAGAGTCTTTAGAGGATGTAGCCCTAGTCGGTAGTAGCCTTGGCGGGTTTTTTGCGACATATTTTGTCGCGAAATATAATGTTCCAGCTGTACTGATTAACCCTGCTATGCAACCATGGAAACTGTTTGATGAGTTATTTCAAGTTGAAAGTATGCCCTATGTGGTGAATGATCAATGGTCAATTGATCATGTTCAGTTAAGGCAGTTAGAACAACTGGAACTGAATCAACCTGAAAATGCCGACAAAATACTCGTCTTATTGCAACAAGGCGACGAAATTTTGGATTATCGTCAAGCACAACGCTATTATAGTGCTGCAACGCCATCCTCATTGATTTTGACGGATGCTCATGGCAATCATGCTATGGAAGATTTTGAAGAAAAATTACCGTTAGTGATCGAATTCTTTGCGCACACCATCAAATAAGGAAAACGTACAACGTGACACAATATACGGCTCAATCGCTTGAAGTTCTTTCCGGTTTAGACCCTGTTCGTCGTCGTCCAGGGATGTATACCGATACGACTCGACCTAACCATTTAGCCCAAGAAGTTATTGATAATGCTGTTGATGAAGCATTAGCTGGTCATGCCGACAAAATATGTGTCACGGTTTATAAAGATGGTTCGTTGTCGGTTGAAGATAACGGCCGTGGTATGCCAGTCGATATACATCCTGAATATGGACAAAGTGGTATCGAAATTATTCTAACCAAGCTCCATGCTGGTGGTAAATTCAGCACCGATAACTATCAGTTTTCGGGTGGTTTACATGGTGTGGGCATTTCCGTTGTAAACGCTTTATCAACACGGGTTGAGGTCGAAGTTCAACGTCAGGGTAACCTATACCAAATGGCCTTTGAGCAAGGGGAACCCGTTGCTCCTTTAGCTGTTCTCGAAGGTAAAGTGCCAAAACGCGCGACGGGTACAACGGTACATTTTTGGCCAGAAGCTAAATATTTTGATAGTCCAAAATTTGCGTTAAAAGCACTCAAACACAATTTAAAGGCCAAAGCTGTTTTAGCTGCTGGTTTAAAAATTATTTATATCGATCAAATTAACGATGAAAAAATTGAATGGCAATTTGAAAATGGCCTCGTCGATTATTTGATGGATGAATTACAAGACCGCGAAATTTTGCCAAACCCTGCATTTGTGAGCAGCGGTCAGGCAGATCGTGCGGCATGTGAATTTGCGATTTGTTGGAATGTGGAAGGTGGTGAGCAGGTTCAAGAAAGTTACGTCAACTTGATTCCAACTGCACAAGGCGGTACTCATGTGAACGGTTTACGCTCTGGGGTTACTGAGGCGTTACGTGAATTCTGTGAGTTACGTAACTTGTTACCGCGTAATCTTAAACTCTCGGCAGAAGATGTTTGGGATGGCGTGAACTATATCTTGTCGCTCAAGTTCCAAGAGCCGCAGTTTTCAGGTCAAACCAAAGAGCGTCTTTCGAGTCGTGAAGCATCAAATATTGTTTTAAATATTGCTAAAGATGCTTTTTCACTCTGGCTAAACCAACATGCTGAAATCGCGATGCAACTGGCTGAAATGGCGATTTCTAAAGCAGGTCGTCGTTTAAAAGCAGCAAAGAAAGTCGAACGTAAAAAAATTGTTTCCGGCCCTGCATTGCCGGGTAAGTTGGCAGACTGTGTTGGCCAAACACGTGAGGACAGTGAATTATTTATTGTCGAGGGTGACTCAGCAGGTGGTAGTGCCAAGCAAGCGCGCGATAAAAACTTTCAGGCGATCATGCCAATTCGTGGAAAAATCTTAAATACATGGGAAGTTTCTTCAGATGAAGTACTCGCTTCTCAAGAGGTTCACGACATTGCGATTGCCATCGGGGTAGACCCGGGCAGTGATGATTTATCTGAACTACGTTACGGTAAAATTTGTATTTTAGCCGATGCTGACTCTGACGGTTTACACATTGCGACCTTATTATGCGCCTTATTCGTTAAACACTTTCCAGCATTGGTTGAAGAAGGGCATCTGTATGTAGCAATGCCACCATTATTCCGTATCGACATTGGTAAAGATGTCTATTACGCGCTTGATGATGATGAGCTTGAAGCTATTTTGAAAAATGTTAAAGGTAATCGAAATCCGCAAATTACCCGATTCAAAGGGTTGGGTGAGATGAACGCGATTCAATTACGTGAAACGACTATGGATCCGAACACGCGTCGTTTAGTTCAGCTTGACCTAGATGACGTTCACTTAACGGCAGGTTTACTCGACAAGTTGCTTGCGAAAAAGCGTTCGGCAGATCGTAAGCAGTGGCTTGAGCAGAAGGGTAACTTAGCTGATATTACTGTTTAGAAAAATGAAAAAACCCCCGTTCAATTGACGGGGTTTTTTTATATAAACCTAAGATTGTTAGAAATCACCACAACGATTCCTGCTATTAAGGTTTAGACCATTAAATTAGACAGATCTGTATATTTTAATTTAGGTCGTAATTTTTATAGCCTGTGGAAATTGAAAAATATCACAATTCGCTCCACCTCCAATTCGATCTACTACTGCAAAATCACTTGGTGCCTCAAAGGTAAGCAAAGGATGATGCCATGTGCCTGCCCGATAATTAATACTTTGCTTTCCATTCGAGACGAAAGCACATAGTTTTGAAATATCAGGGGTGTTTTCGTCCAAAGCGGGTGCCACGATAATTAAAAACTTTTGTTGCTGTAGTGGAATAAATGCCTGAGAGCCTTTGGGATGGCGTTCTAGCATTGAAATTTCTAGAGGCAACACACTGGCTTTAATATTACGGAAAATACTAATTCCTGCCTTTGCTTCCCCTTCAATTTCAGTTTCAACGAGCGCATGGTAGCGCTCGGTGTGGGCATCATTAATATGAAAAAAGTCATGCCCGTCACAACAGATGACTTCTCCGAAGGGCTGGAAGTTTTCAATGGTTAAGGGCTGAATTTGAACAGTATTCATCATCATGACTTGGCAATTTTTCCCCATAAACGAACACGGCTAATACCACCATCTGGAATCATGTTAATACGAATATGCGAGATTTTTTCATGTTGTAAAATCTCATTCACATATTCATGAATATGATCCATTTGCATAGGTTGGGCTTCTAGTAAGTAAGACCAAAACATACTTTGAGGAATTAACTGTGCATCGGTTGCATTTTCGAGGTAAACCGCCTGAATAGATACTTGAGCAGGAAAGTTCCCTTTAAAATGAGCTGTATCAATTTCAAGTTTTTCAATTTTTCCGCTTTTACCCAACGCAAGAATACACCAGTCATAACCCGGTGCACGGCGGCGTTTGGTTTCCCACCCATCGCCCATGTTGACGCCACGGCCTGGGTTAATCAAATTACGCGGGTGTCCAAAATGAGCATCACTATAGGCAACTACGCGGCCACCATTTTCGAGAGCCAATAAATCGAGAGTTTGTTCGCTATCAGTTACCTGAATATGAACATCACCATAGACACGTAAACGGGCAATACCGCCATCTGGGAAAATATTAAGGCGTATATGAGTGAAAAGTGCATCATTATTGACCATAAAAATATGATGCTGGCTTGGGCCTAGTTCAGTATTTCCTAAAACATCCTCCCATTTTGCCCCTGACAGGTCCCCATTTGGTGCATAACATGCTTCTAATGATGCAGATGCAGGATAATTTCCTGTAAAAAAGCTGGTATCAATATCAAGTGCAGTGATTTTTCCACTTACACCTAACTTCACGATACACCAATCATAGCCTGCGTGACGTTTACGGCGCGTTTCCCATCCGTCCATCCATTTGCCGTTGTCATCAAATTTATCTTCAACAAAAATAGGTGCATCAAATTGCAGCATACGCTTTGCTTCTGCAAAGAAATCATCTGAACACTCAATGACTTGTGCACCAATTCGGGCATCTGCCAAATTGGTTTTCGTATTCAAAATCTCAGGAAGTTCAAAAGCTGGAGCGTGCAATGTTGCCATAGTGGAGTATCCGTATTTCTTGTTAAAAAACATGATTTTTCATTTAAAACTGCGCTAACACGGAACGTGCTGAGACGAGTTTTATACTTAAATATATAAGCATGGTGCATGCCAGTTTTGTGGAAAAGCTAAATAAATTTTGAACGATGGCATGTTTTTAGCATAAGCACCCTATAGGTGAATATCTATAGGAGAGTGTTATGAATGTGGTGATTATTGGTGCAGGAATGGGAGGTCTAACCACAGGCATTGCATTAAAGAAATTTGGTCACCAAGTTCGCATTTTTGAACAAACTGAAAAGATTCTTCCCGTCGGCGCGGCAATTTCACTGTGGTCGAATGGTGTGAAATGTCTGAACTATCTGGGATTAACTGACAAAATCGCCAAACTTGGTGGACAAATGGATGATTTGGCCTATGTGGATGGTTTAACTGGAGATGTGATGACACAATTCAGTTTACTGCCATTAATTGAAGAAGTGGGCCAACGACCTTATCCAGTTGCACGTGCTGATTTACAAAATATGTTAATGGATGAATTTGGTCGTGATCAGATTTATTTAGGCAAAAAAATGGTCAGCCTTGAAGACAAAGCTGATTATGTCGAGGTTCATTTTGCAGATGGTAGCTCAACGCAGGCTGATCTATTAATTGGGGCTGATGGGACTCACTCACTTACACGGGCCTATGTGTTGGGGCAGCAAGTGCAGCGCCGTTACGCAGGTTATGTAAACTGGAATGGTTTGGTTGAGATCTCTGAAGATTTAGCTCCGGCCCAGCAATGGACGACTTATGTGGGCGAAGGCAAGCGAGCTTCTTTAATGCCAGTTGCAGATGGAAAGTTCTATTTCTTTTTAGATGTTCCTTTACCAGCAGGGCTAGATAATAATCGAGATGAATATAAAAAACTTTTAAAACAATATTTTGTTGATTGGTGTCAACCCGTACAGCAGCTTATTGAACGCTTAGACCCGCAAAAGACCAATCGGGTAGAAATCCATGATATTGAACCGTTCACTCAATTTTATAAAGGTCGCGTGGTGATTTTGGGTGATGCTGCACATAGCACGACACCTGATATTGGGCAAGGCGGTTGCCAAGCGATGGAGGATGCGATTTATTTAGCGCGTTCTCTGCAAATTAATACTTTGGGGCTAGAGGACGCTTTACGTCGCTATCAAAACAAGCGCAATGAACGTGCCAATGAATTGGTGCTTCGCGCACGCAAACGTTGTGATGTGACACATATGAAAGATGAAGCGGTTACACAAGCATGGTATGAAGAATTACGTCGTGAACAAGGTGGGCATATTATGCAGGGGATTATTAGTAATATTGTGGGTAATCCACTTGATTAAAAACAAAAACAGCAAGGAACTTTCCTTGCTGTTTTATCTTCTAAATTTGGATTTTAGAAGTGGTATTTAACCAAGGCACTCACGTTATTTTCGTCGGCACCTTTAATACCAAATTTGTTATTCCACACTGAGTGCTCGATACCTAGGTATAGGCGTGTATCGGGAGAAATGTGTTTACCCACATTCCATTTCCACTGAGTTGTCCAGTTTAACTCGCTCGCATGGTCGCCTTCAGCAGTTGACCAGTCAAGGAAACCATCTACCAAGAAATCTTCAGATCCTAATTTTAATGGAATACCATAAACGAATGTCATTTGATAATCGTCGTCAATGTTCTCATTATTTGCACGGTAGAAGTTTAAATTTGCATATTGGAAATATGGGATATCTAAATCAACTGCAAAACCATAAAGGAAGTTATCGAAGTTATTGCCGTCTTCACTGTTACCTTCCCAAGTAGTACTAATAAGTACATCTTTGATTGGGCCATACGACAGTTTCTTACCAGATACTTCGCCTAAACTTAGGCGTGGTGATAACTCGAAGTAAGTACTCTTGTGGTCATTTTCACCACGCATGCGGTCCATAAAGAAAAACACATCAGCGTATTTAACTTTTGCTGCATATTCCAAAGTAATGGTGGTTTCTTTGTCATCTACAACTTCATAGTTTTCGCCATAAAGTCCAGTCACACTAAAATCTTGCCAGATTGGTTTCGCCTGAACCATGGCAGTTACAGATAACAAGGCACAAGTCGCCGCAAGTTGCTTTAATTGCATTTAAATGATCTCCCCCCAAATAAAGCACGCTAAGGATACAGGGTCTTAAGCAAAAATGAAGCCAAATTTGATCAACGGTTAAAAAAAAGCCCACCGAAGTGGGGCGCTAAAAACTAAATCTTTAATGAATATTTCTTGTGTTTATTGTTTGGCTTAAATGCGCAGTACGTGAGCTGCGAAATGAAGGTAAATGATTAAATAATAAATTCAATAAGATAGCAAAGATACAAGTTGAACTAATGCCTGAATGGAACAAAGTCTGTACCCAAACCGGGAAATGAGCGTAAAACTCATGGTTAATAATTGGGATCATCCCTGCTGATAAAGCAGTTGCCACAATAATCAAATTTTTCTGATCGTTATAATCTATCTTTGCCAAAGTACGAATTCCACTCGCTGCAACCGACCCAAACAAGACCAAACCTGCACCACCAAGTACGGGCATTGGAATCGCTGCAATTAAACGACCCATAATAGGTAGTAGACCCAAAATAATCAGAATGACACCGCCTGCTGCGACTACAAATCGACTCTTGATGCCTGTGATCGCAACCAGTCCAACATTTTGGGCAAAAGCGCTTTGCATGAATGAACCAAAGAGAGGGGCAAAAGCACTGGAAAACATATCCGCACGAACTCCATTGGCGATACGTTTAGCATCTACCTCAGTTCCTACAATGTCTCCAACAGCAATAATATCGGCTGTGGTTTCAGTCATAATCACCAAAGTGACGATCAACATCGACAAGATAGCGCTGAGCTCGAAAGTCGGTAAACCAAAAGCAAATAAGTGTGGAAATTGGAGCCATGCGCCTGAGCTCACCTGACTAAAATCACCAAAACCCATAAAGTAGGCGAGGATAGTACCGGTAACAATAGCCAACAAAATTGATATGCGACGGATGCCTGCTTGCGGCAGCATATTTAGAACAATCACAATGCCTAAGGTCAGCAGTGCCAAAGAGATATTTTCTACGCTACCCCAGTCAGGCGCTTTATTGTTCCCACCCATCATCCAGCGAATCGCAACGGGTAACAAAGATAGACCAATAATCGTGATGACGCATCCTGTCACAACAGGTGGGAAAAAACGAATAATTTTAGAAAAATAAGGTGCAAGACACAGTCCAATTAGAGATGCAGCAATGACCGCGCCGTAGACAGCAGGTAAACCACCGCCTGTAGTGATAATGGCGACCATCGTTGCAACACCCGCGAAAGATACACCCTGTACCAGAGGTAATTTTGCGCCTAGATATTTGGTACCGATTGTTTGAATCAGTGTTGCCAATCCACCTACAAATAGCGCAGCCGCAATTAACATTCCGATTTGTGCTGAGCTTAAGTCAGCTGCCGTTCCAATAATCAAGGGCGGGGCTACAATGCCACCATACATGGTCAGCACATGCTGTAAGCCGTAAGCAAAACTTTTGGAAATTCCTAAATATTCATGCTCTGGAGAAATCACATTTTTTTGCTGATGATTCATATTTTTCTCCTATTTATATCTGAGTTAGCTACCGCGATAAGTGGAGTAAGCAAATGGGCTGATCAATAAAGGAATGTGATAATGCTGATTGATGTCTTCTATGAAAAATTGGATACAAACACGCGGGAAAAAAGTTTTGACTTGCTGCGATGAAAAATAAGGTGCAATTTCAAATTCAAGTTGATAAGCACCTTCTGCAAAGTCTGTTATGCCAAAATCACTCACTCGACCATCTTGGTTGGTGGTTGCGGTCGCTATCAGTTCATGGGTTGCTGCATGAAACAACTTTACTTCTACGTCTGCAGCTGGTTTACCTAAATTCGTATCTAAAATATGAGTGCTGATCATGCTTGTATTTCCTGAGATAGACGTAATAGAGCAATCGCTGCGAGTTGCTCATGTACAATTGTTTTTTCGATAGCTAAGTCGTTTTTTAGTCTTTCATGTAGCTTTTTTAAAATTTCATCACTACTGAGGCCTGCCGCTTTAATTAAAAAAATAAAGCCAAACTTTTGCTCATAATCAAGATTACCTTGCAGCAGAGCTTGTTGTGTTTGTTCATCTAAAGAAATGCCAGCTTGTTCTTTAGATGAAAAATCTTGCTCTTTTGCATTGAGTTGTTTTTTAGCTTCGCGTTCACCAATTTTTGGATGAGTTGCTAAAGCTGCTTGAATCTCTTGCCATGACCACATTTGACTTAATTGTTCTGCATATTCCAAAAGAGATGCTTTTGTTGAATAGGGGCGTTTTGAGATGATTTTTTCGGCCCATGCTTGAATGTGGACACAGTTTTTTAACAAAGTCTTGAGTTGTTCTGGTGGGGCTTGATTAAACTCGGCTAAAAACACTGTTATTCCTAAACTCGTTGTCTTGATATGGAGTTTTAGCAATAACAGTGCCAATAGCGAGTTTTAATTCACTTATGAATTTTGAAAATTAAAAATCAATTATTTAGTTATGTGATTTTTATACCAATGTTCGGCAATCTCCTGTCGACGACATACCCATACTCGATCATGCATTTGAATATAGTCGAGAAATTTTTGTAATGCTTTAAAACGGCCCGGACGCCCCAAAATGCGGCAATGCATTCCAATCGACATCATTTTTGGTGCAGTTTCTCCCTCTGCATATAGCACATCGAAACTATCTTTCAAATATTGAAAAAACTGTTCTGAACTATTAAATCCGCCTGGTGAGCAGAACTTCATGTCGTTACATTCCAAAGTATAAGGAATAATCAGATGAGAGCGTGATGCACCTGTAGTATCGGTAAGCGTTGTCCAAAAAGGTAGGTCATCGCCATAATAATCAGAGTCATATTGTATTTGTGGAAACTCTGCGAGTAACTGACGTGTATTAGGGCTGTCACGTCCGGTGTACCAACCTATAGTTTTATTTTCAAACAAGTTTTCTAAAACAGTTAAAGCTTGTTCCATATGCTTCTTTTCGACTTCAATATCAGTATCTTGATAGTGAAGCCAGCGGTAGCCATGTGAAACAACATCATAGTCAGCTTGCTTAATTGCTTCTACAATATAAGGATTGCGGGCAAGCGCCATTGCAACTCCGAAAATGGTCATTGGAAGTTTGCGCTTTTGGAATTCATTATGAATGCGCCAAAATCCAGCACGTGAACCATATTCGTACATAGAGTCCATCGACATATGTTTAGCTGGGTAACTTGCGGCACCAATAATCTCTGATAAAAACTGTTCTGAGCCCTCATCGCCGTGCTCAATATGTTTTTCGCCACCTTCTTCATAATTAAGCACAAATTGCACAGCAACCTTGGCATTGTTAGGCCATTTAACCTGTGGCGGTTGCCCGTGATAACCGATTAAATCACGTGAATAAGGAGACTTTTGAATCTGCTCAATAAGTTCTGCTCCAGATAGATAAGATTCGGACACAATTGCTCTCCTTTTGTTCAATTTTTCATAAAAATTTAAAAAATCAGCTTGCATATTTTTATAGATGGACTGATATTGAAGATATGGAGATCTTCAAAATAAATTAAAAGCAGTACGTTTAAGTCAGGAGATAACAAACCATTACACCATCAAAATGTACAATTGAAGTCAGTTCATGCATGCTTAAAACATGCCAACATAAAAAAGTTTTGCATAGAAAAGATCCACAGTAAGAAAGAGAGGATGGTATTTATGAATATTGAAATCCGCACAGATAAAAACATCCATAACAGTGAACGTTTAATTACTTATGTACGTGCAGAACTTACTCAAGAATTCCAACGTCATAGCGAACGTATTACGCATTTCTCGGTTCATTTTAGTGATGAAAATGGGGACAAAGGTGGTGACAAAGATATCCACTGTATGATTGAAGCACGTCCTTCAGGTTTGAAACCAGTTGCAGTACACCATAAAGCAGGAAATATTGATGCTTCAATTCATGGAGCGATTGAAAAATTAAAACGTAGCCTTGAACATACTTTTGAGAAAAAGGAACACCCGAGAGGTGGTCAACCAGAATTCATTGATGATGAAGTTTAATTTAAAATCCTAAAAAGCCCTTCGGGGCTTTTTTTATATTTAATGAAAATAAAACTATTCACAACATTAGGTTTGCAATGCGATGCAATCAACCTCTAAAATCTTCAGAAGAGATTAGGCATAATAGCCCTAATATATTTTTGAGAGATGGTCATGTTAACCACCCAGCAGCAAGCTTTAATTAAAGCCATAGAAGAATTAGAACTCGCGCAAGTGCAAAAATTACTTGCTGAAGGACTTGATCCGAACTTTATTGATCCGGAACAAGGACCACCTGTATCAATCATTTGTGATGGAATTTTTAAATGGTGGGAAGATGTATCAGAAGCTTATGAAGCTGGTACACCACTATCAAAAGAAGAAAAACAACAATCATTACAGGTTTACCTCGATATACTCGAAGCGTTGATTCAAGCCAAAGCGAATGTACACCTTTGGGATGCAGAAGAGTTTTATGGTCCTTTATGGGATGCAGCAAGCTCGGCATGTGCGCCAGCCGTTCAACGTTTATTAAATGAAAAAGTTGATCCAAATACACGTGATGAAGAAGGACTCACTATTTTATCTTCAATCAGTCAGTTGTTCTTTGATTGTGACTTTGATGAAATAGATTGGTCAGAAGCGCTTCAAGAAGAGCGTGAAACATTAGAGTTATTGCGCCAACATGGGGCAAAAATGTCAAAAGAACTAACTACTTGATTGGATAATAGAATGAGAACATTTCAAATTTTAACTTTTGCTCTGACCACTGTTGCTGCTGGAAGTACTTTCGCTGCGGAGTTTTCTTTTGACCGCCCAGGTGCAGGCTTTGGAACAGGGATTACTCCAGTTGGTAAATTGGCTTGGGAACAAGGCTTACCAAGTGCAACTTATACAGAGTCAACGGTTGATGGTGTTAAAGAAAAGACCGTAACTGTAAATGAGGATATGTTATTCCGTACCGGTTTAGCCGAGGGCTTGGAATTACAATTAGGTTGGCAAGGTCCAGCATGGACTCAAACCAAACGGGCTGGTAAAAAACATGACACTTCAGGCTTTGGTGATGTCAGCATTGGTTTGAAAAAAGCAATTGATCTAAAAGATGAAAACTTATCAATGGCTGTGTTAGCTGAAGCGATCATTGCCACTGGAAATGATGAATTTACTGCACATGACGATATTTATAGCCTAAGTTCAGCAGTCGCTTATAAATATAATGACTTAGTCGGCACATCAATTACCATGCGCTACGAAGTACAAAATAGTAACTGGGCAGTAACTGCAATCCCGACGATTGATTATAAAATCGCAGGTAAGTTGTCAGGTTATTCTGAGTTCATTTACCGTAAAGCTGAAAGCCAAGACTACGAATATGGTTTAGGGACAGGTTTAGTCTACGCTGTAAATGATCGTACTCAGCTCGATGCAAGTATTGGGGTTGATTTAGAGGGTCAAGATAAGAGCTACAACGGTGGCTTAGGCGTGGCATTCTTGTTCTAATCGAAGCAATTTAAATTTATGTTAATGAAAAAGCTTATTCATCAGGGAATTTTTTATTTTCTAGCAGTTGCTGTTTGTGTGTTTAGCCAGTTGGTTTCTGCGCAAGATAAGCTACTCTCACCCGAACAAGCTTTTTCATTTTCGGTTGAATCTTCTGAGCCGCATACTGCGAGTTTGTCTTGGCAGATTCAGCCAAATTACTATCTTTATCAGCATAAATTTTCCGTACAACAAGGTACTCAACCTTTAACTTTAAAGTTACCTAAAGCGATTGCTCAATATGATGAAAATTATGGGCAAAGTCAGGTTTACTACCATCAAGTTAATTTCCAAATTAAGACTAAGCCTTCAGAGCACTATAGTGTGACTTGGCAGGGCTGTGCCAAAGACCGTATTTGTTATCCGCCACAAACCATTGAATTTCAAACTGACGCAGATGGCTTGGTGGGTGTGCAAAACCAAGCAGGAACAGCGCCAAAAAGATTACTAGATTTAGCGAATACACAATCCGAAACTTCCTTGGGTTCAGAATCTTTAGAAAAAGAGCAGAGTACAGAGACAACAGCTGCTACAACTACACCACAAATTGCCCAAGATCAGATCTGGTCAGCCAAGTTAATTGAACACTCGCTTTGGTATGGAGTTTTATTATTTTTAGGTTTAGGCATGTTGCTCGCCTTTACACCATGCTCTTTACCGATGCTGCCTATTTTAACTTCGCTGATTATTCGAGAACATAAAGGTTTAAAAGCGTGGACCATTGCGCTTACTTTTGTGTGTAGCATGGCATTAGTTTATGCAGGCTTGGGTTTAATTGCTTCCTCGGCAGGCTTAAATTTCCAACGCTGGTTACAACAGCCAGCAACTTTAATTGCTTTTAGTTTGCTGTTTATTGTTTTTGCTCTGAATTTATTTGGTTTGTTTGAGCTTCGTTTACCGCAAACATGGTTAAATCGACTTGACCGTATTCAGTCAATGCAACAAGGCGGCACTTTGGTCGGTGCTGGGGTTATGGGTATCGTTTCTGCGCTCTTGGTGGGACCTTGTATGACTGCACCACTCGCCGGAACTTTGTTATTTATTTCTCAAACACAAAATCAATGGCAAGGTGCTTTGCTTTTATTCTGCCTAGGTTTTGGAATGGGAATTCCATTGTTACTGGCAAGTATTTTAGGGGCAAAATTCTTGCCTAAAGCGGGCGACTGGATGCATCAGATTAAAGTAATTTTTGCTTTTCTGATGTTGGGTTTAAGTCTTTATTTTATTCGCCCTTTATTACCAGATTGGGGCATGCAAGTACTTAGTTTAGTATTAGGCCTCGCTTTTATAGCCTATGCTGTTTATCAGTTTTTCTGGAAAAAAGGGCAACTACAATGGCTCTACGCGATTTTATTATTAATCGTTACACCTTTTGTAGCCTATAACCAATATCAACATATTCAAAATCGAACCTTGCAAAGTTCTAATCATATGGCCGAGTGGCATATTGCGACTAGTGCAGCAGACTTTGAGAAAATTTTAGCGGCAGCACCTGCTGATCGAGCTATTGTGGTTGATGTCTATGCAGACTGGTGTGTTGCCTGCCAACCGATTGAACACCGTATTTTAAAAGCACCCGAGGTTCAATCTGCTCTTGCGCCATATTATTTAATTAAGCTTGATTTGAGCCATTATGACCAGTCGCATGAAGCACTACTCAAACAATGGAATATTTTAGGACCACCGACCTATTTATTCTTAAGCCCAGAGCAAAAAGAGATTCGTGCTTTACGATTAACGGGTGCTTTTAGTCAGCAAGAACTTTTGCAACAACTCGCGAGTTTGGCAAAGCTCAAAGAATCATAAGGTATTGATAGTTTCGGTCTGATGAAATGTGCGTACCTGATTACGGCCTGAAGCTTTTACCGCATAGAGAGCTTGGTCAGCCTGTCGAATAACAAGATAAGGGTCCTCTGCAAAAGCTGAACTGCTTATTCCAAAACTTGCACTAATATGAATAGGATTATTTTGGGCGCTACAAACAGGTAATTCTTGTAAAGCACAGCGACAACGCTCAGCAATTTTTTCAGCTTGAATAATATCGGTGTGGGGGAGTAATAAAATAAATTCTTCTCCACCAAATCGACCAATAATGTCCTCACTGCGCAAATTATCAGAAAGGCACTGCGCAATTTCAATTAAGACCTGATCACCTTGGTGATGTCCGTATATATCATTAATTTTTTTAAAATGATCGATATCAAGAAGTACCACTGCATAATCAAATTGTTGTTGGTGTAGCGACTCTAAATGTGTGTTTAAACTACGTCTATTTAAAACATTGGTTAAAGGGTCGATTTGGCTTAGACGTTGAATATAAGTTTCTCGCTGACGCCATTGGGTGAGTAATATTTCAAATAAAATAAAACAGGCCAATAAAATAGGCATAATAAAAAAAGCCATACTTCCTAACCAAAACGGATTAGTTTGGGCTCGTTGCATAGCAATAAGATTAAATAATGGCGCATAAGGCAAAACACCTTTCATGCTTAGATACGTACATATTGTTAAAATAATCGTCGCAGGTATAAGGGCGCTATAAACAATTTTCCGCTCGAATAACACCAAACCCACACCGATGGTACCTACATAACCGACCATAGTGGCTGGACTGATACTGCCAATTAAATATCCATCGTGGCATAGCATGAGTGCAAAGAATTGTACACTAATCAAAGGAATAAATTTTTGAGCCCATTCGTCATTTTTGTAGCGATAACAGGGGATTATCAAAGCGCCTAATAAAAATAAAGTAAATAAATTGAGCAAGATTTGTGATTCGACTAAAGGCAGATTTGCCCATTGCCAAACGCTTGGCGTAATTAAAATATAGCCTTTCCATAAAATCCAACTGAAATTCATTGCACAGGCAAGTGTGAGCATCAGTGCACTTTTTTGTAAGGGAGTCCAGTTGATAATGTGATTATTGTGGATGAAATCGATTATCACCTGTTTTGTTCTATGTATTGGATGAGTGATTAAACGATTTTTCATAGTAAGTAAGGGCTCCTAAATATAGATGCCTCTTTATTGGACCATCCTAAAATTGGATTGTTTAAATAATTTATATTTTAAACATAACATGATTTTCAATTTATACATGATGTCTTTTATAAAGAAAATGATGTGAAAAGTTTTGGGACTATTCACATCATTCATCAGTAAATTAAGTTTTATCAAGCTGATGGGCAAATTCAGCAATATCTGCCAATGCTTGTTTAGCTTCATCAAACCATGCATTAAACATTTGGAAGTTATGCCACATGCCCGTATAAAGTTTGAATTGAACGTTAACACCAGCATCTTCAGCTTTTTCTCTAAAACGCTTGGCATCGTCTAATAAGATTTCTTTAGACCCCACTTGAACCAAAGTGGGCGGTAGACCATGCAAGTCATCGAAAATAGGCGAAACACGTGGGTCATCAGCTGCAATATGATTGCCTATATAGTATTGAGTGCCTGTTTGTAGGGCTTCAATAGATAATAAAGCATCATGTTTTTTGTTAAACCGAAGAGACTCACTCGTGAGTGTTAAATCCAAAAATGGAGACAATAAAATCAGGCCACTCGGCATGAGTTCGGGTTGTTCTTTTAAACGCAAGCAAAGTGCTAGCGCTAAATTTGCCCCGCATGAGTCACCCGATAAAATAATATCTTTCGGTTGAATGCCTTGGACCACTAAAGACTGATAGATGTCGTATAGAGCTTCGGTTGCCTCAGGGTATGGATGCTCTGGTGCAAGAGGATAATCCACATGGATAATCTGCATTTGAGTACGGGCAGCTAAATCCGTCATAAAAGCATGATGTGTTTTGACACTACCAAGGAAAAAAGCACCGCCGTGAATGTGAAAAATTAGTTGAGTCGCAGAATCTTGCGGCTTGATTTCTTCACCTTTAATACCTGCTAGTCGAATCGGGCGCACGGATACATTTTTTTGTCGTGGGAAAGCACGACACATCTGATCCAGCACAGGGCGTAAGGCAGTAGCCGGCAAATTTAGCTGGCTTGGCTTGCGAATTGTTGTTTTAAGAAAAGTTTCTGTAAAATAATATTTCCAAACATTTGATATATTCATATAGCATCCATTTTTATGCTAGTTTCTTGTTTTCTTGTAAATTTTATTTTGCAAGATTACAAGGTTACACGAAACAGTCACATTCAAAAATTGCAATATCTTTGCGACTTCTGAATACTAAAAATCTTGAAAGACCCAAGGATATTACAAAAATGAAAAAGATTGCTTTAGCTTTAGGACTCATTGGTATGGCTGCATTTGCCAATGCGGCTGATTCACTCAATGGAACGGTATGGAAAACGATTGATGATCAGACCAACAAGCCAAAAGCCGTAGTGAAATTTACGGAACAGAAGGACGGAACCTTAACTGCAACCATTCAGAGCATTTTGACACCAGGTGAAGAAAACGCTTGTACAAAATGTGAAGGTCCGTACAAAAACAAACCGCTTAAAGGTGTCACCATTGTACATAATTTAAAAAATGTAGGTGGTAACAGTTATGAAAACGGTACGATTTTAGACCCAAAATCAGGTAAAACTTACAAACTGAAAGGTGAGTTAACCGATGGCGGCAAAAAGCTTAAATTACGTGGTTATATTGGCGTTTCTGCACTTGGTCGTAACCAAACATGGATTCGCGCGAACTAAAAGTTTTAATAAAAAAAACGAGCCATTTGGCTCGTTTTTTTATGCTTGAATATTTTGATAGGCGGTTTCATCGAAACCTACAATAAAGCCTTGTGGAGTTTTTAAAACAGGTCTTTTAATCAAACTTGGTTGAGCAATGAGTGCTTCAATGAGGTTTTCTTCACTGCTTAGAGCACGATTTTGTTCTTCTTCTGAAAGCTTGCGCCATGTCGTTCCTTTTTTGTTGAGAACGGTATCTTGTCCAATTTCTTTTAACCAGATTTTTAGAGTATCTGCATCAATGCCTTGTTTTTTATAATCATGAAAATCATAGTTAAGCCCTTTAGCCTGCAAGGCATCAAATGCTTTTTTCATTGAGTTACAGTTTTTAATTCCATAAATTTTTAACATTTTATCGGACCATGTCAAAAAGAGAGAGCACACAGCCTAACCCAAAATGCTTTTAAGCACTACTTTATACCGATACTTTTAAAACAAATGAAAATTAATGATTAATCGAAAGAGAAATGTCATGTTATTGTCATAAGACAAGGTAATAATGAGCTTAATAAGAAGAAGTTAAAACTAAAAGAACTTAGCGCAAAATAAGAGACAGAAAAGAGAAAACCCGCATTTAATCATCCTGATCATGCGGGTCTCATTTCAACGTCCAATGTCACATCCTTGCAAATAAACTTATCATAAGTTTATTTTATCTTCCTACGGCGTCCTATCCTTTTGCGTCATCCTGACTGCTTCCCTGTGCCGTGGGGCTATAATGCCGTTAAAGCTGTGTAAGAAAAATACTCAAAAACGACATATGCTGTAAGCGAAAACGACAATGTAAGTGAACGAGTGTTCACTTATTCTTGAATTTTATAGTCGATAATAACGGGTGCATGGTCGCTAAACCATTGATCTTTATAAACCCAAGCATTAATTGTACGTGCTTTCCAGTCTGGCGAGCATGCATGGTAATCAATACGCCATCCTACATTTTTTGCACGCGCTTGACCGCGATTTGACCACCATGAATAAAGTTCCGCTTCTGTACGAACTACACGGAAGGTATCGACATAACCAAGTTCATCATAGATATGGTCAAGCCACGCACGTTCATGTGGTAAACAACCAGATGATTTTTGGTTACCTGACCAGTTTTTGATATCAATTCGTTTATGAACAATGTTGTAGTCACCACAAATGATCACTGACTTGTTTTCATCACGCCATTGTTTCAAGATTTTTGCGTATTCACCTAAAAATAAATCTTTACGTGCTTGCGCTTCTTCACCACTTGAGCCCGAAGGTAAGTATAATGACGCAATATGTACCGGATGTGACAAACCCAAATCGAATTCCGCAGAAATAAAGCGGCCTTGACTGTCAGCTAGCTCAAACCCTAATCCATCTTTAACAGAGACGAAGGGTAGGCGGCTATATATCGCAGTCCCCGCGTAACCTGCACGCTCTGCTGGAAAGAGATGGGTATGCCATCCTTCGGGTCTGAATTTTTCAGTCCATTGTTCATGGGTAATGCGGCTTTCCTGCATGCATACGACATCGGCATCTGATTGTTCTAACCATTCAAGTAAGCCTTTCGTCACCGAAGAACGTAAGCCATTTACGTTAATGGAAACGACTCGAAGAATTTTTACATCACTTGGATACTGATCCTTTGGTATCATGCGAAAATTTAACCTCAATTGTGAATTTGGAGCACCTCATGACAACGCCTGTGTCATTTCACCCGCAAGCATTTATCGAACTCGCATTATCACGCGGTGTGCTTAAATTTGGTGAGTTTACTTTAAAATCTGGACGCGTGAGTCCTTATTTTTTTAATGCAGGCCTACTCAACGATGGTGAAGCTTTATCTCTTTTAGCACAAGGCTATGCTGATAAATTAACACAATGTGAAAATGTTGATGTGATTTTTGGACCAGCTTACAAAGGTATTCCATTTGTAGCAGCGACTGCTGTGGCTTTATCGCAAGTCCATAATAAAAGTGTGCCATGGGGCTTTAACCGTAAAGAAGCGAAAGATCATGGTGAGGGTGGTGTTTTAGTTGGTGCTGCGGTTGAAGGTAAAAAAGTCTGGATTATTGATGACGTAATTACCGCAGGTACAGCAATTCGTGAAGTGGTAACGATTTTGAAAAATGCTGGTGCAACTATTGCGGGTGTTTTGGTGGCATTAGATCGTCAAGAACGTGGTCAAGGTGAACTTTCTGCAATTCAAGAAGTTCAAAAAGAATTAGAAATTCCTGTACATGCACTGATTACCATGAAAGATTTAATGGATTATTTAGAAGCGAAAGGTGAAACAGAAGCCCTAGCAAATATGCAAGCGTATCGCGAGAAATATGGTATCTAAAAAGAAAAAGGCATACTTCTAAAGAGGGTATGCCTTTTTAATATTTTACTTAGAACTGATAATTTAAACGCAATAACACATTACGTGGTGTGCCTGGCATGCTGTCTGAGCGCCAGTATTCTTTATTAGTTAAATTGTTCACTGCAAGTGTGACATTCCATGGGGCTGCACTATAGCCAATCGCTGCATCGACACGGTTAAAGCCTTCCATTTTTACTTGATTATTAATATTTGGATAATAAGACCCGACATAGGTCACGCCCACTTCGGTATACCACTGTTCAGTTGGTAAATAACGAACAAATAAATTACCTGTGTTCTTAGATGTGTTGGCTAAATAGTTGCCTTCTTGTTCAGGTTTTTGTTTATCTTCTTTCACTTTTGCATCTGTGTAACCATAACCACCACGGACAAAGACATTATCAAGTACACGACCAATAAAACTAAATTCCAGACCACGTGATTGATGCTGACCCGCAGTTGCCCATACATCTGGCTGCTCATTAGGATTTGGTTTATAGCGGATATTATTTTTACGAATATCAAAGACCGAAAATTGAGTATTTAAACGATTATCTAACCATTCGCTTTTTACCCCAACTTCATATTGTTCGTTATATTGAGGCTCTTTATCCATTTTTGTGACATCGGTGCTTCCAGTAACTTGGTTAACACCCATTTGTCCACCAAATGGTGCAAAGCTCTTAGAGTAAGAGGTATAAAAGCTATGTTCAGGAAGCGGTTGCCATACCAAACCAACATTTGGGCTAAAGCTGCCATCTTTTACATTACGGTGTTCTTTAGTCAGCTTGTTGGTGGTTGAAAAGTCAAAGTAATCGTAGCGCACACCCAGCATGAGTTTAAGTTGGTCATTTAGACCAATTAAATCTTGAATAAATACGCCGTAAGTTGTGCCTTCATTATAGTTATGCTGATTAATCTTTAATGGGCCATTCCCACGACTGTACTCACGTTCGCCAGTGATTGGATTAACGTAACCATAAATGGCTGACCCATTTTGAGTTTTATTGGCTAGACGTGGCTCTCGTTGTTCATAAGTCCAGTCTGTACCCATCATGATTTGATGTTCAAGCTGACCAGTTTTGAACTTACCCTTAATATCAAAGGTATTGGTGGTGGTCTTATTGCTGGTTTGTTGCCAGTAGTAAATTTGGTCGACGTAACCTTTTTTAGTACAAGACTCATTCTTTGAGTTTTTACCATCTAAACCACAATAAGTTCCAAAATAAAAGTGGTCAAAGTTCTGTTCTGCTTGTCGGTAACTTGCTGCCCAGTGAAAGTTCCAATCAGGCGCATATTGATAATTCACATCGGTGCGGACCACTTGCAAAATATCATCAACATAATCGCCGTCTTGGGCAAATCCCATTTTAATTGAAGTTTCTGCAGGCAGAATGTCACGTGATGGTCCGCGATCAGGTACACGACCTAATTTGTCATAGGTATATTGTGTGGTCCAAGTGAGAGTTCCATCATCATTTTTATAAGTAAAACTTGGTGAAAACATTTCAATTTTATTTTCAATACCGGAGCGGAAGCTCCCTGATTCACCATATTCTCCAGTTAAACGTACTGCTAAATTGTCATTAAGTACTTGGTTGATGTCAGCGGTTGTTCCGTAGTTGTCGTAAGAACCTGCGTACGCACCAACTGAACTTTTGGAGTCAAAATTGGCGAATTTACTCACCATATTCACAACTCCACCGCCAGCACTACGGCCATATAAAACAGAGGCGGGGCCTTTTAAAATTTCAATACGTTCGATATTTGCTGTACTACGACGTACTTGTCCGCTTTCACGTATGCCATCACGATAAATATCACCTGTATCAGCACCAAAACCACGTATCGTGATCCCATCACCGCGCATATCATAACTGGTTGATACGCCAGGGGTGCCTTGCAGCATAACGCTTAAATCATTTGATCCATAAATTTTATATTTCTGAACATCAATTGTATCAATGGTTTGAGGAATATCTTTTTTGTCTAAACCATTACGTGTGACATTGGCTTTGTCGTAGTCGATATAACTTTTAATTGGGTCGAGCTCACTCATTGCCTCAATTTTTATGGTGGGCATGGTAGCTGCCACTTTTGATGAGTCAGTCACATCTTCTGCATAGGCACCTTGAATATTCAAGATCATTAAACTGAGTAAGCTCAGCGGGAAAAGACGCTTCATTTGGGGAGATGGTATAGAAATTCTTAACATAAAAATAAAATCAATTAACAAAATAAAAGTACAAATGATAATTATAATCATTTAATTGTTTAGAATAAAAGAACTATTACCTTAAAAAATGACATATTTATTTTTTAATAACTGATTTTTAGTAAGTTAATTAGCAAATTAAACGAATTGGATGAGTTGACTCATTAGTTTTTCTTGTTAATTGGGCTTTAAAGGGGACTTTTCGTTGATTAAAAGCACCCTTCTGGAATTACGCGTTATTTTTGAGAACATCTAAAATATCCATTTCTGGATCATAATTTTCATCAATTGTTTTGCAAATTGCTTGTCCCACAATGACATGCGTGCCGTTAAAGGTCATAGTGGGTGCTTCATATAACTCCCAACCATGATTCAGAGCTTTAGTCACTCGTGCACAAAAAGCAGAGTCATCAGGACCAGTTAAATAGCGATAAAGTTTCATCTTTAGCCTTTAAAAATAGTATTTTATAACCTTAGTTTAACTGAATTTACCTTAATTCAAGATAAAGAAATAACCGATAAGGTTTTACTGAAATTAAGAAAAACCAGTGAAAAATCTCAGTTATACTCATGCTAATTTAAATTTTAAGAAGAGCTTGAGCATGCGTGTACTTGTCGTCATGGATCCGATTGAAACCGTAAACCTTAAAAAGGATTCAACCATGGCAATGTTGTGGGCGGCGAGCCGTCGTGGACATGAATTAGGTTATGCATTACAACAAGATTTATATATCGATCAAGGTAAAGCTTACGGCCTCATTTCACCGCTAAAGGTTTTCGAAGATTACAACCATTACTATGAGCTGGGCGAAAAGAAAAAAGAATCTATCGGGGCTTACGATGTAGTACTCATGCGTAAAGATCCGCCGTTTGACATGAACTTTGTCTACACGACTTACGTGCTTGAGCAAGCTGAGCGCGAAGGTTCATGGATTATTAACAAGCCTCAATCACTGCGTGATTGCAATGAAAAACTCTTTGCAACGCAGTTTCCAGAACTGCAAGTGCCTACACTTGTAACATCACAGCAAAGTTTAATTCGTGAATTTATTAAAGAACATGGCGATGTAATCGTTAAGCCACTTGATGGTATGGGGGGGATGGGCATTTTCCGTTTGTACCAAGACGGTGTAAATATTGGTTCTACCCTAGAAATGCTTACAGAGCTAGGTACTCGTCCCATTATGGCTCAGCGTTATATTCCTGAAATTGTAGAAGGGGATAAGCGTATTTTAATGGTGAATGGTGAACCTGTTCCTTACTGTCTAGCTCGTATTCCACAAAATGGTGAAGTACGCGGTAACTTGGCGGCAGGCGGTTTAGGCCAAGCGCGTCCGCTTACTGAAAACGATAAGCTGATTGCTGCTAAAATTGGCCCTTTCCTACGCGAAAAAGGTTTGATTTTTGTAGGCTTAGATGTGATTGGTAATTATGTCACTGAAATTAATGTCACTAGCCCAACCTGTATTCGTGAAATTGATGCTCAATTTGGTACATCAATTGCCGATGATTTATTTGATGTATTAGAAGCTGGTCGCACAGCTTAATTATTTATTTCAGGTGATTTTCAGCGGTATTTATTGGAAATCACCTGAAAATATATGAATTAATAAAATAACAATACTAAATACACCACAGCTTTGTAAGCATATTTTCAAAAAAGCACATCTTTCTGTTATAAACGAGTGAAATTAGCTTTTCGTTAATGAAGCTTTAGGATTAAAATAAACGGCTACAAAAATAGATGACAATTTCCATTGTTTTTTGAGTTGAAGAATTAGACCGTGACCGATTCACAGCAAAGCAAACCTAAACATGTCATGATGATGGCTGCCGGTACAGGTGGACATGTTTTTCCAGCCCTCGCCGTAGCCAAAAAACTTCAACAACAAGGTTGTCAGGTTTCATGGTTAGCCACGCCAACAGGTATGGAAAACCGATTATTAAAAGATCAAAATATTCCAATATATCAAATTGATATTCAAGGTGTTCGTGGCAACGGATTAGTCCGTAAAATTGCTGCACCTTTTAAAATTTTAAAAGCCACTTTAAGCGCAATGCGTTATATGAAACAGCTTAAAGTTGATGCAGTTGCAGGCTTTGGTGGTTATGTTGCGGGGCCGGGTGGTTTGGCCGCACGTTTGTTAGGTATTCCTGTACTTATTCACGAGCAAAATGCAGTTGCAGGTTTTACCAATGCGCAGTTATCTCGTGTTGCTAAAGTCGTATGTGAAGCATTTCCAAATACCTTTCCTGCTGGTGGAAAAGTCGTTACAACAGGAAATCCTGTACGTCATGAAATCACAGATATTTTAAGCCCAAAGTGGCGTTATGATGAGCGTGCGCAAGCAGGACAGCCTCTAAATATTCTAATTGTTGGTGGTTCTTTAGGTGCCAAAGCACTCAATGAACGCTTACCTCCAGCATTAAAACAATTACAAGTTCCACTCAATATTTTTCACCAGTGTGGTCAGCAACAAGTTGAGGCAACTCAAGCACTTTATGCAGATGCACCAGCTAATTTAACTGTACACGTTTTGCCGTTTATTGAAGATATGGCAAAAGCTTATAGTGAGGCGGATTTAATTATTTGCCGAGCTGGAGCACTCACCGTAACAGAAGTTGCAACAGCAGGTGTGGCCGCAGTTTTTGTACCACTCCCTATAGCAGTTGATGACCATCAAACTGCAAATGCCAAATTTCTGGCGGATGTCGGTGCTGCGAAAATTTGCCAGCAATCGACCATGACGCCAGATGTTTTAAATGAATTGTTCACTTCGCTGATGAACCGCCAATTACTTACTGAAATGGCAGTGAAAGCGCGTCAACATGCCCAACCAAATGCGACTCAGCATGTGGTTGATCTTATCCAAAAAATGTAATCGGATTTACTATGTCTCCATCAACAGCTGCGAACCAAGCAAAAAAACTGATTAAAGTGCCTGAAATGCGCCGTATTAAACACATTCATTTTGTGGGGATCGGTGGCGCTGGGATGTGTGGCATTGCAGAGGTTTTGGGTAACCAAGGCTATAAAATTTCCGGTTCAGACATTAAAGCGTCTAAAACTACAGAACAATTAGAGAAAAATGGCATCAAAGTTTATATTGGCCATCAACCGGAAAATATTAAAAATGCCAATGTGCTTGTAGTTTCTACAGCAATTGATCCGGAAAATCCGGAAATTAAAGCTGCAATTGAACAGCGTATTCCAATTGTACGCCGTGCAGAAATGCTAGGTGAGCTTATGCGTTACCGTCACGGTATTGCTGTGGCTGGTACGCATGGTAAAACCACAACTACAAGTCTTTTGACGACGATGTTGGCGGAAGAAAACCTTGATCCAACTTATGTTATTGGCGGCTTACTTAACAGTACAGGCGTAAATGCGGCGTTAGGTGAAAGCCGTTTCATCGTGGCTGAAGCTGATGAATCAGATGCATCTTTCCTTTATTTGCAACCAATGGCCGCGATTGTAACCAATATCGATGCTGACCATATGGATACCTATGAAGGTAGCTTTGATAAATTAAAAGATACGTTTGTACAGTTCCTTCATAACTTACCATTTTATGGTTTGGCTGTAGTTTGTGGTGATGATGCGAACATTCGTGAAATTCTGCCGCGTGTAGGCCGTCCGGTCATTACTTATGGTTTTAATGAAGATAATGACATTCGAGCAGTTGATATTGAACAAGATGGTATGCAATCGCACTTCACTGTGTTGCGTAAAGGTCGTGAACCATTGCGTTTAACAATTAATCAACCAGGCTTACATAATGTTTTAAATGCCTTGGCAGCAATTGGTGTTGCCACAGATGAAGGTGTTTCTGATGATGCAATTAGCCGTGCATTAGAAGGATTTAGTGGTGTTGGCCGCCGCTTCCAAGTGCAGGGTGAATTTGAACTTGCTGATGGCAATGTTAAGTTGGTTGATGACTATGGACATCATCCGAAAGAAGTAGAAGCAACAATTAAAGCTGCTCGCCAGAGTCATCCAGACCGTCGTTTGGTTATGTTGTTCCAACCACATCGTTATTCTCGTACCCGCGATTGTTTTGATGACTTCATTGAAGTGCTCTCTCAAGTCGATCAATTATTATTGTTGGAAGTTTATCCTGCTGGTGAAAAGCCTATTGTGGGTGCAGACAGTCGTACTTTGGCTCGTAGTATTCGTTTACGCGGACAAGTAGAACCAATTTTGGTTGATCCGGTGGAAGGTAATTTGCAAAACATCATGCAAAATGTGTTACAACCAAATGACTTGTTATTAACGCAAGGTGCGGGTAACGTGGGAGCAATTTCAGTAGAACTTGCGCAACACCATTTGTATGTGAAATAAACAAAAAGTATTGAATTATCGGGTTAAGGATTTAAACGTGTCAAATGCTACAAAATTCGGCAAAGTTGCCGTGTTATTTGGTGGGAAATCGGCTGAGCGTGCTGTGTCTTTGGATAGTGGTCAGGCAGTTTTGGACGCTTTGTTACGTTCAGGTGTTCAGGCTGAAGCATTTGATCCACAAGACCGCAGTGTGACTGAACTTGTAAATTATGATCGTGCATTTATTGTATTGCATGGTCGCGGGGGTGAAGATGGCCAGATTCAAGGTGTACTTGAATGGTTAAATCTGCCTTATACAGGAACAGGTGTGCAAGGTTCTGCTATTGGCATGGACAAAGTTAAAACCAAGCAAATCTGGCAAGGTAGCGATTTACCTACAGCGCCATATCGCATTATTACTAAAGAAACAGATTTAGATGCGGTGATTGCTGAGTTGGGCTTACCTGTCATTATCAAACCTGTACATGAAGGCTCAAGTGTCGGCATGAGTAAGGTTGAGAAAGCAGAAGACTTTGCTGCAGCAATTGAAAAGGCGACTCAGCACGATGCTGTGGTTATGGCAGAAAAATGGATCACCGGTCGTGAGTTCACAATTTCATTCCTAAATGGACAACCTTTGCCTGTCATTCGTTTGCAACCACCAGCAGATGTTGCTTTCTATGACTATGAAGCGAAATATCAACGTAATGATGTAGAGTATGGTATTCCTTGTGGTCTTAGTGAGACTGAAGAGAAAAACCTACAAGCATTGTGTTTACGTGCTTTTCAGGCCGTTGGTGCAGAAGGCTGGGGTCGTATTGATGCGATGCAGGATGAGCAAGGCAATTTCTGGCTTTTAGAGGTAAATACTGTGCCAGGTATGACCAGTCACTCTTTAGTTCCAAAAGCTGCTAAAGCTGTTGGTTATAGCTTTGATGAATTGTGCGTTGCAATTCTTGAGCAAACATTGGAAGGTACGGCTTAAATATGGCACAACTTCCGGCTTCCATGCGCCGTAAACGTGCGGCTATCACCTCTATTCATGATAAACCGCCTACGCGTAAGCAGAAGCTTGCGAATGCTGGTGGATGGGTGCTGTTGGTTATTGCTTTTGTAGTGCTGGCAGTCGGAATTTATGGGCTATATAAAGTTATTACAGATGCAACAGTTGCAAAACTAGAAGTTGTAGGTTCGGCGTCTTCGGTTGAAACGCAACAAGTGATGCAACATGTTGCTCCAATTATAAAAGCAAATTATTTCACATCTGATTTAGAACAGATTCGTGACAAAACATTAGAAATTTCATGGGTAGACCGAGTTGTCGTATCTCGTGCTTGGCCCAATGGTATTCGTGTCCGTGTCATGCCTCGCCATGCTATCGCTCGTTGGGGAACAGGTCGCTTATTAAGCGATGGTGGCGATGTATTTAGTGAGGCAGAGCCGACGAATCATCCTGAACTTCCGTTGCTTCATGGGCCGGTAAGTCAGTCAAAAATGATGATGCGACGCTATAATGAAATTAATCAATTATTCCATCCTGTTAATTTACGTTTAAAAGAGTTATATCTGACTGAGCGAATGACTTGGTTTATGCAATTTGATTCTGGTTTACGCATTATTGTTGACCAAGATCAAACAATGAATAAGTTGCAACGTTTAAGTCATCTGGCACAATCTGACTTAAAACCGGTGTGGTCGAAAATCTCAGCCATTGATTTACGATATCGTAATGGATTATCTATTCAATGGAAGAACGCAACACCACCTAAAATTGTGAATGGTCAGTTTGTTGTAACGAGTGATGACACAAGCATTGCAGGTGGAACAAAAGCAAAGCCATAATACGTGGCTTTAAAATAGGCAATTTGCCTGGTATTAAACAACAAAGAAATGGTATGAGTGATGAGTGAAGCTGTTCCCTCAGTTGTTGCGATTGACATTGGGACGCATAAAGTTTCAGTTTTGATTGGAAAAATTCATGCGCCGGATAACATTCAAGTTATCGGTATGGCAACTGCTCGCAATCGAGGCATGAATAAAGGAAAAATTGTAAGCCTCGATAAAGTCATTGCTGCGATTAAAAATGCTGTTGCTGAAGCGGAAAATATGGCCGAATGTCGCATTCATAGCGCATGGGTATCTATTCCGAGTACCGAGTTGCAAAGTTTTTATGCCTCTGGTCGCACACCAGTATCTAATCCAGCACATGTGATTACAACAAATGAAGTCGTGCGCGCGTTAGAATTGGCAAAAGCAAGTCATGTGACTTCTGATTACTATTTAGCAAGTGCAGTGCCGTTAGGCTTTGAATTAGGTGATTCTGCTGAATGGGTGCAGAATCCAATTAATATGACTGCCCATAGTATGACTGGACATTATCAGTTAATGATGATGCCTATAGCGACTATGCAAAACCTTGATCGTGCCATGAAAGGTGCAAATATCGGGGTTGAAAAAATGGTGGTGTCTTGTTTGGCAACCGCTGAGGCAAGCTTACTGAAAGATGAAAAAGAGTATGGTGTTTGTCTAGTTGATATTGGTGCAGGCATTACCAATCTTGCTGTTTATCTAGATGGACGTTTGGCTCTAGCGCGTACGTTGCAACGCGGTGGTGAACACGTTACACGTGATATTGCTGCTGTATTGCAAACGACGACAGAAGAAGCCGAAAGAATTAAAATTCTGCATGGTTGTGTCGATTTAAGTGCTGTTAAGCCAGATCACATGATTCAGGTAGAAGGAATTGATGGCCCTCAAACAATTAGCCGGATTGAGTTGTCAGAAATTATTATTGCCCGTTATGAAGAGATCTTTAGCCAGATTCGCGATGAACTCGAACAAAGCGGTGCAATTCATGGTTTATACCATGGTGTAGTATTGACAGGGGATGCTTGTCAAATAGAAGGTATGGTGAGTTTAGCTCGTCGTATGTTGGGTGTATCTGCACATTTGGGTAATCCGCCGTTACAGGTTTATGCTGATGATCAACATCAAGCAGCCTTACGTCGTTCTATGTATGCAACAGCAGCTGGTTTGCTCATGTTTAGCCAAAGTGAGTTGCAAGATGCTGTTGAAGAGCCTGAAGAGGCAAATGACCGTTCGATATGGGAACGAATGGTAAATGGCTGGAATGCGTTTAATAGCAAATTAAAAGCCATTTTTTAGGATGTATGTATTTATTGGTAGAATTGTTAGGAAGTTGTAAGAGAAAACCGCTGTACTTGACAAGGTTGGTATTGCACAGCATTCTTAAAATTAGTTATTTTTGAAAATCAAGGCAGTATACGGGCTGAAGTGACTGCCATAATGTATTAGGAACCCTAAAGGTCATGGCCTCATTTGAATTTATAGAAGATGAACTAAACGATGGCAACGGTCAAGCCCGTTTCACTGT
Source organism: Acinetobacter sp. WU_MDCI_Abxd143 (assembly GCF_025514195.1). NCBI lineage: Bacteria > Pseudomonadati > Pseudomonadota > Gammaproteobacteria > Moraxellales > Moraxellaceae > Acinetobacter > Acinetobacter sp. WU_MDCI_Abxd143. The sequence goes on from NZ_JAHPTH010000005.1 coordinate 148,030, forward strand.
ATTTGGTGTAGGTGGTGGTGGCGGTAATGCCGTTCAACATATGGTGCAGTCTGATATTCAAGGTGTTAAATTCGTTTGTGCCAATACAGACAAACAAGCACTGGACTGTATGAATGCACCTTTCAAAATTCAGTTAGGCGAGCAAAGTACACGTGGTCTAGGTGCTGGTGCTAACCCTGAAGTAGGGCAAGTTGCAGCAGAAGAAAGCCGTGAAATCATTCGTCACCACCTTGAAGGTACCGATATGGTTTTCGTTACCGCTGGTATGGGTGGTGGTACGGGTACTGGGGCAGCGCCTGTTGTAGCTGAAGTTGCCAAAGAAATGGGTATTTTGACTGTTGGTGTAGTTACAACACCATTTAACTTTGAAGGCCGTCGCCGTTTAAAGTCTGCTGAGCGTGGTATTGAAGCACTTGAAGCACATGTTGACTCATTGATTATTATCCCTAACCAACGCTTACTAAGCGTATATGGCGATATTTCAATGAAAGATGCTTATAAAAAAGCTGATGATGTGTTGTTAAACGCTGTACGTAGTATCTTTGACTTGGTTGTTAACCGTGGTCACATTAACCTTGACTTCGCCGATTTGAAAACTGCAATGAGTACTCGCGGTTACGCAATGATGGGTGCTGGTTTAGGTCGTGGTGAAGATCGTGCGCGTCAAGCTGCTGAACAAGCGATCCGTAGTCCATTACTTGATAACGTAAATATTATTAATGCCAAAGGCGTGTTAATTAACATTACGGGTGGTGATGACATTACGTTACGTGAGACTGAAATCATTACTGATGTTGTGAACCAGATTGTTGACCTTGATGAAGGTGAAATCTTCTACGGTACAGTATTTGACCCAGATGCACGTGATGAATTACGCGTAACAGTGATTGCAACTGGTTTAACTCGTAATGCAGCAGATGCTGAACCGAGAAAACGTAATACGGTAAGCCATGCATCCTCTCAATCAGCTCAATCTGTTGATGAAGATGATGTTCCTGCAATCAATAAGCGTCAAAACGCCGATAATGAAGTCAGTAGCACAGCAAGTTCTACTCCGCGTTCTTCTCCAATGAGTATTCAAGATTACTTGAAAAATCAGCAACGTAAGTAAATAATCGTTAGATTTAATGAAAGGTAGTGTTCAAACACTGCCTTTTTTTATTTTTGATCAATGACTAAATATGCTAACGTATAGCGGTTTTAAAAAAGAAGTTACAAAGCATGGTGAAACAACGTACTCTCAATCGTGTGGTAAAAGCGAGTGGAATAGGTCTTCATAGCGGTCAAAAAGTGATGATCAATTTCATTCCACATACCGTGGATGGAGGTATTGTATTTCGCCGTATCGATTTGGATCCACCTGTCGATATCCCTGCCAATGCTTTATTGATTCAAGAAGCTTTTATGTGTTCCAACTTGGTAACGGGGGATATAAAAGTAGGAACAATTGAGCATGTAATGAGTGCAATTGCAGGTTTGGGAATTGATAACCTGATTGTTGAGGTGTCAGCTTCTGAAGTTCCAATTATGGATGGAAGTGCTGGTCCATTTATTTACCTTTTAATGCAAGGTGGATTACGTGAACTGGATGCACCGAAAAAATTTATAAGAATATTAAAACCAGTTGAAGCACTCATCGATGATAAGAAAGCAATTTTCAGCCCTCACAATGGTTTTCAATTAAATTTCACGATTGATTTTGACCATCCGGCATTTGCTAAAGAATATCAATCTGCGACGATCGACTTTTCGACCGAAACTTTTGTTTATGAAGTCAGTGAAGCACGTACTTTTGGTTTCATGAAAGATCTGGACTACTTGAAAGCAAACAATTTAGCACTAGGCGCAAGTTTAGATAATGCAATTGGTGTAGATGATACAGGTGTCGTCAACGAAGAAGGTTTACGTTTCGCTGATGAGTTCGTTAGACATAAAATTTTAGATGCAGTAGGTGATTTGTATTTGCTTGGTCATCAAATTATTGCCAAGTTTGATGGCTATAAATCAGGACATGCTTTAAATAATCAGTTGTTACGCAATGTTCAAAGTGATCCGAGTAATTATGAAATTGTAACATTTGATGACGAGAATCAGTGTCCAATTCCATATGTCAGCGTGACATAAGTCATTGTCTTTACTTGGCTATGTTATAATGTAACATTAAAAAGTGTGATTATTATCACATAATAATAATGATTCTAATTAAGAAATATAAAGCTCATCATTTTTTATTGCTTGCCAAACGTAGTAAAGCTTGGCTAAGCTTAGGGTCGCTCACAAAGTCGGCTGCACTACGTAACATTTCTTGTGTTTCCGGGGGGATGGGTTTAGATGGCTCAGATGAAGGTGCATTTGGAATATTTTTATTTCTTAATCGAACCTGAATTCTTTGTAGGTCTTTTAGCCCTTCGAGCTGAGATAATTTAGATACATATTGGTTCTGTAAATAACTGAGTTGACTAATCATCGCTTGATTTTCACCAGTAATGATTAAAGAGCCATTTTGATAACACACAACCTGCCATTGTTCCGGTTGGGGCAATAAGGGTTGGATAATTTTCGTAAGTCTTTGCCATTGCGCGACTTGCGTTGTTAGAAACGTAAGGTTTCCTGTTTTTATGTGTTTTCCGGTTTGTTGAAAAACGTTATCGGGTTTGGACATGGTCATTCTCGGATAGATTCTTGTCTTAATCTTAAGCGTTCATTTCAATTGATATCAAGGAAGAGATCATAAGGAACTTGAGTAAGAACAGTTTCAAGAGGTTTTTATGCACACGCGTCGTATTTTATTAGCGTTTTCACTTGCCGCTTCGGCAGCATCAGTTGCTTTTGCAGATTATCAAACAATTAACCAATCTACTGATTCAGATCGATTGGAACAGCTATCAAAAACATTATCTCAAGGTTCATATACTCATCCCGATGATTTAGATCTTCCGGCGAGTGCGAAAGTTTCAGTGACCTTACGCCAAAAAACGGTTGAACTCAACAATGAGTCACTTGCAAAGAAGTACGGTAATACAACCGCAAAAAATTCTTTTAATGCCTCTTCTTCAAATTCTTACTCTTGGTTAGTTTCTCATCCTCTTCCTGATACTGTACGAGTTTCTTCAAACTTTGGTGGTCGTACCATGGGTGGCCGTGCAGAACATCATGGTGGTTTGGATATGGCTGCTCCGAGTGGCACGCCAATCTATGCTACAGGCCCAGGTATTGTAACCAAATCTGGCTGGGGCACTGGTTATGGTCAATATGTTGAAATTAACCATGGTAATGGCTATTTAACGCGTTATGCTCATGCTTCACGTTTAATGGTGCGTGTAGGCGACCAAGTATCTGCGGGCGAGCATATTGCTAATGTAGGGTGTACAGGTCGCTGTACAGGTCCGCATTTGCATTATGAAGTTGTAAAAGATGGGCAACGTAAAAACCCAACTACTTACTTGGCGATGCTTCCATAAAAGCATAGTTAAAAAAGCAAGGTTATTAAATTTATGAATCTAAAACTAAGCTAAACCTTTTTTAACGCAAAGATTGTATAAAAAAACGCCATTATTGGCGTTTTTTTGTTATTTTGTTTACTGCTCGGTCAATGACTATTCATTCAGAAAATAATAGGGCCCCCTCACATTCACCCGAGGCAATAACTTGAAAGGGGTAAAACGTGGTAAAAATACAAAGTAGATTAGAGAACAAGGAACAGGTGAATTATGGCGTTTTACGGTGACTCCGACGCACAAGAAACCCAAGAATGGCAAGATGCATTCGATTCAGTTTTACAACATATGGGAACTGAACGAGCGGCATTCTTGTTGGAAAAACTTTACCAACAAGCAATTGCTAAGCATGTTCCAATTCAACGTCTCAATACACCTTACTTAAATACAATTTCTGTTGAAGAACAACCTGCAATGCCAGGCGACCAAGATATGGAACGCCGTATTCGTGCATTGATTCGTTGGAATGCCTTAGCAATGGTACTTCGTGCGAATAAAACAGGTGATGATTTAGGTGGACACTTGGCGAGTTTCGCATCAAGTGCAACATTATATGACGTAGGTTTTAACCATTTCTTCCGCGCAAACAGCAATAGCTTTGGCGGAGATATGATTTATTATCAAGGGCATTGTGCTCCTGGTATTTATGCACGTTCATTCCTTGAAGGACGTTTAACTGAAGAACAGTTAAGTAATTTCCGCCGTGAAGTTGGCGGTAACGGTTTACCAAGCTATCCGCATCCATATTTAATGCCTGACTATTGGCAATTCCCAACAGTATCAATGGGTCTTGGTCCAATCATGTCGATTTATCAAGCACATATTCAAAAATATTTGATGAACCGTGGCTTGATCAAAGAAGAAGATCGTAAAGTTTGGGCTTATCTTGGCGATGGTGAGATGGATGAGCCAGAAAGTACTGGTGCAATTTCACTTGCTGGTCGTGAAAAGCTTGATAATCTTATTTGGGTTGTTAACTGTAACTTACAGCGTCTAGATGGTCCTGTACGTGGTAACGGTAAAATCATTCAAGAGTTAGAATCTTTATTCCGTGGCGCAGGCTGGCGTGTAATTAAAGTGGTATGGGGCCGTCATTGGGACCCACTTCTTGCAAAAGACACCTCAGGCGCTTTGAAAGCGGTAATGGAAGAGACAGTTGATGGTGAATACCAACGCTATCAAGTGAAAGGTGGTGCATACACGCGTGAGAAGTTCTTTGGCAAGTACCCGGAAGCTGCGGAACTTGTAAAAGACCTAAGCGATGAAGACATCGATAATCTCAACCGTGGTGGTCATGACCCTTACAAAGTGTTTGCTGCATATGCAGAAGCAATGAAAGCTAAAGGTCAACCAACAGTTATTCTTGCGAAAACTGTTAAAGGTTACGGTTTGTCTGAAGAAATTGAAGCGGTGAACAAAACTCACCAAATCAAAAAAATGCAGATTGACTCTTTGAAATATGTACGTGACCGTTTCAATCTTCCATTTACAGACGATAAGTTAGAAGAGCTTCCATTCTACCGCCCAAGTGAAAACTCTCCAGAAATGAAGTATATGAAGGCGCGTCGTGAAGCGTTAGGTGGTTACCTACCTGCACGTCGTAAAGAGAGTGAAATCTTAGCGATTCCTGAATTATCTGTATTTGATGCTGTATTAAATGGTTCAGGTGGTAAAGAACAATCTACCACTATGGTGATGGTTCGTTTAATTGCTTCTTTACTCAAAGAAAAAGCAATTAAAGACCGCGTAGTACCAATTGTTCCAGATGAAGCACGTACTTTTGGTCTGGAAGGTATGTTCCGTCAGCTCGGTATCTATGCTGCTCACGGTCAAAAATATACCCCAGAAGACCAAGAACAATTAATGCATTACCGTGAAGCAAGTGACGGTCACATGCTACAAGAAGGGATTAACGAAGCTGGTGCGATGAGTGCATGGGCTGCGTTGGCAACAAGTTATTCAACGAATAACTTGCCAATGATTCCAATGTATATGTACTACTCAATGTTCGGTTTCCAACGTATTGGTGACATTGCATGGGCAGCTGGTGATGCGCAAGCTCAAGGTTTCTTGTTGGGTGCAACTGCTGGTCGTACCACATTGAACGGTGAAGGTCTACAGCACCAAGATGGTCATTCACATATCTTGGCGAACACTATTCCAAACTGTGTATCTTATGATCCATGTTTTGGTTATGAGTTAGCTGTAATCGTGCATGACGGTTTAAAACGTATGTATGTGAACCAAGAGCGTGTGTTCTACTACTTAACTGTAATGAACGAAAACTACGAGCATCCTGCAATGCCTGAAGGCGCTGAGGAAGGCATTAAACGTGGTATGTACTTGTTCGAAAAAGATGAAAAAGCAACTGTCCAATTACTTGGTTCAGGTGTGATTCTTCGTGAAGTGATCAAGGCTGCGAAAATCTTACGTGATGAATACCAAATCCATTCAAATGTTTGGAGTGTAACAAGCTTCAATGAGTTGTCACGTGATGGTATGGCATGTGAAGAATACAACCGTTTACACCCACTTTCTGAAGAAGTGAAAGAATCTTGGGTATCTAAACAGTTACGTGGTACAGAAGGTATCGTTGTTTCAGCAACAGACCATATGCGTGCTTATAGCGAACAAATCCGTGCGTATCTTCCAGATGGTCGCCCATTTGTTGCATTAGGTACAGATGGATACGGTCGTTCAGATACACGTGCTAACTTACGTAGTTTCTTTGGTGTTGATGCTGCACATATCGTTGTTGCTACTTTGAAAAAATTAGCTGACGAAGGTGAAGTGGACGCACGTTTAGTTAAAGACGCGATTTCTAACTTTGAGTTAGATACTGACCGTCCAGTGGCATGGGCTCCTCAAGCGCATCCAGAAGTTCAGGCAGTTGCTGAATATAATGAAACGCAAACAGGTGAGGGGAACTAAGCATGCAAATTAAGACCCCTGATATTGGTGTAGACAAAGCAGTTGTTGCTGAAATTTTAGTAAAAGTTGGCGACAGTATTGCAGAAAATGACAGCCTTGTTTTGCTTGAGTCAGATAAAGCCTCTGTTGAAGTGCCTAGCACTTCAGCAGGTGTTGTAAAAAGCATCTTAATCAAAGAAGGTGATAGCGTAACTGAAGGTACGGTATTGCTTGAACTTGAAGCTGAGGGTGCTGCACCAGTAGCTCAAGCAGAAGAAGTTCCAAAAGCTGCACCAGCAGCTGAACAAACGGCAGCACCTGCAGCGGCTCAACAGCCCTCAACTGCTGCTCAACCAGCAACGGCAACAACTAGCCAAGTGGTTGAAGTTCAAGTTCCCGATATTGGTGTTGAAAAAGCACTAGTTGGTGAGATTTTAGTAAAAGTTGGCGAACAAATCGATGTTGAACAAAGCATCGTTGTGGTTGAGTCTGACAAAGCAACTGTAGAAGTACCAAGCAGTGTTACAGGTACTGTAGAAAGCATTCAAGTTAAAGAAGGCGATACAGTTAAAGAAGGTGTTGTTCTTATTCAAGTAAAAACAACATCTGCATCTAGTGCGCCAGCTGAGGCACCTGCTTCTACAACAGCAGCTCCGGCAGCAGCTACACCAGCTCAACAAGAAACTGTAGCATCGACTGCTACTCAATCTGGACCGGTTGATATTAACGTTCCTGATTTGGGTGTAGATAAAGCAGTTGTTGCTGAAATCTTGGTTCAGGTTGGTGATAAAGTTGATGTAGACCAAAGCCTTGTTGTGGTTGAGTCAGATAAAGCAACTGTGGAAGTTCCAAGTACTGTTGCGGGTATTGTGAAAGCAATTCACTTGCAAGCAGGCCAACAAGTTTCACAAGGCGTATTGCTGGCAACAATTGAAGCTGAAGGTCAAGCACCTGCTGCTGCACCAGCGGCAAAAGCAGAAGCAGCCCCAGCTCCACAGGCAGCAGCGCCTAAAGCGGCAGCACCTGCTCCGACTCAAGCAGTATCTGCTCCAGCTTCTTCTGGTAATGATAAATTAACTAAAGAACAAGAAGCCGAAAACGCTAAAGTTTATGCAGGCCCTGCTGTGCGTAAGCTTGCTCGTGAGCTTGGTGTAGTTTTATCTCAAGTTAAGACTTCTGGTGAACATGGCCGTGTTGTTAAAGAAGATATCTTTGCGTATGTGAAGACTCGTTTAACTGCGCCACAAGCTGCACCAGTTGCTGCGGCTGCACCAGCAGTTTCAGGTTTGCCAAAGCTTCCTGACTTCACTGCGTTTGGTGGCGTGGAAGAAAAAGTACTGACGCGTTTGCAGCAAGTATCAATTCCGCAATTGTCATTGAACAACTTTATTCCGCAAGTCACCCAGTTCGATTTGGCTGATATTACTGAGTTGGAAGATTGGCGCAATGAGCTAAAAGGCAACTTCAAAAAAGAAGGTATCAGCCTGACGATTATGGCATTCATTATCAAAGCGGTTGCGTATTTGTTGAAAGAAGAGCGTGAATTCGCAGGTCATCTATCTGATGACGGTAAATCAGTGCTCTTGCGCAATGAAATCCATATGGGTATTGCGGTAGCAACACCTGATGGTTTGACAGTACCAGTACTACGTAATCCTGACCAAAAATCAATTAAGCAAATTGCAGTTGAATTGGGTGTGTTAGGTCAAAAAGCACGTGATAAGAAATTAACACCGAAAGACTTGCAAGGTGCGAATTTCACTATTTCAAGTTTGGGCGCAATAGGTGGTACAGCATTTACACCACTTGTGAACTGGCCGCAAGTTGCGATTTTGGGTATTTCACCTGCAACGATGCAGCCTGTTTGGAATGGTAAGGACTTTGATCCACGCTTAATGTTGCCATTGTCATTGTCTTATGACCACCGTGTAATTAATGGTGCAGATGCGGCTCGCTTTACTAATAAGCTTACGAAACTTCTTAAAGATATTCGTACTTTATTAATCTAATATTTTTAAATGAATCATTAAAACCTCGCTTCGGCGGGGTTTTATTTTGATATTTAATTTAATTGGTTTTAAGTTAATCTAAAGACGAAGAATGAAGTGTTGAGAGAGGAGAAATTTCTCGTTATTAGGTAAAGGAGAAAGAATAAATGGTAGGATTTTTAAAAATCATGGTGCCGATCCTATTAATTGTATTTTTATTAATGGGGCTGTGGGTGAGTATTTTACACTTTCCTTGGGAATGGATGACCTACGTTGCAATGGGCTTGGAAGTATTTGTAGCAATGCTTATTTTGCCATTTGAATTTCAATCTCAGCACGTAACTGGCATTAATAATTTTGGATTTATTAACTTAAGTATTTGTTTAGCTTTACTATTGGGTCTAGGACGATTGTTGGTTTGGGCGTGGATAAAATTTTTTGCCTGAATGTTTGAAAAATAGAACTACTCGAATATAATAAACGCATACTTCATTGGGGAGTAGCCGCTATTCATTTCTAAATGAATAGGTGATGATCAACATAATTGTTCAACAGAACATGGTCATCATAGCTTAAACGTCTCATCGTTTCCGAGTTGGCAAGACCTTTGATTTACCACTCTGCAGATATTTGGCTAGCAGGAGGGGTAGGTCATGGGCATTTATGCTAGCCAGAGAAACGACATGCAAGAATTTCTGATTTCTACTTCAATTGTTGCCCTCGCTGAAATGGGCGATAAAACTCAATTATTGGCCCTTTTACTGTCTGCACGTTTCCGTAAGCCAATCCCTATTCTTATTGCGATTCTTTTAGCTACTCTAATTAATCATGGTATTTCTGCTGTACTTGGACAGTGGATCACAACTGTGCTGAGCCCCGAAATTTTAGTCTGGGTTCTTGCAGCTGGCTTCATTGGTATGGCTTTCTGGATGCTTATTCCAGATAAGTTAGACGATGAAACGGATAGTATTAACAGATGGCAAAAATTTGGTGTTTTTGGTGCTACCTTCATCTTATTTTTCTTAGCTGAAATTGGTGACAAAACCCAAATTGCAACAGTCGCTTTAGCTGCACGTTATGACAGCATTTTTTGGGTGATGTTAGGTACAACCTTAGGGATGATGATTGCCAATGCACCTGCTGTATTTATTGGTAATAAATTGGCTGAACGTTTATCTATCTCACTTATTCATAAAATTGGTGCTGCTATTTTCTTAATTGTAGGTATCTCTACTTTAGTACAGCATTATTTTTTCTAACGCATTTTAAGCTGCGAAAAAAACGCACTCAATTCGAGTGCGTTTTTTTATAGGTAATTTTAATAGTTAAATTTCACAGTAAAGTTAATTTGACGGGGGTTACCTAAAGTCACCATATTTTCATTTAAGGCACCTGCATAGTAATCTTTATCGAATAGATTACGGATCGCTAGTTGAGCACCCCAATGTCCTGCATCATAGCCAGCTTCTGTATCAAATACGGTATAGCCTGGAATATGGACATCTAGCTTATCCATAGTTTTATAGGTTTCACCACGGAACCCACCGCCGACATACCAACCAAGTTTTGAGGCAGGATCAAATTTATAACGAGCCGACAGACTGTAAGCATGCTCAGGAATATTGTCGAGTGCTTTTCCTACATTGCTCGCGTTTGCATCTTTACTAATTTCAGCATCAATTGTGTAGGTATAGGCAGCTGTTAATTTCAAACCTTCTAAAATTTCTGCGCTGAGCTCAGTCTCGATACCACGAGTTAACTGCTCGCCACGTTGTACTTTATATCCACTATTCGCAGTATCAGTGACTAAAACATTTTGACGTTTTAAGTCATACCAAGCGATAGCGCCTTGAACTCGTTGATCTGGGCTTTGTAATTTCATTCCGACTTCAACCTGTTTCCCTTCTTCAGGTTTGAACGGATTGTTATTTACATCAGTACCGCTATTTGGGGTAAATGAAGTAGCGTAGCTGACATAAGGAGCCACAATGTCATTAAGGGTATACATGAGAGAAGCACTACCTGTGAATGCTTCATCTGTTTGTTTACTCGTATTGCCAGTCACCAAACTTGTAGTTTGAGTTTGCGCCCAGTCTTGACGACCAGATAAGCTTAAAAGTAATTGGTCATTAAGCTGAATGCGATCACGTAAATAAAGTCCTAAATATTTGAGACGGTTGATATCACGAACATTTTGAGTCAATTTTACATTTTGTCCGTAAACGGGATCATAGATATTTAAATCGCCAATATCGTATTTATCATTGGTGTAATCACTTTTTTCCTGAAAAGCATCTACGCCAATATTAAGGTCGTGTTGCATACCATATAAATCAAACTGTTTATTGAAACGGTTATCGATGGCAAAGCTTAAATTATCAATAATTTGGTGGCGGCTATTATTTTTACGGCTAATGGTTGTGTAGTCGATTTCACCTTGTTTGTTTTTTGCCCAAAAGTTGTTACCCGTGCGAGCAAAGACAGCAGTACCATCCATTTCAGTTTTTTGTACGGCAAAGTTCTGATTAAAGTTCCAACCGTTATCAAAAGCGTGTTTAAAGGTATAACCTGTACGGTAAACATCTGCCTCATATTTACCAAAATTAGGATCGCCAATATATAAACTTCGGTTTATAGCGCCGTTAGGGTTATCTTTTAATGTACCAATGACAGGTAAACCTTGTTGACGAATGTATTCGCGATGCTGATAGCTTGCGATGACAGAGAGATCAGTGTTATCCCCTAAGTCAAAGTTATAAGAGGGGGAGATGTAGTAATTTTTAAAATACACATAATCTGTTGGGTCATCTTGATCCGAGATACGACCATTTAAACGGAAAGCACCTTTTTCACTATTATTAGGACTATAGTTTAAATCGAACGTACCTTCTTTAAGATTGTAGCTGCCATAAGTCATAGTGGCCCGAGCAAAGCTTTCAGCTTGAGGGCGTTTAGTCACTAAGTTGACCATACCTCCTGGAGCAACCAAACCAAAATTAATAGATGCAGGCCCTTTTAAAACTTGTACCTGATCCATGCCTGATAACTCAGTAGCAACATACGTATTTTGGCCTACTCTTAAACCATCTACATAAACTGAATCAGAAGAAGTTTGTCCTCGAATAACAAAATCATCCCAACCACGACGACCAAGTTTCCCAGCTTCTACGCCTGCGACACCTTCAAGGGCATCTGCTAAAGTTCTTGCTTGTTTTTGGTCGAGCTGTTCGCGGGTTACTACCGAAACCGACTGAGCAGTTTTAAATAAAGGTGCATCTGATTTTAAGGCAGAGTTTGCTTTCGTTGCGACATAAGGTGAAGTGCTTTCTTTTTGTGCTTTAACAGAAATCGTGGGGAGAACACTGGTTGAATTTTGTTGTTCTGTTATTTCTTCAGCATGACTTGCTGTCATCGAAGTAAAAATAGCAACTGCTAACAATGTTTTTGATGTTGAAAAACGGAAGGGTTGATTCATGGGAGGCCTAAGCAGCACAAAAAGTAAATTTGATAATGAGAATTATTTTAATTTATTGTGGGTTAATTTTAAATAACATTGTGATTCATTTATAAAATAAGAAAAGCAAAATCAATTTTAAAATATTATTAGAAAAATAAAGTAGTTTATTGCAAGAGCTACTGAATCCCTTTATTTTAGTATGGATATAAAAATATCTAATATTTAAAGTTTTTTTTGGGGAATTTTATGGGGTTTGAAAAAACAACATCACAGATATTATTTGATAATGGCGTACATAAATGTATTAGTTTTACCAGTTTGGTCAAAGGGGAAGGCATTCAAGCCAATCAATTTTTAATTATTGATCATGAACGCGCTGCTGTAATCGACCCAGGTGGCGATTTGACCTACGTTCCATTAACGATGGAATTAAATAAATATACACGTTTGAAAAATCTGGACTATGTGATGGCCTCGCATCAAGATCCGGATATTATTACTTCAATGCCACGCTGGCTGGTTTATACCGATGCTAAAGTCGTTGCATCAAAATTATGGGCACGTTTTTTACCGCACCTAAATTCCTCATTTATGAGTGAGCGTATGAAAGGGAATTGGGAAGACCGCCTTATTGAATTACCCGACCGCGGCCAAGTGATTACTTTAGGAGAATCCAAGCTTGTGGTATTTCCCGCTCACTTCTTACATTCGGTGGGTAATTTTCAGTTTTATGATCCAGTTGCCAAAATTTTATTTTCTGGCGATATGGGTGCCTCGATTGTTGAAGATGCTAATCAGCCTTTAAAAGATTTCGATACCCACGTTATGAAAATGAAGGCTTTTCATCAACGCTATATGTGTTCCAATAAGGTTATCCGTTTGTGGGTTAGCATGGTGCGCCAAATGGATATCGAGATGATCGTTCCTCAGCATGGAAGTCCATTTATTGGTAAAGAAATGGTCAATCAGTTTTTAGACTGGATTGAGACCTTGCCATGCGGCGTAGATTTAATGAATGAGCAAATTTTTAGCTGTCCAACTTAAAAAATGAGGTCCATTATCTTGAGTCGGAATTGAAATTTTTTTAGTATTTTTCGTCGCAGAAAAATTTTTGATGACGAGAATTTGAATAAAATGTTATCTCAAGTTGCGACTCCAGATGAGTGCCTACGCTGTGGGGCATGTTGTGCACATTTTCGGGTTTCATTTTACTGGGCTGAGGCCGAGTTAATAGATGAACATCTAGTTGAACCTTTAACACCTGTTTATTCTTGTATGCGTGGAACTAACCGGGTTCAGCCACGTTGTCAGGCTTTGACAGGTGAAATTGGTAAAGAGGTGGGGTGTTCTATTTATGCTGTACGTAGTTCTACCTGTAGAGAAGTGCAGGTGGGAGATGAGCAGTGTAATAAAGCTCGTTTGGCGCACCAGCTTATTCCTCTGATTCGTGTTAACCCAGCCGATTCTGAGAATGATCATGACTATGATCAGGTGAGTTAAATATGAGCTAACACAATAATAAGTGGGAAATATTTAGAGCAGGCAAATATCTATTGCTGAAAAAGGCAAAGATAATATGAAAATTGCATTGAAATTTGTTTATAATAGCTCACGGAATTTACCAGTGAGATTGTTATGCTGACCATCGTTCAAGAAGCGCTAACCTTCGATGATGTCTTATTACTTCCTGCCTACTCTACTGTTCTCCCAAAAGATGTCTCTTTAAAGACACGTTTAACTCGCGGCATTTATTTAAATATCCCATTAGTTTCAGCGGCAATGGATACAGTGACTGAGTCACGTATGGCGATTGCGATGTCACAAAATGGTGGTATCGGGATTTTGCACAAAAACATGGATATTGCTGCTCAAGCTGCAGAAGTACGCCGTGTGAAAAAATTCGAAGCGGGTATGGTGAAAGATCCTATCACTGTAACGCCAGAAACTACAGTACGTGAACTGATTGCAATTACCTCTGCTAATAACATTAGTGGTGTACCTGTTGTTAAAGATGGCAAGGTTGTTGGTATTGTGACAGGCCGTGATACGCGTTTTGAAACCAATTTAGAACAACCTGTTAGCAACATCATGACAGGCCAAGATCGTTTAGTAACTGTACGTGAAGGCGAGTCTAAAGAAAATATTCAAGCATTATTGCAAAAACACCGTATTGAAAAAGTCTTGGTCGTTGGTGAGAGCAATGAACTTAAAGGCTTAATTACAGTAACTGACTTCCGCAAAGCTGAGAGCTATCCAAACAGTTGTAAAGATGATCTTGGTCGTTTACGTGTTGGTGCTGCGGTAGGTACAGGTGCTGATACACCAAGTCGTGTGGAAGCATTGGTTGAAGCTGGTGTTGACGTAATTGTTGTTGATACAGCACATGGTCACTCTGCTGGTGTAATTGAACGTGTACGTTGGGTGAAACAAAACTTCCCTCAAGTACAAGTGATTGGTGGCAACATTGCAACTGGTGATGCTGCATTAGCATTATTAGATGCAGGTGCAGATGCTGTAAAAGTAGGTATTGGCCCTGGTTCTATCTGTACAACACGTATTGTGGCAGGTATTGGTATGCCACAAATTTCTGCGATTGACAGCGTTGCTAGCGCACTAAAAGATCAAATTCCTTTAATTGCAGATGGTGGTATCCGCTTCTCTGGCGATATGGCAAAAGCGATCGGTGCGGGTGCAAGTACGATCATGGTTGGTTCATTACTTGCAGGTACTGAGGAAGCGCCGGGTGAAGTTGAGTTTTTCCAAGGTCGTTACTACAAAGCATATCGTGGTATGGGTTCATTAGGTGCAATGGCGGGAGCAACTGGTTCTGCTGACCGTTATTTCCAAGATTCAAAAGCGGGTGCTGAGAAGTTAGTACCAGAAGGCATTGAAGGCCGTGTCCCATATAAAGGTCCAATGGGTAATATCGTTCATCAAATGATGGGTGGTTTACGTTCATCGATGGGCTATACAGGTTCAGCTGTGATTGAAGATCTTCGCCAAAATGCAAAATTTGTGAAAATTACTTCAGCTGGTATGTCTGAGTCACATGTCCATGATGTAACGATTACTAAAGAAGCTCCAAACTATCGTGTTGGTTAGATTTTCGTAACCAAAACAATGAAGAAAGCCGTCATTACACTGACGGCTTTTTGTTTTTGGTGTAAAGTAAATCTGACGAAAAGAAATATGGCGGAATGGCCATATATGAAGTAAGCCACGGCTGAAGTGGCGTAAAAATGAGATAAGCTATGAGTTATTTTGGAACGGATGGTATTCGTGGAAAATTTGGGCAAATGCCTATTACTCCAGAGTTTGCTTTAAAACTCGGTTTTGCTGCAGGGAAGGTATTAAAACGAACGAGTCCAAAAAATAAGCCACTTGTTGTATTAGGAAAAGACACTCGTTTATCTGGTTATATTTTAGAGTCTGCTTTGCAGGCGGGGTTAAACGCTGCTGGCGTATATGTTCATTTACTTGGCCCATTACCAACCCCAGCAATTGCGCACCTTACTCGTGCTTTACATGCGCATGCAGGTATCGTGATTTCTGCATCTCACAACCCATATTTTGATAACGGGATTAAATTTTTCTCAAGTGAAGGTAAAAAATTACCAGATTCATTGCAGGAAGAAATTAATAAAGAATTAGAAAAAGATTTATTTATTGAAGACACTGCGAACTTAGGTAAAAGTGTCCGTGTAAATGATGCGAATGGTCGCTATATCGAATTTTGTAAATCTACTTTCCCTTACCACTTTGACTTAAATAATTTAAAGATCGTATTGGACTGTGCTCATGGCGCAGCATATAGCGTTGGTCCTTCGGTTTTTCGTGAGTTAGGGGCAAAAGTTGTTGCTTTATATAATGAGCCAGATGGTTTAAATATTAATGAAGGTTGTGGTTCAACACATCCTGAAAACCTACAA
The DNA here is from genome assembly GCF_025514195.1 of Acinetobacter sp. WU_MDCI_Abxd143. NCBI lineage: Bacteria > Pseudomonadati > Pseudomonadota > Gammaproteobacteria > Moraxellales > Moraxellaceae > Acinetobacter > Acinetobacter sp. WU_MDCI_Abxd143. Next base: position 163,811 of record NZ_JAHPTH010000005.1, read on the forward strand.
AAAGCTGTCGTTGAGCACCAAGCAGATTTAGGGATTGCCTTTGATGGTGATGCTGACCGTGTCGTAATGGTTGATAAGTTTGGTAACTTAATTGATGGCGACCATATTTTATATATTTTAGCGACTCAGGCTCAAAATAAGCCAGCAGGCGTAGTCGGTACTGTCATGAGTAACATGGCACTCGAAGTTGCACTTGAAAAAGCGAATGTTGGTTTTGTTCGTGCTAAGGTTGGCGACCGATATGTATTACAAGCTTTAGAAGAAAATGGTTGGGTTACTGGTGGGGAACCATCTGGCCATATTCTAACTTTAGACAAGAGTACGACAGGTGATGCAATTATTGCAGCCCTTCAAGTTTTAACCGTGATGGTCGAGCAAAATAAAGCTCTTCATGAATTGGTTCAAGATTTTAAATTATTCCCACAAATTCTTGTGAATGTACGTTTAGAACAAATGCTTGATCCGTATTCTATTCCTGCATTGGTTGCCGAGTTTGATAAAGCAGAAGCACAGCTCAAAGGACGTGGACGAATCTTGATTCGTAAGTCAGGAACAGAACCTGTGATTCGAGTTATGGTCGAAGGTGATGATGAGCAAGAAGTGAATGCTTTAGCTCAGCATTTAGCAGATTCAGTTCGTTCACAAGCACAAGTCGCATAAGGTGCATGACATGAGTGATGTCATTAAAGATTTAAGTGAATTACGCTTAAGCTACGAGCAAGGAGAATTGCATGAGGGACAGGTTGAATCTAACCCTCATCTTCAGTTTCTTGGTTGGTTTAACCATGCTCTAGCAGCCAATTTGCATGAACCTTATGCCATGTCGTTAGCAACAGTGGGTGCTAATGGCAGACCACATGTTCGAACAGTCTTGTTGCGCGGTGCTACAGAAGCTGGCTATGATTTTTATACTAACTATGACAGTCAGAAAGGTATAGATTTGGCAGAAAACCCATATGCCGAATTATTATTTTACTGGCCGAGTCTAGAACGTCAGGTGAGAGTTGGTGGTCATGTAGTAAAAATTTCTGAACAGGAATCTACAGATTACTATCGTAAACGACCACGTGATAGCCAGATTGCAGCGCATATCAGTACTCCGCAAAGTGGTAAGATTGAAAGTCGCGAGCTGTTACAGCAACGTTTTCAAGAGTTACAACAGCAAGTTACAAGCCGTGAAGTGCTTGATAAGCCAGAGTTCTGGGGAGGCTATCGTTTGCAGCCAGATTATTATGAATTCTGGCAAGGGCGACCAAATCGTTTACATGACCGCTTGAGTTATGAAAAAATCGACGGTCAATGGACGTTGCACCGACTGATGCCTTAAATGACAAAAATACAAATCAAACAAAGACCTTTATTGACACGCCCTGAACAGTTTCAGGGCGTGCCTTCGTTTATTGCCGAAATTTTGGCAAGGCGTGGGGTACAATCTGAACAGGAATTAGAGTTAAAGCTTAAGAATTTATTAGCTCCACAGCTCAAGGGATTAGAGATAGCTGTGGCCTTAATAGATCAAGCCATTGATGAGCAGAAAAAAATTGTTATTGTCGGTGACTACGATGCCGATGGCGCAACCAGCACAGCTTTAATGATATTGGTGCTTCGCGATATGGGAGCACAAGTCGATTATTTGGTTCCAGACCGATTTAAATACGGTTATGGACTTACCCCCGCAATTGCAGAGCTTGCACATCAAACTTATCAACCCGATTTATTAATTACTGTCGATAATGGGATTTCCAGCCATACTGGTGTTGATGCGGCACATGCACTGGGCATGCAAGTGGTTATTACAGATCATCATTTAACGACCAAAGAAACACCACTTGCAGAAGCAGTTGTAAATCCAAATCAGTTGGGTTGTGAGTTCCCAAGTAAGGCGCTTGCAGGTGTTGGCGTTGCATTTTATGTACTGGCCAATTTAGCAAGTTTACGTAACAAGCAAAACAAAAGCACAAGTAAAGTCACTCAATATCTAGACTTGGTTGCTTTAGGAACATATGCGGATGTTGCTGTCCTAGATTATAACAACCGTATTTTGGTCGACGCAGGCGTAAAACGTATTCAACAACATCAATGCCGAGTAGGAATATTGGCGTTGCTAGATATTGCTGGCCGTGAGGCTTCATCTTTGCGTGCACAAGATTTAGGTTTTGTTTTAGGTCCGCGTATTAACGCTGCTGGACGCATGGAGAGCATGCGTATAGGCATTGAATGTTTATTAGCTGACACAATGGAATTTGCCTATCCAATCGCGAGACAGTTAAATCAATTAAATATAGAGCGTCGTCAAATCGAAGGGGAAATGAAGCAACAAGCCTTATCTGCTTTAGATGGCTTGCAGCTCTCAAAAGAAGACGTTCCTCCGGCTCTTGTACTTTTTGAAGAAAACTGGCATCAAGGCGTGATCGGGATTGTGGCAGGGCGTTTAAAAGAACAATTTCATCGCCCCACTATTGTTTTTGCACCCGATGAAGATGGCATTCATATTAAAGGATCAGCACGTTCAATTGATGGCGTGCATATTCGAGATACGATTGAACAGGTTGCTGAACAACATCCAGAATTGGTGAGCCATTTTGGTGGGCATGCAGCAGCAGCAGGTTTAACCATACGTAAAGAAAACTTTGAAGCTTTTAAAACAGCGTTTACCAATTGCATTGCAGCAATGGAAGAATCTTTGTTTCAAGCAACGCTATGGACGGATGGGGAATTACCAGCTTCGGCTTTGCAACTAAATACATTAGATTGGATAGAACAGCTTGGTCCATGGGGACAAAAATTCCCTTTTCCTCAGTTTGAGGGGCATTTTAAAGTTATTGATTATCGCTGGCTTAAAGAAACGCATTTGAAGCTTAAATTAGCACTCGACCAATACAGCTTTGATGCAATTGCTTTTAATGCAGCGGGCCGTTTTGAATTTGACCCAATGCGTGATCATGTACATTTGGTCTATGAAATAGATCGTAACGCATTTAATGGCAATGTGAATTTACAATTACGTATCGTACATTTAAACCAATAAAAAAATCCGCTCAATTGAGCGGATTTTTTTATGACTTTAGGCTTGATTAGAAGCGGTAGCCTGCACGAACACCATAAGTGTTGTCGTTATCACCGAAACCAATACGACCTTCAAGACTTACTTGTTGATTTAAGAATTTTTTAGCATTAATACCAAATTCATCTTTATCAGTTAAGTCATTGTTGTAGTAATCCACACCAAGACTTAAAGTTTTATCGATGTAGTAGTCACCACGAACTTTATATTCGTCTAGGTCACCAAATGCACCGAATGCTTCAAGGTTTACGTCATGTTGACCTACTTGAGTTACGTATTTAGCACGAACTGTTGGATCAGCGCCGTCTTTACCGTCTTTTTCGTCGTAGCCTTTAACACCTAGAGCAAGTAATAAACCTGGAGCTGGTAAATAACCTACTTCAGCTGCATAAGTAGTTACTTTGCTGTCAATATTGGTGTTGTCGACTTCACGCTCATTTCGACCTACATCACCGCTAAGGTAGAAATCTGAGTTAGGAACATAGTATTCAACACCTACGCCATATTGAGTATCTTTTGTACCGCTGTTATCGCCATAGTTGATAAGGGCGTTAACGTTACTTGCACGGCTTAAGAAAGCTGCTTCAGCAAGTGGAGCGTTACGAGTTTGAACAGGATTAAAGTAATAAGTCCCGTCAACACCGAATTTACTTACGCTGCTACCGTTGTCTGGATCAAGATAATTGTAAGAACCACCAACTTCAGCTTGGTAAGCGTTTGCTGCGCCACTCACTGCGAGTGCAGATAAAAGAGCTGATGCAATTGCTAGTTTTTTCATGGAATCTCTCCCCTCTAAAAAGCGATTTTATAAATGTTTTGTTACAACTTTTAGTCTAGACGAAAAAGCTTGGTCGTCAATCTTGCGCAAGTAACCGTAGTGTAACCGTGTGCTATTTATGTAAAGCTATTTAATTTAACAAATTGATTTTAAAGTATAAAAACATAATGTTTTATTTTATTAAAATTGAGGATATTTTGTGTAGATCATAAAAAATGCTGTAAAAGTACCCAATTTTGTATGAGGATGTTACTAATTAATCTTAAAATGAACTAAAGGAAGCTTGGTAATTAAATGTGTGAAATATGAGGAGAAATACAAAGCAGGTTCGTAGATAACTGCAGCTATGCTAAAATAATTGACTGTTTATCTGCTCTTATGGGAACACTCGCGTGGAAATTAATCCTTATCTAAACCAATTGAAAGACTTAACTGATCGTAGCCAAACACTACGGGGGTATCTTTGACTACGATCTGAAAAAAGAACGTTTAGAAGAAGTTTTACGTGAGTTAGAAGATCCTGCGATCTGGAATGATCAAAGCCGTGCTCAGGCGATGGCGAAAGAAAAGGGCGAACTAGAAAACGTTATTAATGTATTGGACGGTTTGTCTACACAGCTTGAAGATGCAAAAGCGATGTTAGATTTGGCTGTAGAAGCCGACGATGAAAGCCTGCTTGAAGATGTTCAGTCTGAGCTTGGGGCTGCCGAAGATGAACTGGCTAAACTTGAATTCCGTCGTATGTTTAGTAACCCAATGGACCCGAATCCTTGCTATGTAGAGATTCAATCAGGTTCAGGTGGTACAGAAGCACAAGATTGGGCGTCTATGCTTTTACGTATGTATATGCGCTGGATTGAACGTCATGGCTTTAAAGCAGAACTTATGGAAGTATCTGATGGTGACGTAGCTGGTATTAAATCAGCAACGATTCGTGTCGAAGGTGAATATGCCTACGGTTGGTTACGCACAGAGTCAGGTGTACACCGTTTAGTCCGTAAATCACCATTTGACAGTGGCAACCGCCGTCACACTTCATTCTCTGCGGTATTTATTTCACCAGAGGTTGATGACAATATTGAAATTGATATTAACCCTTCTGATGTTCGTACTGATACTTACCGTGCATCTGGTGCTGGTGGTCAGCATATTAACAAGACCGACTCGGCTGTGCGTTTGACTCACATCCCAACAGGTATTGTAGTAGCGTGTCAGAACCAGCGTTCGCAACATGCTAACCGTGACCACGCATGGAAACAGTTACGTGCACGTTTGTACGAATTGGAAATGCAAAAACGTAATGAAGCAGCGCAAGCTCTAGAAGACTCTAAGTCTGATATTGGTTGGGGAAGCCAAATTCGTTCATATGTATTAGATGATTCGCGTATTAAAGACTTACGTACGGGTGTTGAAAACTCTAATACAGGTGCTGTTCTTGATGGTGACCTTGATCGTTTTATCGAAGCGAGTCTAAAACAAGGTTTATAAGAGTCTGCTGAACTTTTAGTTTAAATACAGTTCATCTATGAATATGTAGAACTCTTGGATTTTTAGCGATTAAAACGGCAAAGCAGTTCAGCCTTCGAATGTTAATCGAAAAAATGCGATATGAATATCGAAAAAAATAGATATGAATATCGAAAAAATGCGATATTATGTTTTCGAAATGCTGAACAAAGCTTTGTTCGTTTAAAAGACGTGTTGAGCCTATGGATATTGATGCAATTAGCAAAGCCCTTTCCAACCCTCTACGTCGGCAAATTTTGCAATGGTTAAAAGAACCTGCACATTATTTACCGGTGGAAGAATGTGGTGGTAGTTTTGAGAAGGGTGTTTGTGCAGGTCATATTGAACGTTTGGGTAAAGTAGCTCAGTCTACGATGTCTAATCATTTGTCTGTGTTACAACAGGCGGGGCTTATTCAGGTCCAAAAATATGGTCAATGGTCTTATTTTTCACGTAACGAAGCTTTGATTCAGCAATATATCGAACATTTAAAACAAACACTTTAAATTATTAAAAGTGTAAGTCGAGGCGATTATGGCTGAACTCAATACTCCTTTAACGGTTGGTGATTTTGAAATCAAAAATCGATTGGTAATGGCTCCATTAACGCGTGCGCGTAGTGGTGAAAGCCGAGTGCCTAATGATTTAATGGTTGAATACTATCAACAACGTGCAAATGCCGGTCTAATTTTGACTGAAGCCACAGTAATTGGTTCAAAAACTGTGGGTTATGCAGACACCCCGGGGTTATGGTCACAAGAGCAGGCACAAGCTTGGAATAAAATTATTGAGGCAGTCCATGCTCAAGGTTCAAAAATTGTAGCTCAACTTTGGCATGTAGGCCGTATTTCGCATCCTGAACTTTTAGATGGTGATATTCCTGTTGCACCAAGTGCAATTCAACCTGCGGGTGAAGTGAGTTTATTACGTCCTAAACGTCCGTATGTAACACCGCGTGCACTTTCAATTGAAGAGATTCAAGAAGTTATTGCTCAATACAAACATTCAGCAGAACTGGCTAAAGCAGCAGGTTTTGATGGTGTTGAATTACACGCAGCGAATGGTTACTTGATTGACCAGTTCCTTCAAAGTAATACCAACCAACGTGATGACGAATACGGTGGTCCGGTTGAAAACCGTGCACGTTTATTATTAGAAGTCGTTGATGCATTTATTGAAGTGTGGGGCGCTGGCCGAGTAGGTGTTCATATTGCACCGCGTGGTGATTCACACGATATGGGAGATGAAAACCCATTAGCAACTTTTGGTTATGTAGTTGAACAACTTAACCAACGTAATGTTGCTTTCATTTTCTCTCGTGAATATGAAGCTGCTGACAGCATTAGTCCTAAACTTCGCGAAAAATTTAATGGTGTATGGATTGCCAATGAGAACCTAACACCAGAATCAGCAAAACGTATCTTGCGTGAAGGTCAGGCAGATGCTGTATCTTTTGGTAAAGCATATATTGCTAACCCAGATCTTTTACAGCGCTTAGAACAAGACTTGCCATTAAATGAACTTCAACCAACGACTTTATACGCTAAAGGTGCTGAAGGTTATACAGACTATCCAACGCTGGAAGCGTCATAATATCTTTGAGATTTCGATTTACTGACCTATTTCATTTCTTAAGTCAGTAAATCGCTTTTCTTGTAATGGTAGAGTTTAGGTATCGAAACTCTGCCATTTTTTCTATCTATGTTATATTTTCCCCAGTTTTAAATTTTGACTATTTGAGGCAAACCGCTTGGCGACCCCTTTTTGGTATAACACCGCACTCCATTTATTAAAACCTTTTTACCAATGGCGGATAAAAAAACGTGCAGAAAGCCAGGAATTATATAATCAGGAATGTCTGGAAAGATTTGGGCCGTTTGAATCTCCGAAAAATTTGAGAGCAATTTGGTTTCATGCTGTTTCGGTCGGAGAAACCAATGCAGCGCAGCCCTTAATTGAACATTATCTTAAACTTGGTCAAGCCGTATTAGTTACCAATACAACGAAGACTGGGCAGGCGCGTGCTAAATCGTTATTTTTAAAATCACCTTATTTAGATTTATTCCAAGCAGTTTATTTGCCGGTTGATCAAAAGCACCTCTTAAAGCAATTCTTTGAGTTGTACCAGCCAAAGCTTTTAGCATTGGTTGAAACTGAGCTTTGGCCAAATCTAATTGATCAAGCCAAGCTACAGCATGTACCTTGTTTATTATTAAATGCGCGGTTATCAGAAAAATCAGCGAAAGGTTATCGCCGCGTTTCAGGTCTAACAGCGGAAATGCTGAAACAAATTGACTGGGTGCTGGCACAAGATAATGCTACTCGGCAACGTTATATCGAACTTGGCTTAGATCAACAAAAAAGTCAGGTGGTTGGAAATATTAAATTTGATATTCACGCACCAGAAGTATTTATAAATCAAGCTGAAAAGTTACACCAGCTATGGTATTTGGGGCAACGTAAAATCTTAACAATTGCCAGTACACATGCATCTGAAGAACAACAAATTTTGCAAGCGCTCGGACCTTATCTAAAGTCAGATCCAAATTTAGTTTGTATTGTTGTACCTCGGCATCCTGAACGTTTCGATGAAGTGTTTGAAATTTGCCAAGACCTAGATTTAATTACTCATCGTAGAAGTTTGAATCAAAGTATTCATACGAGTACACAAGTTTATCTGGCTGATAGCATGGGTGAGCTTTGGCTATGGTATGCCTTAAGTCAGGTCTGTTTTGTTGGTGGATCACTTAACGAACCAGGCGGGGGACATAATATTTTAGAACCTATGGTTCTGAATGTGCCGACCGTAATTGGACCGCGTTATTTTAATTTCCAAACCATTGTTGATGAATTTATTGATGAAAATGGTGTACTGATTGCCCAAGACGCCGAGCAAGTTGTAGCAATCTGGATGGCTTGTTTAGCCGAGCCGGAAGAAGCAAAGCAGGTGGTTGAGCAGGCGCATAAAGTTTTGCAGCGTAACCAAGGTTCATTACAGAAACATATTGGAGTAATTAACCGGTATTTGGCCGAAAAATCATGAATATCGTTTTACTAGAATCTGAAGATGTTCAATCAGAGTTGTGGTCAATCCGTTCAAAGCGCCAATTACAGCATTTGCGTGAACACCTTGATATTACGGTTGGCCAAAATCTAAAAGTTGGTATTCGTAATGGTGCACGTTATACCACTGAAATCGTTTCGATGAATGAGCAAGAAGTTTGTATACGGCCTATTCGTGATGAAGCAGTACCTGCAAAGCTTCCAGTACATTTAATCGTAGCTTTGCCAAGGCCCAAAGTTTTACGCCGTTTAATTATGGACAGTGTGACTTTAGGTGTTGAAAGAATTAGTTTGATTCATAGCTATCGTGTAGATAAAAGCTATTGGCAAACTCCATTTTTGCAACAACTTGATAACTATGTGACTTTAGGTCTCGAGCAAGCAGGTGACACCATTGTCCCTGAAATTCAATTATATAAACGCTTTAAACCTTTTGTTGAGGATATCCTATCAAGCTTAATCTCAGAGGAAAGCCCTGCTTATGTGGCTCATCCTTATGCCGGGCAGAGCATGCCAGTTAATATTCCACATGCTTGTAGTGTAGTCGTTGGACCCGAAGGCGGCTTTATTCCGTATGAAGTTGATTTGCTCACAAAAAACGGCTGCCAAGCTGTGAGCTTAGGCAACCGTATTTTAAGAACTGAAACGTCTATTTCTTATATTTTAGGTCGTCTCTTTACTTGATAGTTCAGGGTTTAACGGTGGCTGATTTGCAGCCATTTTTAATTCCTGAATAGGGTAAGGAATATTAATGCCATTTGCATTGAACGCTTGTTTGACTTGAGCTTGAATAGTGCTCGTAGATGACGAAATGTCAGTTTCAGTGGTATCCACCCACCAACGGACAGTCAGGTTAACCGAGAAATCTGCTAAAGCTGTAACGTTAACCGAGAAGGCTGGCTGACTCAGTACATTTCGGTCATTATTAAGAATATCTAAAATAATCTGTTTGGCTTTTTGTTCGTCGTCATCATAACCAATTCCGACTACAAACTCACAGCGTCGTTGTTGATAGGCAGTATTTACAGTTAATGCACTTGTATAAACAGTTGCATTTGGAATAACGATACGGCGACCATCTGGTGAGCGTAAGAATGTTGCACGAATCTGAATATCTTCAACAGTTCCTTCAAGTGAATTGACCACGATGGAGTCACCAATACGGAAAGGCTCACTTAATAAAATCAAAATACCTGAAAGCAAGTTTTGGAAAATATCTTTAAATGCGAAACCAATTGCAACCGAACCGATTCCAAGTGCACTCATGAGTTGTCCTGGCGTAAACCCTGGAACCATAATGACTAATGCAATTAAGAAACCAAAAAATAAAATGGTCGTACTTCCTACACGATTTAGAACCAAAACTAGGTTTTGACGCGTGTAAGAGCGGTTTTCTAAAGTTTTACGAACAAAGAATTTAAATAATTTGGTCAGTAGCCAAAAAATAATAAAAACGATAATCGCGATACAAATATAAGGTACACGTTCCCAGAAGCTATCCACGATTTTATCAATAGTGGTATAGGCATCATGATACTTTTCGGTATGCGCTAGAACCGTTTGAGTGGTTTTAGTACCTGCTTCTTGCAAAAGTTCACCTGTATTTTTTGCAACATCCGTTAAGGAGTTTTGTTCATCAGCCACGACAAGTCTCTATTTAAAAAATGATGAAAGCGATGATCGGCTTTCATTTTAGTAGGAGATAAAATGTGCGCCTACTATAATGAGTTCATCTAAATAATAAAGTGTTTTTTAATTAAAAGTATTCCGTTCCTTTTTGTAAGATTTGTGTCGGCGTTTCTATAGTATCGGTACCAGAGAAATAGTAAAAAAAGCCTGCGGTAGAAATAAGGCTGATTAAAATAGCGAATAAGATAAACCAAGCCATTAACTTTTCGATGAACGTTGATGATCGAGCTGGACCATATTGATTTGGACCTTCTGTACCTGAGGCAAGCAGTAAATAAATCATAAAAAAGAATTGAACAATAGGAATGAATAACAGCAACCCCATCCAGCCACTTTTATTTAGATCGTGCAAACGTCGTACTACGAGAACAACATTTAAATAAATCAGGAACAGCCAAAAAGCCCATACCACCAAAGCACTGAGGCCAGAAAGAGAGCTATAAAACTCAAAATTAAATAAATTACTTGAAAGTTGAAAACTTCCAAGAAGTGAGGCCAAAATAAAATAGCCCACGATTGTGACTAAATAAATCAGTCCATACCCACCTAAATAACTCATACGATTAAAACGGCCATGAATTGAAAAAGGGCTATCTTTTAAAGGGAGTTGTGGTGGACGTGAGGAAGTCGTTTGGGCAAACATATTATTTTACTCCTAGGTTGCATATGAGAGACAAAATAATCTTTGTTGATGATCAAAACCATCAAATATTGAAAAAATTATAAAAGTAAAAGCTATAGACAAATGTTTTAAATCAACTTAATTTTATAAAAATGTTCATAATTTCGTATGCTTGAGTAAGTGGTTAATATATGACCAAAGTCGCATTGTCTAGGCTTTGAAATAGTCATCATACTGAAAAGGCATACAAATAAGATCCAGTAAAATAATAGCCACAGTCTCGAGATGGGATGCACAAGATCAAGGAAGTTGCGTATGAATGAGATCTATCCAGTACCAGAGGAATTTAAAAAGACAGCTCGTACTGTTGAAGCAGACTACTTTAAACGTTATCAACACTCTATCGAGAACCCAGATGAATTCTGGACAGAGCAAGCTAAAATTGTCGATTGGATAAAGCCATTTACCCAAGTTAAAAATACCAGTTTTGACAAAGACAATTTCAAAATTGAATGGTTTGCTGATGGTGAGTTGAACGTGTCAGCAAATTGCTTAGACAGGCATCTTAAAGAACATCCACATAAACCTGCAATTATTTGGGAGGGTGACCATCCTTCTCGTCATAAAATTGTCTCTTATAAAGAGTTACACGATGAAGTCTGCCGTTTTGCTAACGTTTTAAAGAAATATGGCATTGGTAAGGGTGACCGCGTTGTGCTTTATATGCCGATGGTGACTGAGGCTGCAATTGCCATGTTGGCCTGTGCACGTATTGGTGCTGTTCACTGTGTAGTGTTTGGTGGGTTCTCGCCAGATTCTTTGGCAAGTCGTATTGAAGACAGCCAAGCTAAACTGGTGATTACCGCAGACTCAAGTCTACGTGCCGGAAAACTATTACCACTCAAAGAAAACGTTGATTTGGCTTTAGCATTGCCAGGTACTGAGTGTGTTGAAAATGTGATTGTGGTTTACCGTAATGCAAACCCAATTGAAATGAAGCCGGGCCGTGATTTGTGGTATCACCTCATTATTATGGAAGTGGATGCAGACTGTCCTCCAGAACCAATGAAGGCAGAAGATCCATTATTTATTCTCTATACCTCAGGCTCAACAGGTAAACCGAAAGGTGTGTTGCATACTACAGGCGGTTATTTAGTTTATGTAACCAGTACCTTTAAAGAGGTTTTTGATTTAAAACAAGACGATGTGTACTGGTGTACAGCTGATATTGGCTGGATTACAGGGCATAGTTATTTGATTTATGGGCCGCTGGCAAATGGTACGACGACTTTAATGTTTGAAGGTGTGCCGCAATATCCAACATGGGCTCGTCTTGGTCATGTTGTCGATAAACATAAAGTTTCTATCTTATATACAGCACCAACTGCGATTCGCGCCATGATGCGAGAAGGCGATTCGTATGTACGCGAAAGTAACCGTAGCAGTTTGCGTTTACTTGGTTCGGTTGGTGAACCAATTAACCCTGAGGCTTGGAACTGGTACTACAATGTCGTGGGGGAAGGCCGCTGTCCAATAGTCGATACATGGTGGCAAACTGAAACAGGTGGTATTTTGATTGCGCCATTGCCAGGAGCAACAGCTTTAAAACCGGGTTCGGCAACTCGCCCATTATTTGGTGTTCAGCCAGCCATTGTGGATGGTGAAGGTAATGAGCTAGAAGGTGCAGTTGAAGGTAATCTTGTGATAAAAGATTCATGGCCGGGCCAGATGCGTACTATTTGGGGTGATCCAGACCGCTTTATTGAGGCGTATTTCTCCACCTTTAAAAATACTTATTTTACGGGTGATGGTGCTCGCCGTGATGAAGATGGGTATTACTGGATCACAGGCCGTGTTGATGATGTCTTAAACGTTTCAGGCCACCGTTTAGGTACTGCTGAAATTGAAAGTGCTCTTGTTTCGCATGAATCAGTAGCAGAAGCAGCTGTGGTGGGCATGCCGCATGACATTAAAGGGCAGGGTATTTGTACTTTTGTGACCTTGCAAGCGGGCGTTCCAGAGTCGGAAGAACTGCGTAAAGAATTAATTAATTGGGTACGTAAAGTGCTTGGGCCTGTGGCCTCACCAGATGCATTACACTGGGCACCAGCGTTACCTAAAACGCGTTCCGGTAAAATCATGCGCCGTATTTTAAGAAAAATTGCAGCGAATGAGCTAGATAGTTTAGGTGATACCTCAACCTTGGCTGAGCCTGCAGTGGTAGATCAGTTAATTACAACGGTTTATCCTGATAAGCAAAACTAATTTTAAAAAAAGCCCCATCTGGGGCTTTTTTATTGTGCCTTATTTAAGATTTCGCTAGAAAATCGGCAGTATTTTCTACATTTGCAAATGTACTCAGCGCAGTTAAAAAAGCAGTTTGTACGTCTTCAGCTTTTACAGTTTTTCCAGCATGGCTTAAATCACGAGTTGCGGTTGCATCTGCAATTAAGATAGGTTGATAGCCAAGTTCTTTGGCTGCACGTGTACCTGAATCAATACACATATGCGTCATCATGCCTGTAATAATAAGTTGCTCAATCTGATTTGATTTTAAAAGTTCATCTAAATTGGTTTCTAAAAAACTATTTGGATAATGCTTTGTCACGATTAATGAATTACTGCCAGGACTGAGTTCAGGATGAAGTAAAACCCCATCTGTATTTTCTTGAAAGAAGCTGGCTTGTGGCGGGTTAATATGCTGCACATAAATAATCGGTAAATTTTTCTCGTTAAAATATTGTTCGAGCTGCTTTATTTTATCGAGCGCTTGATCTGGCCCAACCAATTCCATTTTGCCATTTTTAAAATAATCATTTTGTACATCGATAATTAATAGTGCTTGTTTCATGAGAACACTCTTGTTGATATGAGATAAAACAAGATTATTCTCTGCTTGAAAAATCGGCTATAGTCCTATGAAAGCATTAACGCTAGTTTTCTTTCGCCATGAAAAATGAATATTGAATTAGACCCGATTGATCTAAAAATTATTGCATTGCTTAAACAAGATTCCCGTCTGACAAATAAAGAAATTGGGCAACGCGTGCACCGGACAGGGCAAGCGGTGGGCGCTCGAATTGCTCAGTTGATGGATGCTGGTGTTATCAAAAACTACACCATTGCCGTTCAATATTCGCATAAACAATTTATTCATTTGCATTTAAATGAACAACGCGCATTTGAAGAAATTGAAAATTTGGTTAAGCAATATGGACAAATCGATGAATGCTTTAAAGTCATGGGTAATGCTTGCTATATGATTGTCAGCCATTTTGAACCCGCTGCCTTAAATGAATTTATCGAAAAACTTTCAAAATGGTGCCGTTACTCGGTTGAAACAGTGATTCGAGAAGTCGAGAAATCTTAAAAAATAAAGACTCCAAGCCGAGTCTTGGAGCCAATAAACTCTTTATTTTTAATTTATTGTTTTTATTATCTTGCGCTGTTTTAACTGTGGGGTGTTTAGGCTGATTTAGCTTGAATTTCTACCTCCTTTTCCTGTTGAAGTTCTAACTGGCGAACGAGTGGTAGAACCTTTTCTCCAAAATATTCCACTTCTTCAATAAAATGTAAGAATCCGGACAGAATCAAATCAACGCCTACATTTTTGAGTGCCACAATACGCTCTGCAATTTGCTGCGGCGTACCAATTAAATTGGTTTTAAAGCCATCATTGTATTGCACTAGATCTTCAAAAGTTGATTTTGCCCAGTTACCTTGTTGCTCTGGTGAGGCTGCTCCAGCTTCACGAGTTGCATCGCCAAATGCATTTACGGCTTCAGTGTTGGCTTTATCAATAATTTCTTGAAGTACTGCTTTTGCTTCTTCTTCAGTATCTCTAGCAATAATGAAAGCATTTACCCCAATTTTGACATAGTGATTATTTACTTTTGCTTTAGTACGAATGTCTTCTACTTGTTTTTGAATTTCTTCGACAGTATTGCCGTTAGTAAAGTACCAGTCAGAAACACGAGACGCCATGTCACGTGCAGCACGTGAACTACCACCTTGGAAAACTTCTATATAAGGCTTTTGCAGAGGTTTTGGTTTAAGTGTGTAGTTTTGGAACTGATAGTATTTACCATCGAAACTATAGTTATCGGTGGTCCAGATTCCTTTTAGAGTGCGAATAAATTCTTCAGAGCGAGCATAACGTTCATCATGCTCAGGCCACTCTTCACCAATGGCATCAAACTCTCCTCTAAACCAACCACTCACTACGTTAATCGCAATACGGCCTTGAGTTAGATAATCAATTGTCGCGAGTTGTTTAGCTGCAAGTGCCGGTTTCCAAGGGCCGGGCAGAATAGCCGCAATGACCTTTAATTTTTCAGTTTTTGCTAGTAATGCATGACTGAAACTTACCGATTCATGTTGGTTTTCTGCCCCGTACCCCGCCGTAAAACGAATTTGGGTGAGCGCATATTCAAAACCATTGTTTTCGGCAGCCTGTGCAAGTCGAACATTGTAGTCATAACTCCAGTCTGTACGCTGTTCGATGTTACTTACTACAAGGCCACCGCTTACGTTTGGTACCCAATAAGCAAATTTAATAGGTTGTTGTAATTGCGTCATGGTTTGCTCTCCCCATTCGTTATTTTTATTTAGCGATATTGCATTTAGGCAACGTGTGTTAATGATTTGCCAGACTTGTGGTGCAAGCGAGATTCTGCCGCATCAAGGTCTGGTACAGCCGCTGAAGGCAATACTTCTTCTTGCTCAATTTGCTTGTTAATACCAAGCTCTTGATTTGCTTGCTGAGATTTAGGTTTAACTACTTCAGCACGTTTACCTTTCGCTGGTGCCCATTCTAAAATCGGTAATGCGCGTGCTACTGCTAACGTAATACGGTCTGATAATTGCTCACTTTTCACCGTATATTCAGGGGTAAAGTCACGATCAGTCGCATATACGCCAATTGGTAAAGTTTGTGCTTGGAAGAAACTGAACAGTGGACGAAGTTGATGCTCAAGTACGAGTGCATGACGATCACTACCGCCCGATGCTGCTAAAAGTACTGGTACATCGACCAACGCAGTTTGTTCAACAAAATCGAAGAAATGTTTGAAAAGACCTGTAAAAGAAGCACGGTAAACGGGTGTACCTACAATTAAAGCATCTGCTGCTTCAACTGCTGCAAGGTCATCTTGCACGCGCTGTGGAAGTTGGTTGCGATAAAATGCGCCGCCTAATAGAGGCCCGATTTCGCTTAATTTAATAAAGTGAACTTTAATATCGATTGCTTCTGATAATTCATCAAGAATGGCTTGAACCAGACTTTCCGTTTTAGATGGGGTATTTAATCCACCAGAAACAGCAACGATATTTAAAGGTTTTGGTGATGTGATACCAGTCATAATTTGGTTCCTAAGCCTAAAACAAGAGATTGGACTTATTAATCAACAATGACGGTGAACTGTAAAATAACGAAATTGGTCAACCTTATCAGTTTTAAATATAAAAGATAAATAGTGGATTTTTATACTTTGCTTTTTTATTAAGTTGCTGTTTTTATTTTATATAATTATAGGTGATATATTTTTTATAATAAAAAAGAAGCTTATATAAAAAACAGATTAATTTTGATTAAAAGTTAAAAAACATCTGAAAATATGGGCTAAGTTCTGCATTTATCAACATTTTGCATAAAAATGGATAAGATGAACGTATCTTTCATCTAAATAGTATGGTTACAATAGGCCATACTTATGCTCAAGATTACTTTAATCGCTTATGAATATTTTAATCGTTGATGATCATCCTTTGTTTCGTCATGCTTTAATTCAAGCAGTACGTTATAGCCTGCCACAGGCACAAATTCATGAAACAGCCTCGGTTGATGAGTTTTATGAGCGTTTGGAAAATGGGGCAGAACCTGATCTAGTATTACTCGATTTAAATTTACCGGGTGCTTCAGGCTTTTCGGCGCTGGTTTATGTAAGAGCACAGTATCCATCTATTCCGATTATTGTGGTTTCTGCACATGAAGAAACTTCAATTATCCAGCGTGCAATTGCACATGGTGCAATGGGTTATATTCCTAAGTCGGCTCATCCAAGCCATATTGGTGAAGCGATTCGTCAAGTCTTAGAAGGCGATATCTGGTTACCACCTAACTTGCCATCTAATCTTAACCTTGACCCAAGAGCAGCAGATGAAACTGCTTTAGCCGAACGTATTCAATCGTTAACACCTCAGCAATTCCGTGTTTTGATGATGGTTGCGGAAGGCTTGTTAAACAAACAGATCGCATACGAGCTCGATGTTTCAGAAGCAACGATTAAAGCTCACGTAACGGCTATCTTTAGAAAATTAGGTGTGCAAAACCGTACACAAGCCGTATTGGCAATTAGTGCACTCAATATTGAAGATAAGAAAATTTAAAAGAAAAAAAGACCTCGATTGAGGTCTTTTTTATGGGTGCTACTTAAGCAAGGCAATCTTGCTTTGGTGTTAAGCTGTCGCAGTACAATGGATTAAGCGCGCATTGCAAATCATCAATTTGTTCCTGAGTCACATAGCGTTTCATTTTTAAATATTCAGCCACGCGGTCATCACGCAAGCTTAAGAACGCCGCATCATAAACACCTAAATCAACAAATAGAGCAGCTGTTTCTAGGCTGTTGAATCGATCAAGGAAAATATCGTTGCCATACATTAAGAAGATGTGGTCGAGTTTTGCTTTTTCATCAACATGTAGACGTTCAGCAAGTTGGTCTGGATGCGTTTTAATGAAGAGTAAGTCAGATAATTCATCAAACTGCGTCATATCTAACTGATTCTCGCCGAGTTTGACATGACCAAGCCAAGCTTTGAAAACGAGTACAGCACCGCCACGGAGTAGCATGCTCCAGATTTGATGACGTGTGTCATGGTCAAGATTTTCACTTTCAGCGCTAAGAACTTTTAAAAAGTTCTCTTCTTGTTGAGCCAATTTATCAAATAAACCTAAACCTTGAGGATGATAAGCCGCAGGTGCAAATACATCAAAATTTAGATCATGAAATACATTAAGTGCGAGGGGGACCGCACACTGATAAATTGTATTTAACGCTTTGATATGTGCTTCATTGAGCTTGCTGTGGGGAAAAATACTTTGCCAATCTAGTTCAGGAAGTAAAGCATTGGCACTGTATTGACGATAAAACTGTTGAGACGAAAGTTGGCCTTGCGGGCTGTTATCAGAAATATTCATGGCAATTGTCCTTTGCATTAATTCATGAGCATGGGTGCTTAATATGGAAATGGCTTATAAAAATAGGTGCACATTTGATAAATAGGTTTTGAATATTTATGTGTCATCAAGAATGCAAGTAGAATACGACTAAAGTCTTATATGGTTGTTTTTTGTTAATTATGATTTTAAAAAACAATAACTTGTGAAATTGTAACTAAGTATACAAGTGTTCACTTACAAAAAAGGTGAGCTTTGCCATAGAAAAAGAGTCATTGGAAATTTTGGTCAATGATTTAGTGGGTAAAAGTAGACTTTTTGAGCAGTTCTGCCTATTGGCTTAAATTAGACCAATAATTTTTGCCAAAAATCTCTCCCAAACTTATCAAAAGGTTTGGGAGAGAAAATATTTAATCTACCTCACTGGCAATTTTAAGCCCCGATAACCATGCTCTTAGAGATGCCGGTTTAAGCGGTTTTTTGAGTAAAACGATATTCAGTTCTTTCAATTGTTGGGGTAACTCAGGATGAGAGTCCGCCGTAATTAAAGCTACCGGAACATCATGCTGTCGATTTTGCATAATAAAATCGACACCGAGTTGGTTGTTATTTAAATGCTGATCGATAAGCCAGACCTGAATATTCTCTTTTTGAATAATCTCAAGTGCTTGTTCAGGTTCCGTGGCTTTAAAAACCTCATATCCCCATCGACCTAATAAGCTACTCATGCCCTCAAGAATAGTTTCATCATTGTCTAAACATAAAATCCGATAGGCTTTTGTTTTTAAAGGTACTGCTTGTACGGTTGGGGTTACCACTTTTGGAGCTTCTACGACCGGAACCTCAATCATAAAGCAGGAGCCTTTATCAAGCTTTGAGTACACATGGACTGGATAATTCAACAAACCTGTCATGCGTTGCACAATCGCGAGACCTAAACCGAGACCTTGCTCACCCCAAGGTGATAAATGCCCACAGCGTTCGAATTCTTGAAATAGTTTAATACGTTGTTCTTCGGCAATTCCGGGACCTGTATCCCAGACTCCAATTCGAATGTGTCCAGGTTTGTGAGCCGAACGTAATACGCCAACAATCACTCGGCCCTTGGCTGTATAACGCAAAGCATTACTGACAAAGTTTTGAATAATGCGTCGAATCCACTGTGGATCTGTGTCAATCCAAAACGATACATCGTGAACTTTGAGTGAAATATTTCGCTGAGCAGCAATCGATTTAAACTGTAGTTCAAGATCGCTTAATAAATCGTGTAGAGGATAAGGCTGTCTTTTTGGCTGTATGGTACCGCCTTCCAAACGCGCAATATCGAGTAGGGCAGAGAGCATGCTTTCTGCACCATACAAAGCACGGTCAAGTTGCTGTAGAGTTTGACGGTCTTCTTCAGTTGCAATGCTTTGTTCCAGAACTGTGCTAAACAGGCGAGCAGCGTGCATAGGTTGTAATAAGTCATGACTTGCCGCAGCAATAAATCGGCTTTTTGACATATTGGCCATATCGGCTTGTTCGCGTGCAAGCTGTTGTTCGGTTAAGGCATCGGCAAGTTGTTGGGTTCGGTCTTTTACGCGGGCCTCAAGTATTGCCTCATTCGCACGGAAAGCCGTAATGTCGGCAAAGGTAGTTACAAAGCCACCACCCGAAATAGGATTACCGCGCATTTGAATAACGCGTCCGTCTTTACGGATTCGTTCAAATTCATGCGCACTTCCGACTTTCATCCAGTGCAAACGTTTGCGGACGTGCTCTTCGACTGAACCGGGACCGCATTCGCCACGTTCAGCGTTATAACGAATCAGATCAGCAATTGGACAACCCACATAGACTAAATCTTTAGGGTAGCCAAACAGTTTTAAATATTGGTTATTCCAAGCCACTAAACACATATTTTTATCGACCACACTCACACCTTGGGTCATGTGGTCAATCATGGTCATTAGCAAGTTTTGATTAAAACGTTGCCACTGTGAGGCTTGGTCTAAAATATTGGCGACTTGGCCTAAAGCGAGGCCGTTGTTAATCATTGCCGTAGTCAGCAACGTACGTGCAGAAGCGGCCCCGATAATGCCAGCTAGATATTGTTCGGTGAATCGCCACCACATGCCATTGGCGATAGTATTTTGGTTGAGTGTGAGATGATTTTGTTCGCAAAAGTTTTCGAATGCTTGAGTTGTGGGTTGCTCACCTGTAATTCTTTTAGCAAGCGCAAATAAATCGCCTACTTTTAAACGTGCAGCATCGTGCGGTAAATAAGTTAAATCGGTAGAGGTATGTGGTGATGGCAAAGGCTTAGTTTCATAGTAGAAAAAGCTTTCTGCCTGAATTTGTTCTGCCACACTTGGGCGGTAAAGTTTAGAAATCCAAATATATAAAAGAATATTTAAACCAAGCGACCAAATAACGCCGTGGGTTAAAGGTGCAAATGACTCAAAGCCAAAAAGTGACTCTGGCCGTAATGCATTAATTCCCAAAGGGCCAAAAAGCAAAATACTTTGGGCAGTTTCCTGATAGGCTTCCGGCAAACTACGTAAGATGGTTGGAAATAGTAATGTGTAACTCCACATTAAAAATCCAACGATGAGACCAGCATAGACACCTTGACGGCTTCCGCCTCGCCAATACAATCCTCCAATCAGTGCAGGAGCGAATTGAGCAACCGCACTAAACGCTAGTAAACCAAATACTGAAAGCTGGTTAATATCATTAAAGAAATGGAAGAATAAAAAGCCAAGTAGCATCACTGCGACAATACTAATTCGGCGGCTAAATTTAAGAACTTTAGGTAAGTGTTTATCGTGTCGTGAAAGCAACTTAAAACGCCACAGTGCGGGCATAATCAAGTCATTACTGAGCATGATAGATAAGGCAACAGATGAAACCAGTAACATGCCTGTTGATGCAGAGAACCCGCCTAAAAAGGCCAGTAGGGCTAACCACTCTTGATTATAACTTAGTGGTAATGAGAGCACCGCAACATCGGGCACGGTTAGGAATTTTGGCGCAGCATGCAATGCCCAGCTTGCAATTGGGATAATAGCTAAAATCGTTAAAATCAGATAAGCCGCAAACCATTTACGTGCACCACGAATGTGCTTTTCATCGCGTAATTCGACAACAGCCACATGAAATTGGCGGGGTAAACAAATAATTGCTAGTCCGGCCAATAATGTCTGAATCCAGAAAGTTTCAGGCACCCCAAACAATTGCACTTCTTGAAAGGTTTGGTTTACGTCGGCTGAGACTTGTACCAAGTTTGCAGGTGCTTCAAAAATAAAAAATAAAGCGACGCAGATCAGTGCGAATAGTTTGACAAAAGATTCAAATGCCACCGCTAACATGAGGCCACCATGCTGCTCGGTATTTGCAATCTGCCTTGTACCAAAAATCATGGCTAAGATTGCAAGTACACTGGTCAAAAGCAAAACACTATTGGTGGTCGTATGAATATGAGCATTTTGCTCTAAAATGACTGAGGTACTTAAGGCAATTGCACGTAACTGTAGGGCGAGGTAGGGAATAATCGCAATAACTGCCAAGATCGTAACCAGCGAAGCCAATACACCGCTTTTGCCATAACGTGCGGCAACAAAGTCGGCAATTGAGGAAATCGCGTGGTGTTGACGTACTCGACCTAAACGTCGCCAGATGTCATAACCAAACCAGACAAATAAGAGGGGACCTAAATAAATAGGTAGGAAAATAACGCCTTCTCGGACGGCAGCTCCGGTTGCGCCATAAAATGTCCAAGATGAACAGTAAACACCTAAGGTCAAACTAAACAGGAACATGCGGCCACGAGTACTCAGACGACTAGCATGCTTTTCGCCAAAAAAAGCACAAATAAATAAGAGTGCTATATAAAGAGTGAGTACCCCAATAATCAGCCAGCTGTTCATATGACCTACATGATTAAAACCTTGCGCCTATCATACCGCAAGCAGAAACAAAGCTATAAATTGATTAAATTTTAACGACCAAAGTCTAAGTTACGAATTACACGTTATTTTGCTAATTTGAATAATGAGAAACTACTATTAAAAAAGTGACCAAGGTTGGGCACAGGCAAGGAGTTTGGTTATGGATCAAAGCCAAGTAGAACAGATTCTACGCAATCCAAAGTTTCAAAAGATGGTCAAGAAAAAAAGTGCATTAAGCTGGACGCTCACAATCATTATGTTAGTGCTTTATGTGGGCTTTATGCTACTTGTTGGCTACAACAAAGAATTTTTGATGAGTTCATTTAGTGGTGGTGTAACGACATGGGGTATTCCACTAGGCTTAGGAATTATTGTTTTATCTTTCCTACTGTGTGGCGTGTATTCCTATATCGCAAACAATACCCTTGACCAGTTGAGTGAAGAAGCGTTGAAGGAAGTTGAAGCCATCACGCATGAGAAAGGATTACACTAATATGAAATGGAATTCATTAAAAGCGAAAGCCTTATTGGCAGCAGCATCGCTATATTCAACTGTTGCTATGGCTGGTCCAGATTTGGGTGAAGCCGAACAGCAAGCCACCAACTGGCATGCCATTATTATGTTCTTGATCTTTGTTGGTTTCACTTTGTTTATTACTAAGTGGGCTGCAAAGCAAACTCAATCAGCACAAGATTTCTATACTGCAGGGGGCGGAATCAGCGGTTTCCAGAATGGATTGGCAATTGCCGGTGACTATATGTCAGCAGCATCTTTCCTTGGTATTTCCGCGATGGTGTTTAGTTCGGGTTTTGATGGCTTACTTTATTCTCTTGGGTTTATGGTAGGTTGGCCAATCGTTTTATTCTTGATTGCGGAGCGTTTACGTAATCTGGGTAAATACAACCTTTCAGATGTAGTGTCATTCCGTCTTGAAGAAAAACCGGTCCGTACCTTAGCTGCCTTGAGCTCGCTTGTTGTTGTCGCATTTTACTTGATTGCTCAAATGGTAGGAGCTGGCCAGCTCATCAAATTACTATTTGGTTTGAACTACAACATCGCTGTTGTCATCGTTGGTCTATTAATGATGGCATACGTAATTTTTGGTGGCATGTTGGCAACGACATGGGTACAGATCATTAAAGCGGTCATGTTACTGAGCGGTGCGACTTTCATGGCATTCATGGTGATGAAAGCGGTTGGTTTTAGCTTCAGCAACATGTTTACTCAATCAATTGAAGTATTCAGTAAAGTTCACAGTATAAGCTTTGAAGAAGCCGCAAAAATTATGGGTCCGGGTAAACTTGCCGCAAACCCGATTGATGCGTTGTCTCTTGGTTTAGCACTCATGTTTGGTACAGCGGGTCTTCCACATATTCTTATGCGTTTCTTCACAGTAAAAGATGCAAAAGAAGCGCGTAAATCGGTTGTAGTTGCAACAGGTTTCATTGGTTACTTCTATCTTTTAACTTTCATTATTGGTTTCGGTGCGATCCTTTTCGTATCAAACAACCCACAATTCCTTGATGTTGCGAAAATGGCTATGACAGGCAAGCTTGAGCTTGTTGGTGGTAACAACATGGCAGCCGTGCATTTAAGTGACGCTTTAGGCGGTGACTTATTTATGGGCTTCATTTCAGCAGTGGCATTCGCAACGATTCTTGCTGTTGTGGCTGGTTTAACACTTTCAGGTGCATCTGCAATCTCACACGACTTATACGCTAACGTATTTAAGAAAGGTCAAACGACTCCAGCTTCAGAACTTCGCATGTCAAAAATTGCGACACTTGGTTTAGCAATCTTTGCCATGATTTTGGGTATTTTGTTTGAAAAGCAAAACGTAGCGTTCATGGTGGGCTTAGCGTTCTCTGTGGCATGTTGTGCAAACTTCCCGATTCTTGTTCTTTCAATGTTCTGGAAAGGTTTAACCACCCGTGGTGCAGTTATTGGCGGTGTAGTTGGTCTTGTAACAGCGGTAGTACTTATTGTTCTATCTAAAGCGGTTTGGGTAGATACTTTAAAAATCTCTGATACACCAATTAACCCATTCAATGGTCCTGCATTATTTGCGATGCCATTATCATTCCTGTGCTGTTGGTTCTTCTCGGTGACTGATAACTCTGCACGAGCTAAAAAAGAACGAGCTGCATTCGATGCCCAATACGTTCGCTCAATGACAGGTATCGGTGCTTCAGGTGCTTCAGATCACTAAAATCAAAATGGATTAAATATCTATCTCATTAAAAGCCCTGCGGGGCTTTTTTTGTTTATCTCATACCTAAAGGCAAAGAAGCTCTTTAATAAAGAACAACTTGTTTGTGCTATTTTCTGTACAGTATGATTTCCTATAATCCAAAATATAATGAAAAAGGAAAATAATTAAATGCGTTCTATCATTGAGTTCTGGGCGAGCTTTCGTTTGCTACCTTCTGCATGGTTGCTGCTTGTGCAATTCATCTTACTCATTTTGGCCATGCTGACTTTTCATGATGTATTTTACCGAACCATAACGTGGGCTTTGGGAGTGCTTGCCTTACTTATTATTGCTAAGGTGATTCGCCAAACCCCAATGTTCACTTTTTTGGGGTTAACGTTTGTTAGTGGAGCGATAATATCTTCAGTCTTTATTTTATTAGGTTATAGCAATTTAACGATCCAGATTTTTGCTCATAGCTGTGAAGCACTAGCTTATTTTTCGGCAGCTTATGGCTTATTTCGTTATATGTTCGCTGATCGATATTTAACAAGAGATGAATTGTTTGCCGCTGCCGCGGTTTTTACCTTGCTTGCATGGGGCTTTGCATTCCTCTACAACATTTGTCAGCTATTGATTCCGACTAGCTTCCAAAATCCAAACAATGTTCATCATTTGCAGACTTGGTTAGATCTACTGTTCCTGAGCTTTAGCTTACAGTCAGCAACAGGCTTATCTGATTTAATGCCGCTTAGTCCACCAGCACGCGTTTTAGCCATGCTACAAATGTTTTGTGGTGTGATGTATCTCGCTTTGATCGTCACGCGTTTAATTGCTTTACAGTACATTGCCCATCCGACAAAAAAGGATTCAGGCAAATAGTGGAGAAGGTGTTTCAATTTATTTACACCTTTGTAACTGCAATATTATTTAAGTTTAACTAAAGTATTATCGGCTTTCTCTATTGAAAGATTTAACTTTGTTCATTCTGTGAATGTCTTTATTGGCTTTATGCCTGTCACTTTTCATTAAAATAACATGGAGGAGTTATGCCTTCCAAACAACCAAGTTGGTTCGCAAACGTTAATCCTAACGTATTTTTTGGTACGGTCATTATCATTGCTTTGTTTTTGGCAGTTGTTGTGATCGCTCCGAGTTCTTTTGAACTTCTAACGCAGCAATTAAAACAATGGATCACCGATTCATTTAGCTGGTTTTATGTTTTATCTGTTGCTTTCTTTCTCATTTTATTGATTTATATCGCCTGTTCATCAATAGGTCGGATTAAATTAGGACCTGACCATAGTCAGCCTGAATATAATAATGGCTCTTGGTTTGCCATGCTGTTTACAGCAGGGATGGGTATCGGTCTCATGTTCTTCGGAGTTGCCGAACCTGTCATGCATTATGTTAATCCACCAAGTGGAGATGCTCAGACTATTGAGGCAGCACAGCAAGCATTAAGGGTGACCTTCTTCCACTGGGGCTTGCATGCGTGGGCTATTTACGCAGTGGTCGGATTGGCATTGGCTTATTTTGCTTATCGACATAATTTACCCTTAAAGACTCGTTCAGCCCTCTATCCACTGATTGGTAAAAAGATTTATGGGCCTTGGGGCGACAGCATCGATATATTCGCAACCATTGGTACAGTATTTGGTGTAGCAACTTCTCTCGGGTTTGGCGTTACCCAGATTAACTCTGGTTTACATTATTTGTTCGGTGTCGAGCAAAGCACCCATATTCAAGTATTACTCATTATTTTTGTGAGCATTTTAGCTTCCTTGTCTGTGTTCTTAGGTCTAGATAAAGGGGTGAAACGCTTATCAGAGCTAAACTTAGTCTTAGCCTTAATATTATTAGTCTTTGTTTTTATTGCTGGTCCTAGTATTTATTTACTCCAGACTACTATTCAAAACACTGGTCAATATATCTCTAATCTTTTTACCATGACATTCAATTTATACGCTTATCAGCCAAATGGATGGATTGGTGGTTGGACAATTTTATATTGGGCTTGGTGGATTTCTTGGTCGCCATTTGTGGGTATGTTTATCGCAAGGGTTTCACGTGGTCGTACCATTCGAGAATTTATTGTAGGGGTTCTACTCATCCCGACAGGCTTTACCATTATCTGGATGGGCTTTTTAGGAAACGCTGCATTATTTAGCATTATCCATGAACATCAAGCCACTCTCATTCAGGCTGTTCAGCAAGACTCTTCAGTTGCTCTATTTGAGTTTTTAGGACACTTACCGTGGTCAGGTGTTATGAATATTCTGGCTACCATTTTAGTGGTTTTATTCTTTGTGACCTCTGCTGATTCGGGAGCATTGGTAACAGACTACTTAACTGCAAAAACTGAAAATTCACCAACTTGGCAGCGTTTGTTCTGGACAGTACTGATGGCTGTACTCGCCATTATTTTATTGTTAGTCGGTGGTTTGGCTGCACTTCAATCTTCAATCATTATGAGCGCATTGCCGTTTACTGTGGTTATGCTGTTCATGAGTTGGGGATTAATCAAAGCATTGCATCTTGATGTCACGAAAATGCAAGCCATTCAAGAAGCACGTATTACCCCACGTGCCATTCATAATCCAAGAAGCTGGCAACAGCGGCTAGGTTTAATCATGCACTATCCTCATAGTGAAGAAGAAGTAAGAGAATATATCGAAAAGCAAGTGGCTCGTGCGTTTGAAAATATTAAACATGAATTTAGGCGCCGCCATTTAGAAGTTTCAATTACTCAACTTGAGGATGGGATGCAGCTTCGGGTCGATCATCACAATGAAATTAATTTTATTTATAAAGTTGTTTCACGTGAAACAGTGCCACCAAGTTTTTTAATTGGGCGTACTGAAGCCGAAGATGGGCAATATTTCCAGGCTGAAGTCTTCTTAAGAGAGGGCGGACAGAACTATGATGTAATGGATTGGACGCAAGAAGATTTAATCCAAGACATTATTGATCAATATGAACGTCATTTATATTTCTTAAATATTGTACGAAGTTAATATTTAGCTATAAAAAAAAGGACTCAATTGAGTCCTTTTTTAATTCGATTTCTAAATTAAATTAGAAGCGGAATTTAGCATTTAAGCCGATAGTTTGTGTATCGTAGCTAGACTTTTTAACGTCAGCTTTCATGTACGATGCACCAACTGCTACAGCTGGAGTAATGAAGTAGTTTACGTTACCACCCCAAGCTTGACGGAATTCACCAAGGTCATTGCCTTTGATGTCAGCTGAACCATCGTTACCAACGAAAGAAGCGCCAACGCTTAACTTAGGAGTTAAGTAAAGGTCAGTTTTCAAACCGTATTGGTTTTCTTGACCGAAAGCACCAGCAGCTTCAAAACCAATTGCCATGTTAGTTCCATCGATTGGACCTACATATTTAGCACGAGCTGTAACAGCATCTTGGTCGTCTTGAATCGCAGCAGTTTGGTTCGCAGCAGTGTAGATACCGTTGCTGATGATACCGAAGTTATCTAAAGCGAATTGGTTAGCAACGCTTGTATAACCAACAGTCATCAAGAAGTTAGGTAACAACATAGCACCAACTTCTAATGCATAACGGTCACCGTTGTCATCACGAGAGATAGCGTTTTTACCATCAACATCAGTGTGGTTATAAGTTGCGCTAGCGTATACAGGAAGGTAAGGAGTAGGAACGTAAGCCTCACCTTTAACACCGTATGTACCAACGTGGTAGTTTAAACCGTTGTTTTGGTCATACTGTTGGTAGCTATAACCTAAAGATACGCTAGAAGCTTGGTTCAAGAAAGCTGCTTCAGCTAAAGGACCCTTAGCGGTATCAACATTTTTTAAATAGAATGTACCAGCAACGTCACCAGTGAAGTTTTTATCATTTGCAGTTGTGTCAACATATTCAGATTGACCTTGAACTTCAAATTGATAAGCATGAGCACCGGTCATGGCTAATAATACAGCAGTGGCTAAACCAAGTTTTTTCATAATCATTTCCAGCATTAACAAGAGATAAAGCTGGGGTCATTGTATTGTAACAATTTATGAAGTCAATAATGGAGTAAAAGTAATGTTAAAGATATTTGACACTTATGTTAAAATTGGTGGAAAACTAATCAAATGAAAAGTAGTTTGTCAACCTGATAAAAAAATGAACATTTACAATAAGCTAATAATTATATTTCATCAGGAATTGAGAAGTAAATGTTAAAAAGATATTACAATTGCGATTGGAAAAATAGATTGTAGCAATCGGTTTTAACGTTAACAAAAATATAACTATGATTACAATGTGGGTGAAAAATAGCCATTTTATTATCAAATTCGTTTTATTTTGAGGAATAGTTAACAATATTTGAATTAGTTTAACTAAAAAATTTAACTATTCTTAATTATTATATAAGTGAATAAAATAAAAGAAATCTCTATTTTAAATTGAAAAATCGATTAAAGTTTTAATCCTGATTAATTTAATCGACTTTACAAAAGTAGAGATAAATCACATAATTTATTTGCAAAGTTCACTACCTAACGTTTTTAGGATTTAAAGTGCTTTCCCAGATACGATGTGTATGACACATCAGATTTTACGAGCTCAGCTTTCCCCAAGGTTGAGCTTTTTTTTATCTATAAGAAAATCTAAAAAACTACAATAAGAATTACGTGAAATTTATTTAAAAAACAGTTGATCAAAAAGAACCCAGCTTAAAGAAGCTGGGCAATGGATGCTGGGAGAAAACATCCAAGAGGACAAGTAAATATGTTTTATTATCATCACTAAAAACGCTTAATCTGTAAAATGGAGTTTTTTTATAAAAACTATTCAATTTTTCGATTAAACTTATTATTTAAGCTTACAAAGGGTAGGACCCGTATAATTATTAAAAAGAGAAAAGAAAGGTTTAATGATGAAATTCTTGTTATTAAAATGCTAGGATGGATTTAAGCCTAATTTATATCGTAGTAAAAATGGCAGGGCATTTACGGAGTACCAGCTAGAAATGTCAGGATTACGTTCAGAACATATTAGTAATCGACTGTTCTTTTTTATGCTGGTTATTATTTTGTCCTTATTATTCATGGCGATACCACTTATTGTGGGAAGCTATCAGGATTATATAAAAACTAGACAAGCCCTAACCGAAATAAAAAGTTTAAGAGCGGTAGCGGATATTGCGTATAAGGTTTCTAAGGAACGTGCTCCTGCCAATAAAATGATGTCGAGTGGTCCTGATGATTTATTAAAGAATCAACAAGAATTAAAAAAATTTCGCTTAATTGTCGATGAGCAAATTAATTCAAGCATACTTATTTTAAAACAAGCAGGTTATGTTTCATTAGCCAATGAACTACAAACGACCTTCAAAGAAAATCTTAGACAAGCCCGACATGTAGTTGATTATTATGGTGAAACCCCATATAGAGCCAGAACTTCTATTCAAATGGATACTGCCATTTTAGGGATGTTTGGAGTATGGGATAACTGTAGGGAAATACTGCAAAAGCTGATGTTGCAGTTAAAAAGTAAAGATAGCCGTATTTCTAATTACTTTACACTCATTATCGTTCTGACTGATATGCGCGATCAGGCTGGGCGTATGGCATCTAATATTATTGCCCCTCTAAGTTTTAATGAAGAAATTCCAAGTAATAATCGTGCTCGTTCGCTACAAACTCAGCATCAAGCTAGATATTTGTGGATTTTGGTCGATACCTTGCAGCCTGAACAAGCAAAAACTCCAGAATATCGTCGGTTATATTCCCGAGTGAAATCGGAATTTATAGACAAGGGTATACCGATTGTAGAAAAGCTATTAGAAGAAAGCCAAAAGGGGGAGCCATATTATTTAAATGGTACCCAATTAACGGAAGCAATCGTTGATAAATTTACTACTGTGGTTGATTTGCAAAGTTATATTCTTAATGAAAGTGTAGTCATTGCCGCTCAAGAAAATGCGATTGCTCGAAATGGTTTCTTTTTAACTTTATTTATTTCTTTAATTTCATTAGCTACTGCATTACTTACCTTGATATATGCTCAAAGAAGAGTATTTTCTCCTTTAATTAAAGCAAGGACTTTAATTTTAGATTTATCGCATAGTTCTGATCATTGTACAGATGAGATGAATGTCACCACAAAAGGGGAATTTTTTTCTTTGTTTGAAGCGATTGATCGATTACAACGAATGTTGCAACAACGAGATGCTTTTGAATTTCAATTAAAGAATATTGCCAATACTGATCCGCTCACTGGTGTGTCTAACCGTTTAGCTTTATCTGAATATTTAAAAATTGTTGAAAGTTACCCTCAAAAATTTACGCAGACTTGTTTAATGATCATAGATATAGATCGTTTTAAACAGGTGAATGATAAATACGGCCATATTGTGGGTGATCACGTCATTGTGAGTATTGCTGAGCAATTAAAGCAAAATATCCGAAGTTCTGATTTAATTGTTCGTTATGGGGGAGATGAGTTTTTAATATTATTAGAACAGGTGCAATTTGTAGATGCTCGTCTTTTAGCAGAGAAAATTCGGATTGGGATTTCTTTAGAAGAAATTTGTTTATCTGGTTCAGATGAAAAATTGCATGTGTCTGTCAGTATTGGTTTTGCCATAGGCGCGGCGAATTGGATCGAACTCTTGGAGAAAGCGGACCGTTCGCTATTAAGGGCTAAAGCCCGAGGCCGGAATGTAGTTGAGGGATAAAAAAAGCCGGAAATGATTTCCGGCTTTTTATTTTATTACTTCAACATCGGTTTTAAGAAGCGTCCAGTGTGGGAAATTTCAACCTCAGCCACTTGTTCAGGTGTGCCTTCAGCAATGATCATCCCACCGCCTGAACCACCTTCAGGGCCTAAGTCGACAACCCAGTCTGCTGTTTTAATCACATCAAGGTTATGTTCAATCACCACAATGGTATTACCCTTGTTGCGTAGCTCATGCAAAATGTCGAGTAACTTGGCAATATCGTGGAAATGCAAACCTGTTGTTGGTTCATCCAAGATATATAAAGTTTTACCCGTATCGCGTTTTGCTAACTCACGTGCAAGTTTTACACGTTGCGCTTCACCACCAGAGAGTGTAGTCGCAGCCTGACCTAAACGAATATAGCCTAAGCCCACTTGAGTTAAGGTTTCTAAACGGCGGTGGATGACCGGAATTGCGCTAAAGAACTCAGCAGCATCTTCAACAGTCATTTCTAAAACATCAGAAATGTTTTTGCCTTTATAGCCCACTTCAAGTGTTTCACGGTTATAACGTTTGCCATGACACGCATCGCAAGGCACATACATATCAGGTAAGAAGTGCATTGCGACTTTAATCATGCCATCGCCTTCACACGCTTCACAGCGTCCGCCTTTTACGTTAAACGAGAAACGGCCAGCGCTATAACCGCGGGCTTTTGCCTCTGGTGCTTGTGCAAATAACTCACGGATTGGTGTAAATAGACCTGTGTACGTTGCAGGGTTAGAACGTGGTGTACGTCCAATCGGACTTTGGTCAATATCAACAACTTTATCCAGATGTTGTAGACCATCAATCGAGTCAAACTTTTCAGCTGTTAACGTTGTTGCACCATTGAGCTGTGTAGCTGCTAATGGAAGCAAAGTACGGTTAATCAGTGTTGATTTACCCGAACCTGAAACACCAGTGACGCAGGTCATAATACCAAGTGGAATAGTTAAATCGACATTTTTTAAGTTATGACCTGCTGCACCTGAAAGCTTGATGAATTCATCTGGACGTGGTGATTCAGTACGTTTTTTTGGCACTTCAATTTTGAGTTTGCCAGAAAGATACTGTCCTGTAAGGGAATCAGCATGTTTAGCCAATTCATCATACGTACCTTCAGCAATAATTACACCGCCGTGTACACCAGCACCAGGACCGATATCAATAATATGGTCAGCAGCACGGATTGCATCTTCATCGTGTTCAACGACTAATACTGTGTTACCTAAATCACGTAAGCGAATCAGGGTCTGTAATAAACGATCGTTATCACGTTGATGTAGACCAATTGAAGGTTCATCAAGGACATACATGACGCCCATTAAACCTGCACCAATTTGCGAAGCTAAACGGATACGCTGTGCCTCACCACCAGATAGGGTTTCGGCAGAGCGAGCTAGACTTAAATAATTCAGTCCCACGCTCACCAAGAAATGTAAACGCTCTCGAATCTCTTTAAAGATTTTATCTGCAATTTCACCTTTAGCACCTTCAAGGTTTAATCCTTGATAATAGCTTTCAGCGTCACCAATCGACATACGTGTAATGTCAGCAATGGTCTTGTCTTTCACACGAACATGACGTGAAATTTCATTGAGACGTGAACCATCACATGCATCACACGCTGCATTGGAAAGATATTGAGCTAAATCATCTCGTACATAGTTACTTTCAGTTTCACGGTAACGACGTTCAAGGTGCGGTAAAATTCCTTCAAACGGTTGTACGCGAGTGTGTTTACGTCCACGTTCGTCGATATAGCTTAAATCGACTTTTTCTTTGCCCGTACCTTGTAAGAATTTCTTCTGAGTATCTTTATCAAGCTGGTTCCAAGGCGTATCAAGTTGAAAACCAAAATGATCGGCAACTTTTTGCAGCATCGAATAATAATAAGGACGCTGACGATCCCATCCACGAATAGCACCCTCACTAATTGCAAGATCAGGATTTGGAATCAGTTTTTCAGAGCTAAAATGACTGCGTGTACCTAAACCATCACAAACAGGGCAGGCACCGAACGGGTTGTTAAATGAAAACAAACGTGGCTCAAGCTCTGCAACAGCGCGATCACATTCAGGACATGAGTGCTTTGCAGAAAAAACGCGATCAGGATGTTCACCATTC
Source organism: Acinetobacter sp. WU_MDCI_Abxd143 (assembly GCF_025514195.1). Classification (NCBI taxonomy): domain Bacteria; kingdom Pseudomonadati; phylum Pseudomonadota; class Gammaproteobacteria; order Moraxellales; family Moraxellaceae; genus Acinetobacter; species Acinetobacter sp. WU_MDCI_Abxd143. The sequence continues at coordinate 196,686 of NZ_JAHPTH010000005.1, forward strand.
ATCCATGATAAAACAGCAATATCACCACCTAAACGCAGTGCAGTTTCAAATGATTCGGCAATACGGTTACCTAAATCTTCACGCACTTTGAAACGGTCGACTACAACTTCGATGGTATGTTTTTTCTTTTTGTCGAGTTCTGGTGGTGTATCAATATCAATGATTTCACCATCCACACGGGCACGAACAAAACCTTGACCTTGTAGCTGCTCGAACAAGTTACTGTATTCACCTTTACGTTCACGAACCACTGGGGCAAGCAACATAAGTGCTGTACCTTCCTCAAGGTTTTTTACCGCATCGACCATTTCAGAAACAGTTTGCGCGACCATCGGCAAATCATGTTCAGGGCAGTAGGGCGTGCCGACACGTGCATAAAGCAAACGCAAATAGTCATAAATTTCGGTAATCGTACCGACGGTTGAACGTGGGTTATGGCTGGTAGATTTTTGCTCAATGGCAATCGCTGGTGATAAACCCTCAATCGAGTCGACTTCAGGCTTTTCCATTTGCGATAAAAACTGGCGGGCATAGGCCGAAAGTGATTCGACGTAACGGCGTTGTCCTTCGGCGTATAGGGTATCGAAGGCAAGAGAAGATTTTCCTGAACCTGATAACCCCGTAATTACCACAAATTTGTCGCGTGGAATATCGAGGGACACATTTTTTAAATTATGGGTGCGTGCGCCTCGAATACGGATATGACTTTGGCTCATAAAACATCTCAATTATGTATTGATGAAAATTTAGGTGTTGATTGCTCAGTCGCAGAGAGGTGTGACTGGTTATAAACAACAGACCCTATATATGATAACGATTTAAAATTGTTCAAGTGGTACAAAATGATTTAAAGCGACAAATTGTGACGGTTAAACGACAATCGACAAAATTTGTTTAATTAAGCAGGTTGTATTTTTAACATTCCTCACTTCAGATTTCTACTCTAAGCAAATTTTAACCAGCAACATAACTTTACTAGACGACTGGTCTAATAGTTGTTTATGATGTATGCATGAAACGATTAAATAAAAGTGAAACCACACGACAGCACATTTTAGATACCAGCTTTGAGTTGGTGCTACGAAAAGGGTTTGTCGGTGTTGGTTTGCAAGAAATTTTAAAGGCTTGTGACGTACCTAAAGGTTCGTTCTATCACTACTTTGCTTCGAAAGAGGCATTTGGCTGTGCATTGCTAGAGCAATATATGGCTGACTATAAAGTGCGTATGGAACAACTTTGGCAACATAGCGAGCAAAGTGCTCATGCCCGTTTAATGGCTCTATGGCAGGCATGGATTGATGATCCGGTAAACGGTAGCTGGGCTGAGAACTGCCTGATTGTGAAACTGGCAGCCGAGGTTTCTGACTTGTCGGAAGATATGCGTCAAATTCTCAATGACGGTGTGCACAAACTAACGCAGCGTTTGGCTCTACTACTCAAAGAAGGGCAACAAGAAGGATCAATTCCAAAACACGTTGAGCCTTTAAAAACTGCGCAAGTCATGTATCAGTTATGGTTAGGTGCTGCTTTACTCACAAAATTGTCGCAAGACAAAGCACATCTACATCTAGCTTTAGAAACCACCCAACAACTCTTAAAACCGATAGAGGAATAAAGCATGCGAAGTATTATCCATCGTAATTTTGGCGAACCTGTAGACGTTTTAGAGCAGGCGGATATGCCAAAGCCGGAACCGAAAGCAGGCGAAGTACGTATTAAAACCATCATGTCTCCGATCCATAACCATGATGTATGGACAGTACGCGGAAGCTATGGCTATAAGCCGACTTTACCTGCGATTGGTGGTAGTGAAGCAGTTGGTATTGTTGATGCGTTGGGCGAAGGCGTTACTCATGTACAAGTCGGGCAACGTATTGCAGTTGCAGCTGTGCATGGCAGTTGGGCTGAATACTTTACTGCACCAGCACAAGGGCTTATTCCGCTCAATGATGAAATTGATGATGAGACAGCAGCGCAGCTGATTGGTATGCCAATTAGTGCTCTCATGCTATTGGACTTTGTAAATGTTCAACCGGGTCAATGGCTCATTCAAAACACGGCGAATGGCGCAGTAGGTAAAACGGTTGCCATGATTGCGCAGGCACGTGGTTTACCTGTCATTAATTTAGTTCGTCGTACTGACGCAATTGCAGAGATGCAAGCATTAGGTATTCAGCATATTGTTGCAACTGATCAACCTAACTGGAAAGAGCAAGTTAAACAAATTCACGGCGACCAACCTCTGATTGCTGGTGTGGACTCGATTGGTGGCAGCGCAAGTGGTGAAATGCTTAATCTGCTCAGTGAAAATAGCTTGCTTGTTTCGTTTGGCAGTATGACTGGTGAAACTATGCAGATTTCATCGGGTGATTTGATTTTTAAACAAGCGACAGTAAAAGGTTTCTGGGCGAGTGTGGTCAACAAAGAAATGCCAGCAGCGCGTAAAAAGGAACTGATTGTTGAACTATTAACGCTAGCGACTCAGAAAAAATTAATCCTACCTGTAGAAGGGGTGTTTAGTTTTGATGAGATTAAAACAGCTGCTCAAAGAGCAACGCAAGGTGCTCGTCAAGGCAAAGTGTTGTTAAAGCCCTAACACATAAAAGATCAGTCGAGAGACTGATCTTTTTTCATATCTTTAAAATAAAAAGGAAAATTGTATGATCGGACAAATTTTAATTGCGCTTATCGCAATATTACATGTCTATATTTTAGTACTAGAGATGTTTTTGTGGGACAAGCCTTATGGCATGAAAGCCTTTGGAAATAATGCAGAAAAAGCAAAACTCACCAAAGTCATGGCACAGAACCAAGGTCTTTATAATGGCTTTTTAGCGGCGGGTTTATTTTGGTCTTTATTGGTAGATGCACCATTTGCCACATCACTTGCCAATTTCTTTTTAGGCTGTGTATTCATTGCAGGTATTTATGGTGGTCTAACTGCCAGCAAAAAGATTATTTATATTCAGGCAGTTCCAGCTTTGATTGCATTGGTTGCTGTTAATTTTCTTTAAAAAGCGCAAAATACAGCGTTTTGGGCTGGAATGACCAGATAGGATCAGCGCATGTGGGCGTTATTTTTAAAATGTATGTTGGGGGCTGGGGTTGTCCTCATTATTTCGATTTTATCGAAAAGTAAGGCATTTTATATTGCAGGCTTAGTCCCGCTTTTTCCTACATTTGCTTTGATTGCTCACGTGATTGTTTTTCAGCAAAAAGGGGCGGAGGCGTTACAAAAAACAGCTCTGTTTGGTCTATGGTCACTTATTCCCTATGCCATTTATTTAATTGCTGTTTATGTGCTGGCAACGCGTATGTCGATGTGGTCTTGTCTAGGACTGGCAACTTTATGTTGGGTTGTGGCCGCGGCAGGTTTGATTTACGGTTGGCAGTTGTTTCAAAGTTAAATTTAAGGCTGACCATTTAAATAATTAAATGGTCAAAGCCTCATCTTGATTTAGATATGATCTAAACCTAACCATTGTCTTTGATGGTAGGCGCTATCCCAAAACAACCATTCAAGTTTTGCACCCATGGTGTAAGCAGCATGCATTTTTTCTAAAGTGTCTGCATCACAACGTGCAGCAACTTTATCTACTGTCGCAATCACATTACGAACGGCGGTATGGAACTCTTCACCTGCGTAAGTATCAATCCATGCTTGGTAAGGGTTATTAGGAATTGATTTGTTCACAATATCTTTACCGACTTCGGCGTAAATCCAGAAGCAAGGTAAAAGCGCAGCGAGTACAACAGGGTAGCTTTCAGACCAAGCAGTGGCTGTCAAAAATGAAGTGTAATGGTGGCCTGCTAATGTTAATGGGGTATTTTTAAATTCTTCTTTAGTTACACCAAAATTTTTCATGAAGTCATCATGCAAACTACGCTCCACGACAATTGCAATTTTAGCTGCATCTGAAAATTGCATAATATCGTCGGCCTCGAAAGCTTTTGCAGCTGCAACGGCAAGCACACGGCCATAGGCCACTAAATATTGAGCATCTTGAATAACATAATGACAAAATGCTTCTTTATCTAAAGTACCGTTAGCAAGTTCCTGATTAAAAGGCAGGTCGAGAATTTTTTGATATAAATTTAAATTACGTTGCCAGAGTTCTTGAGAAAAAAGCATAAAATCATTCCATTTAAAATTAGACAGCTAAACTGGATTTTAAATCAATTTTAAAATACAAAAATAAGAATGATAGATATATCGAAAGAAAATATTTAATCCGATTAATAAGTTAATTGAATATTACAAATTTCTTTATTAAACAGAGAGATAAAGTAAAGGGAATAACGGCACAAAACAACATCGTTTTGTGGTTAATTATCGATATAATAGCGGCGGTTTTAAGAAAGATTAAATTTAGTTCTTGGTATAGGTCTGATCCATGAAGCATTTCCGATTTTCGATATTTTTTACGGTGGTGTGTTTAGCACTGTCCGCGTATTGGGGTTTTACCCACGGACCTGAAGCGGGCGTGTCTACCATGCTTAAAGCTTTAACAATTACAGCCATTTTAGCTGTAATGGAGGTCTCTTTATCTTTTGACAATGCTGTCGTAAATGCATCGGTTCTACGTAACTGGGATCCGTTCTGGAAAATGCTCTTTTTAACGGTTGGTATTTTAATCGCCGTTTTTGGTATGCGTTTAATTTTCCCAGTAGCGATTGTTGCCGTGACTGCGGATATGGGAATGATTGAAGTGGCTAAATTGGCACTCAATGATCCGAAAACTTACTCTGAACGTTTAATGGCACACCACGCAGAAATTTCAGCATTTGGTGGAACATTCTTATTATTGGTATTCTTAAACTTCTTCTTTGACGAAGAGAAAGAAACCCATTGGTTTAGATGGCTTGAAGCTAAACTTTCTAGCTTGGCCAGCGTACCGGCAATGTCTGTTTTTATTGCTTTAATTGCGATGTTAATTATGGCAGCAAATGTTGATGAATCGCAGCGCCTTGCTGTGACTATGGCCGGTATTTGGGGCATTGTAGTTTATATTGGCGTTGAAGTTTTAAGTCATATGTTAGGTGGCGAACCTGAAATTGATGAAGATGGTAATGCCATTATGAAAGATGGATCAGGTGCTGCTTCTGGTGTAGTTAAAGCTGGTATAGGTGGTTTCTTGTATCTTGAAGTATTAGATGCATCATTCAGTTTTGACGGTGTGATTGGTGCTTTTGCAATCACTAGCGATGTTGTCGTGATTATGCTGGGTCTTGCAATCGGTGCTATTTTTGTCCGTTCAATGACAGTTTATCTTGTAGAAAAAGGCACGCTAGATGCTTATGTGTTCTTAGAACATGGCGCACATTATGCAATTGGTGCTTTAGCATTCATTATGATTGCAAGTGGTACAGGCGTACATGTGCCTGAAGTGGTAACAGGTTTAATTGGTGTAGCGTTTATTGTTTGGGCTGTCATTGCTTCAATTCAATATTCGAAGCGCGAGCATCAGTCGCCTTAAGCTAATTTTCAGTAAAGTTCGATAGAATGAAGAGGCTAAATGCCTCTTTATTTTTTTAAGCCCAAATCGTTATTTTAAATAAGGTGTTCCGTATTTTTAGAAACGAATCGGCTTATAATTTACCTAGTTTGATAACGTGTATTGATATGATGAATGCTTTGGAACGTCGCTCAACTTTTGCCTTAAGTAGTATTTTCGCACTACGCATGTTGGGCTTGTTCATGATTATTCCTGTCTTTTCTGTAGTTGGACAGTCATATCAATATGCGACTCCAGCACTCATTGGTTTGGCTGTAGGTGTCTACGGCTTAAGCCAGGCGATTTTGCAAATTCCATTTAGCTTATTGGCAGACCGTTTTAGCCGTAAACCGCTTGTGGTATTTGGTCTATTACTGTTTGCGATTGGTGGTGCAATTGCGGGTTTATCTGACACGATTTATGGCGTAATTATTGGCCGTGCTATCGCTGGTGCTGGTGCAGTTTCAGCAGTAGTCATGGCGCTTTTAGCTGATGTGACGCGTGAAGAACAGCGTACTAAAGCCATGGCTGCAATGGGCATGAGTATTGGTCTGTCTTTTGTGGTGGCTTTTAGCCTTGGGCCTTGGCTCACAAGCCTTGTCGGTATTTCTGGTTTGTTCTTTGTGACAACCATTATGGGCTTGATTGCGATTGCGATGTTATTGCTTGTACCTAAAGTGACTCGCCACCATCGTAATTATCAGCAAGGCTATATGGCGCAGCTTAAGCAAGTCATTCAAATGGGTGATTTAAACCGTTTGCATGTTTCGGTTTTTGCATTGCATTTATTGCTGACAGCCATGTTTATTTATGTGCCTTCACAACTCATCGAGTTTGCGCATATTCCTTTGGCGAGCCATGGTTTGGTGTATTTACCGCTGTTAGTCATTAGCCTGTTCTTTGCATTTCCAAGCATCATCATTGCTGAAAAATATCGCAAAATGCGCGGGATTTTCTTAACAGCAATTACAGGCATTATTGCAGGTTTGCTGCTGCTCATATTTGGTTATCAATCCAAATATGTATTACTTGCAGGTCTAGGTATTTTCTTTATTGCATTTAATGTGATGGAGGCTTTATTGCCTTCTTGGCTGTCGAAGTCTGCTCCAATTCAGTCAAAAGCGACGGCTATGGGTGTAAATGCCAGTAGTCAGTTTTTAGGTGCTTTTTTTGGTGGCACACTAGGTGGTCAATTATTGATGTTACATAATACTGCGATTGGATGGAGTGTCTTAGCAGGGATTGCTATAATATGGTTGCTAATTAGTTTTGGTTTAGCTCAGCCGCGGTATTTGTCATCAATTGTGTTGCCATTGCCGCAAGTGCAACAGGTGAATGAGTGGACCACACAGCTATTAGCAATTCGTGGTATCGAAGAAGTTGTGGTGATGCCTGACCAGCAAGTTGCTTATATTAAAGTCGATAAACAGTCTCTAGATGATGCTGCGCGACGTGATTTAACGCAGTTGTTCGGTAAAGAGGTAGCCATTTAAGCATAACTCTTATAAAGTAAAACATAGAAATGTATAGGATGAAGACAGCTAATGCGTGGTGTAAATAAGGTTATTTTGGTTGGTACTTTGGGTCGTGATCCTGAAACAAAAACTTTTCCAAATGGGGGCTCGTTGACCCAATTTTCAATCGCGACAAGTGAAGCTTGGACTGATAAAAATACCGGTGAACGTAAAGAACAAACAGAATGGCACCGTATTGTTTTGCATAACCGTTTAGGGGAAATTGCTCAGCAGTTCTTGCGTAAAGGTTCTAAGGTTTATATTGAAGGTTCACTACGTACGCGTCAGTGGACAGACCAAAATGGCCAAGAGCGTTACACGACAGAAATTCGTGGCGACCAGATGCAAATGTTAGATGCTCGTCAACAAGGTGAACAAGGTTTCGCTGGCGGTAATGATTTTAATCAACCACGTTTTAACGCACCTCAACAAGGTGGTAATGGTTATCAAAATAATAACAACCAAGGTGGCGGCTATGGCCAAAACAGCGGTGGTTATGGTAACCAAGGTGGTTTCGGTAATGGTGGAAGCAACCCTCAAGCGGGTGGTTTCGCGCCTAAAGCTCCGCAACAACCGGCTTCTGCACCAGCTGATTTAGACGACGATTTACCGTTCTGAGACACACCTGAGGGTGGTTTTTGTTAAATTTTAATATTTTTTATTATTTAACAATAAATTAAATTAAAGATTTACAGACACTAGAAATGGTTCTGTAAATTTTTTTACTTCTAATTTATTATATTTGATACTTAGACTTTTTGTTAAATTTAACCATGATGTCTGTTAAAAGATTTGTAATGAGTAGTGGTGAGCGATTTGCTGTTCTTTTGGATAGTAATGGTGTTCCTATGACTTACCCAAATTTATATACGATCATTCATTTAAGAAATCGTGGTCAATCAATCAATACAATTTCAGCTCTTTTAGAAGATATTAAGTTGCTTTTCCAGTTGTTAGATAATTTAGGAATTGACTTGGAACAAAGGGTAAAAAGTAAAGATTTTTTGAAATTAAATGAAATCGAAGCTATAGCAAATTTAGCTAGTTTCAGTCGTAGTCGATTAGATGGAATGGCTTCAAATAAAAAAATTATAAATTTTCCCAAAAGTAATAACAGAGAGCGATCTAGAGCAAAACTGGTTGTTACTCAGGATTATGTGTCCAAACAATTAATATATAGGCGTTTAACTAATTTTGCTGAATATATTGGATGGTTAGAGACGTATTTTCATTCATCAGCAATAACAAGTACAAAACGTTTCTTAACATCTCGTAGACCTCAAAAGTCCATGGATACTCAGTCTGAATATAAGTCCTTTGATAGTGAGCAATTACATAAAATTTTAAAGGCAGTTGATCCTGATACTCAGAATCGCATTTGGGTTTCAGATTACATTACTTATAGAAATGAGCTGATTATCTATTTATTTTTATATCTTGGATGCCGTAAAGGTGAATTATTGAATTTAAAAATTACAGATATAACATCTCATCAAGATGGCACTGTATATCTTACTATAAGACGTAATGCTCACGATGGGAGTGATTCTAGATTGTATCAACCATTGGTTAAAACTAGAAGTAGATCAATTGCAGTTAATCAAAACCTAAAGAAGAAATTAGAAACTTATATTTTAAGTTATAGATCAACCGTGTCGAATGCAGAACTTACGGACTATTTGATCTTATCACACAAAGGACAGCCACTCTCGATCACTGCTCTAGATAAAATTTTCTCTCAAATTTCGAGAACCGTTTTATTTAATGTACATGCACATGCATTTAGACATACTTGGAATGATAAATTTTCTGAGAAATCGCAAAATCTAGTGTCATCAGGTAGAACTACTGAATCTCAAGTTGAAAATGATCGTGCTTATCTGATGGGTTGGATACCAAATTCTCAAAGTGCGAGAAGATATTCTAGACGTGCAGAAAATAAAAGAGCTATAGAAGTTGGTTTAATTATCCAAGAAAAATTTGAGGATGGAAATGAATAAATCACTTCTAGTCGATAGTTTTGATAAATCAAAAAATACCTTTATCTCATTCAAAGGATATGAATTCCATATTTTTGATAACAAATGGTTTTTAGATATTAATGCAACTTTAAACTTAAATTATGTAAACTTCTTGAAAGAAGATGTGAAATACGATGTTCTATTAACTCTAAGTAATTTTGCTCAGTATTCCTCAAGTTTTCATACTGCTAATATGAATAAATATATTGCAAAGTATGTTGAGATTACACAGCAAGATCATTTCTCAGTTGAAGGCCTTTTAAATTATAAAAATTTTTATTCGTCAAAAAAAGATGAATACAAAGTAGCAATGCTACGAGTTTTTTTGAAAAAACTATATGATTTGGGTTATTCCTCAGTAGATGATGAAATTTACGATTTAATGGATTCATGGAGATTAAGTGGCAATGAAAAAGGAGCAGCAGTTCTTTCCCTTGATCCAGATGAAGGCCCATTTAGTCCATTTGAATTTCAAGCAATTATCACTAGAACCAACGAATATTTAGCAGAAAAAAAGATTTCTTATTATGAGGCTGCTTTAATTCGTATTTTCTGTGCGACTGGTAGACGACCAATCCAAATTGCTGGATTAAAGGTTAAAGACCTATACATGACTGATAAGTATAATTTTAGTGATAAAAAAGAAGTTCATATACTTAATATCCCAAAAGCTAAAATTAGAGGTGCTAGTGGATTCCGATTTGCATTTAGTGAAGTAGGGATTCGAGAAAGCATTGCAAAAATTTTATTTGAGCATATTCAAATTCTAAAGCAAAAATTAACTAAGCAAATAAAGCGAGAGCTATCAGAACAAGAGTTTGCAGAGCTACCACTATTCTATGATTTTGAGAAGTTAGTTAATTTGGATTGGGGAAATCAAAATGAAATTTCAGAAATTTTGACAAACGAAATCATTCATATGCCGACCAATGAATTAACCCAATTATTAAAAGAGGCGGTAAGCAAGCTCGGTATCCGCTCTAGGGAAACTGGTCAACCAATATACATTAATGCATATAGGTTTCGTTACACGCTTGGAACAAATGCTGCTCGACAGAAAGCAGGCGTAAATGTTATTGCAAAGCTGTTAGATCATCATGATACCCAGAATGCACACTGCTATGTACAAAGTGTTCCTGAAATTGCACAACAAATCTCTTCCATTATGGATGAGAACTTACGCAAATATGCAGATGCTTTTCAAGGAAGAGTTGTAAAGGATGAGGCTGAGGCTCACATACAAGTTAAAGATGCTAACCGAATTTCTTGTGTAGAACAGAATTGTGATGTCGGCTCATGTGGTACACATCAATACTGTAACGATTATGCACCAATCGCATGTTATCTGTGTAGCAAGTTTATGCCTTGGGCAAATGCCCCTCATCATCTAGTTCTAGAGCAATTAATTAAAGAACGAGATGATCTAATTACGATGGGTTGTAGTCTTGAAGTCGCTGCCGTGAATGACCGAACAATTATTGCCGTTCAGCAAGTTATTGATGCTTGTAAGGAGTTCAATCATGGATAATTTAATATATTTTCCATCTGACAAAATCCAATCTCCTTACTCCGAAATAAAGCAGTTTATTGATTTTGTTAAACAGTTATCAGAATTAAATGAAGATATTAGATTTGATGAGAATTATTGGAAAGGCGAAGTAAACTTTATCAAAACTGGTATTTCATCCAAAGATAGATTACCAGAAAATCTGTTGCATCATTCAATTCTGGAATTTGCCAAGGCATATGTTAAGTATCAAAGAATTAATAAAAAGTTAAAAACCCAAGATACAATTCTTTCAATTCGGGCAATAGAACAAATATGCTTAGACCGATATGGTGAAGTTGATTTAACTAAATTGGTTATTGCTGATTTTGACTTGGCTGCTGAAAATGCAAAGGTAAACTATAAAGCGAGTTCTGCTTATCATGTAGGCAGACAATTAAAAATTCTATTGGATTTCATTCGGAAATTAAAAATAGTTGCTTTACCAGAATGGAAAAATCCAATTAAAAAACCAGCTGATAAGTCAATTGTGCTAGATGAGGAGTCAGAGCAACATAGGGAATCTAAACTTCCTAATGAGGATGCGATTTTTGCATTAGCTGATATTTTCTCACGAAAAGATTCAGAGTTGTCAAATAGAGATATTTTTGTCACCAGTGCTGTAAGTCTGCTTCTAGCTGCGCCTGAACGTGCATCAGAGCTGTTTTTTCTAAAATATAATTGTATCCATGAGGAAGAAGTTCAAACGTTTTCTAAGAGCAATTTAGGTCTTCTAACAGATAGCTCTAATATTGAGAAAGTATTAGGTATCAGATGGTATGCACAAAAAAATTATGGATATGATATTAAATATATCCCAAGTGTCATGATTCCAACAGTCAAACGAGCCATTCAGCGTTTGATTAAGATGTCAGAAAAGCCAAGACGTTTAGCATATTTAATTGAGACAAGTGATAAATTTCCTAGACATGAACTTTGCCCTGATATTGCTGATGATAAGTTACTTAGTCGTGCAGAGGTTTTAAGAGCGATGGGATTTGATGAATCCTTATATTCATCTACTGTACAAGCACGGGATTCAGCTTTGCATTTTTTATGCACTAGGAAAATACCAAGTGAGGATTATGTAGTTAGTTTAGAGGACTTGAATATAATTTTGCGTAATAGATTACCGAAGGGTTTTCCTTATGTTCCTTTTAAGACTGGTAATGGGGTTCAGGTTAAATGGTCAGAAGCTTTATTTTGTGGTTTTTTAAACCAATTTCATTCTAATAGAATAACTATATTGTCAGAGTTATGGATGCCGAAGATTGGTACTTTAAGTGAAGATTTATCTCCAACCAAAAAAAAGCTACGTGGAAAAGATAAGTTATCAAATGTGCAATCTATTTTTCAGCGGTGGGGACATGGCAATTACAGTATGACAACTCATCAATTTCGGCATTTATTGAATACCATAGCAAATACGAATGGAATGGATAACTTATTACTCGCTAAATGGTCAGGACGAGCTGATATGAAGCAAAATCGAGTATATGACCATACCACGGTTGAAAATCGTAATTATGGCTTAATCCAAATGCAGAAAAATGAGGTCGGTACAGTAAAGACCGATAGTACATTTACATTTCAGATTTCTACACCTCGCACTCTACAGGAGCTAAATACCAAAACAACATTGTCCATGCACACTACTGAGTTTGGACTTTGTACACATTCATATATTGATGAACCCTGTCTAAAATATAGAAACTGTCTCAACTGTACCGAACATGTGTGTATCAAAGGTGATGCAGAAAAGAAAAAGCGGCTTCAAGATCGACTAAAAAAAGAAAAAATCCTATGGGTAAAGGATAAGGAGGCAGTTAGTAAGAATGTTACTGGTGCAAAAGTCTGGTTGGAGATGAGAGAACTAACGATTAAACGTTGTGAAAAGATGATTGCACTATTGGATGATCCAAGCATTCCTTATGGTACACCTTTGAGCCTCCCTCCTTTTGAAGATGTGACACATCTTGATTTGGCATATCAAAGAGCAGGTCATAAGCGTCTTCCTACTATTGTGAATACCCAACGTAAAAAGCATAAAGAACAGCAAGTTTTGCATGACTCTTTATCGTTGGATTTATGGAGTTAAAATGGCACAGCATCTAACAGACCAGAATGTACAAGATATTGTTGAAATTCTGGATTATTGGTCACCAAATGAAAAGTTAACGTGGGAACGATTATGCAAAGCGATTGAAGTGCAACTAGAACTTATACCTGCACCAACTCGTCAAACACTACAGAAATTTGCAAGAATTAAGAACGCTTATGATCTAGGAAAAAAATCTCCAACAGCTTTAAAAATATTGAAATCAAAACAGCAAAAGCTTCCTGCAAGCTTGAAAATTGCTCAAGCTAGAATTGAGAGTTTGGAAGCTAAGAATGCCAGATTGGAAAAAGAAAACGCTATGTTGTTAGAACAGTTTGTAGTGTGGCAATACAATGCTTATAAGTATGGACTAAGTATTGCTAACTTGAATGAGCCAATGAACAAAAAAAGTTCGGATTGATTTTGAAAAGTAAATTATTAGGTGGTTTAACTTTTTATTTTTACCATAAGGTAGTCTTTTTTTATTAAAGTCATGTAAAACTAAAAAGCGGAATAAGGTTTTTAGTGAAAGACTTCTAAAGATTTTGTAAATTTAAGTGATAAAAATACTTTATAAGTTGGAGCTTGGTTTGATGGCGGCTTTAATAAATTTACTTCAATCAATGAAACAGTGGGTGATGCCCAATATCCATTAAAACTGTTTCTTGCGAGTTATCATAGTAAGCTTAGAAACAATGAAATTGTTAATCTTTATCAGTATTATATATTTAATTTTAGGGAGACATATTAATGATTAAACTTAAAAATATTGAGATATTAAAATATAAGTCATTTACAACTCCTCAATCAATAAACATTGAGGAAGATATAACTGTTTTAGTAGGAATGAATGAATCGGGAAAAACTTCTGTTTTAGAATGTTTAGCTAAAACTAATTATTTTGAAGATGATGAAAAGTTTAAATTTAACGAAACCTTAGACTATCCACGAAAAGAACTAAAGAGTATCAGTAGGTCGGATAGCAAACCTAAAGCAATTATTTGCACTTATCATATTTCAGATGAATTAATTGGCTTAATCGAAAATAGGTTAGGTAAAGGAACTTGGCAAGGAAGTAATGAAATCACCCTAACAAGTTCTTATGGCGACTCATCTACCTTAATAAGTGGTGTATCGATAAATTTTGAATTATTTTTAAAACACTTAAATTTATCTGATATTGGTGATGATATAAAAGTTGAGTTGAAGTTGGCTCCAACGGAAGAGCAATTTGATCAAATATTAAAGAAGTTCCCAGATGAAACCGAAAGGTTAGAGCCTTTAAGGAAATATTTCTTCAAAAGTTCTACATGGATGTCTTTTATTGAAAGATATACATATAGTGTTTTAATAAAAAGACATTTACCAAAATTTATTTACTATGATGAATATTATCAGCTCCCATCAAGAATTATTCTAGAAAGTTTTTTAGATGATGATGTTGATCTATCGGACGATCTAAAAACAGCAAAGGCACTGTTAGATTTATCCGAAATTAATGTGAATGAACTTATTAATGCTGACGATTTCGAAGACTTTATTGCTGAATTAGAAGCAACTGAGGCTTTGATTTCTGACACATTATTTCAATATTGGTCTGCAAATCAGAACTTAAATATTGAATTTAAAATTGATAAAAAAACAGCTACTGCTAAAAGGCAAGTAAATACAAGTTATGGCAGTGCTACAACGGTCGATACAAATATTGTTGAACATGTCTTAGATATCCGTGTAAAAAACTCGAAAACGAGAGTTTCTTTACCTCTCCAGAATAGAAGTAAAGGATTTAATTGGTTTTTTTCATTCTTAGTTTGGTTTAACAAAATTCAGGCTGATTCAAATTCAAAATATATTCTACTTTTAGATGAGCCAGGCCTTAACTTGCATGCAACTGCTCAAGCAGATTTACTACGTTTTTTAGAAAGTTTGGTTGATAAGTATCAAGTTATTTATACAACTCACTCACCTTTCATGGTAGAAACAACGAAATTAAATCGGGTCAGAACGGTATTTAGTGACTCCGATAGCTCTATCGTTAGTGATAGTATTCAACAAAAAGACCCTAATACACTTTTCCCTTTACAAGCTGCTTTAGGGTATGATGTTGCACAGAATTTATTTATTTCTAAAAAAAATCTATTGGTAGAAGGTGTCTCAGACTTACTATACTTGACCACAATTTCAGAATATTTGAATGCGAATAAACGAACTGGCTTAAATGAAGATATTACAATTGTGCCTACAGGCGGTTTAGATAAAGTTGCTAGTTTTATTTCATTACTTCGAGGTTCAAAACTATCAATTTTCTGCCTATTAGATTCGTTTACTGACCAAAAGTCTCAGGCAAGATTTGATAGTCTAACTATTCAAAAAATTATATCTGATAAAAATATAAAATTTTTCCATGATTTTTTGGATAATAGAAAAAAAGCTGATATTGAAGATATATTTACTATTGATGAATATCTGCAACTTTTTAATATTTCTCTCTCATCTACCCATGCTGAAATTAAGGTGGAAGAATTAAGTACTGAAATTGAAGATATATTATCAAAAATTAATAAAGTTATTAAAAAGAATAGATTTAATCATTATTTACCTGCAAAAGAATTTGCTAGTAATAAGGATTTTGTTAATAGCCTTTCAGAAGCTACTTTATCAAGATTTGAAACTATCTTTAAAGAGGTCAATAAGAACCTTAAATAGTTTTTGGTTTAATAGACTTGCCTATTAGGGTGAGTCTATTACTTTACCCAGTACGTTATTTAATATAATTTTATAGACATCCAAGTGTTCTTTTTAATTTTCAATAAAATTAGTCAACTCTATGATGTCAGTGCTACTTAACTTACGAATATGTTTTCCACTTCTTAGTATTTTACGAAAATAAAAGCTCATTGTTCAACGAATATAAATATAAGATGACTTTTAAATCAGCTTGTCTCTAATCTCGAATCCGTTAATATCCTCAAAAAGCTATTTTTCTTGTCCATTTACTTCTTCAAATACACCTTTTGGGTTCAAAAGCATGTGTTTGATCGGTTGACCAGTGAGCTGATTAATATCCAAAAGATCATAAACCATTTGTTGTCC